>DATJOB010000225.1:0-2067 GCA_035507475.1 Allostellaceae bacterium | reverse complement strand
GGCCATCGCCTCGGCCACCGAACGAACGAATTTGTCGATCATTTTCCCGCGTCTCCCCGCGGCGATTTAAGCCGATGCGCGAAGGTCTCGTAAACTCCCTCTCCCCCCAATGGACGGAGCGGGAATTAGCGCACGGCGATTTCGGCGGCGAGCGCGGCGATTTCCGCGGCGGCGGGGCTGGCCGGTGCGGTTTCGACGACACCGCCGCCTTGCGACATCGCCTGCGCAAAGGCAACGCGGCTGCCGAGCCGGGCCGCCGCGACAGTGACGCCGTCGCGCGCGAGCTCCGCGGCGACGGTCTCGGCAAGGCTGGAGCGTGCCGGGACGCGGTTGAGTACGGCGAGTATCGGCCGGCCCTCCTCGCGCGCCAGCCGCAGCGTCGTCGCGCTCGACCACAGATCGAGCGGCGAAGGCTGCAGCGGCACCAGCACCAGCGAGGCGGTGCGCAGCGCGATCCGCGCCTCGAGCTCGGCATGCGGCGGGCTGTCGACGATCACGTAATCGACCTCGCGCGCGTGCCGTTCGACCCAATCGGTGGCGCGCCAACCGGACAGCGCGGCAAACTCGAAACCGAGGCCGGCGGCGCCAAGCCGCGCGCGTCGCAGCTCGGTCCAGGCCGCGAGGCTCGCCTGCGGGTCGATGTCGAGCAACGCGAGGCGCCGCCCTTGCCGCGCCCAGGTAGCGGCGAGCTGCGCCGCCAACGTCGTCTTGCCGGCACCACCCTTTTGCTGGGCGATCGTGATGACCGTGGCCGCCATGCGCGCCGACCTTGCGGGAGAGAAGGAGTGCCGACAAGTTTAGGCGTGTGGACGCAAACATCATACCGGCGACTGCGGCGGCGATTACCCGCGCGGCGGAGGAGCTGCGCGCGGGGCGGCTGGTGGCTTTTCCGACCGAGACGGTCTACGGGCTCGGCGGCGACGCCACCAACGACGCCGCGGTCGCGGCGATCTTCGCCGCCAAAAGCCGGCCGCGTTTCAACCCGCTGATCGTGCATGTGCCGAGCCTCGCCGAGGCGGAGGTCGTCGCCGTCTTCGATACGCGGGCGTGCGCCGCGGCGCAGCATTTCTGGCCGGGGCCGCTGACCCTGGTCTTGCCGCGCCGTGAGGGCTGCGCCATCTCGCTGCTCGCCTCGGCGGGGCTCGATACCGTGGCGGTGCGGGCACCGGCGCATCCGGTGGCCGAGGCGCTGCTGCGCGCGGCGGGGCGGCCTCTGGCCGCGCCGTCGGCCAACCGCTCGGGTCGCGTCAGCCCGACCGAGGCGGCGCATGTCGCGGAGGAGCTCGGCGACCGGGCGCTGATCCTCGATGGCGGGCGTTGTCCGGTCGGGCTGGAATCGACGGTGCTCGACCTCAGCGGCGGGGCGGCAACCTTGCTCCGGCCCGGCGGCGTCACGCTCGAAGCTTTGCGCGAGGCGCTGGGGCCGGTCGTGGTGGGCCGCGACGATTCGGCAGCGCCGCGGGCGCCGGGTCAGCTCTCGAGCCATTATGCGCCGAGCCTGCCGCTGCGCCTGGATGCGACAGCCGCGCGGCCGAACGAGGCGCTGCTCGCGTTGGGACCACACCCGCCGGGCGGCTTTGTCGAGACGCTAAATCTGTCGCCGCGCGGCGATCTCTTCGAGGCCGCGGCCAATCTTTTTGCGATGCTGCGCCGGCTCGATCGGGCGGCTTTCACGGCGATCGCGGTGATGCCGATCCCCGAAGAGGGGCTCGGCCGCGCGATCAACGACCGCCTACGCCGCGCGGCGTCGCCGCGGGAGTAACCCTACCCCACCGCGGGGAACGCGTCAGCGATGGGGCGCCGGCATCACTTCTCCATCAGCGCCGCGGCGCAGCCGAGGAAGGCCGGCAGGTTATGCGTCACGACATAGGTCGGGATCGCCGACAGATAGTCGTGAAAGCGGCCTTTCGCTTCGAACCGCGCGCGGAATTGCGAGGCGGCGAAGCGCTGCCCGAGGCGCGGCACGATGCCGCCGCCGATATAGACGCCGCCCTTGGCACCCAGAGTCAGCGCCAGATTGCCGGCAACCGTGCCGAGCATCGCGCAGAACATCTCGGTCGCCTCGTT
>DATJOB010000224.1:0-13209 GCA_035507475.1 Allostellaceae bacterium | reverse complement strand
GTGCAGGCGGCCGATGCGTATAAGGCGGGCGCGCCGGTGCAGATCCAGGTGACCGGCTACACCGACCGCTCGGGCTCGCCGGGCTACAACCAGCGGCTCTCGGAGCGGCGCGCGAACAACGTGGCGCGGGCTTTGGCGGCGTTGGGTGTGCCGAAGGCGCAGATGGTGGTCAGCGGACGCGGCGAGAACGACAACCGGGTGCCGACGGCGCCGGGTGTGCGCGAGCCGCAGAATCGGCGCGTCGAGATCGTCTCGCCGTAGTCCGTACGGTTCACGGCAAATCGGACGGGGCGGCCACCGGGTCGCCCCGTTCATTCTTTCGTCACGCTGCTGGATTATCCGCTTCGATACCGCTCATCCGCGCGACAAGCCGGACCGGCGGGGTGATGTGCTAGTATCTTCCGCTCATGGCAGCCGCGCTCAGCGATAGGGTTCCGCCGGTCTCGGTTGAGGCGCTCGTCGCCCGCTTTCGGGCGCATCAGGCGAAGATCGGGGTGATCGGTCTCGGCTATGTCGGGCTGCCGCTGGTTCGCGCGGTCGCCGAGCGCGGGTTCGCGGCGCTCGGCTTCGACATCGATCCGGCCAAGATCAGGCTGCTCAACGCCGGCGGCTCCTATATCCGGCACATACCGCCGGAGGCGATCGCCGCGCTGCGCCAATCCGGGCGCTTCGAGGCAACCGACGACTTCACCCGGATCGGCGAGCTCGATGCGATCCTGCTCTGCGTGCCGACCCCGCTGACCCGCCAGCGCGAGCCGGACCTCACCTATGTCGTGCGCACCACCGAGGGGATCGCCCGGCATTTGCGGCGCGGCCAGCTCGTCGTTCTCGAATCGACGACCTATCCCGGCACGACGCGCGAGGTGATGCGGCCGATCCTCGAGCGCAGCGGGCTGCGTTCGGGCCACGATTTCTTCCTCGCCTATTCGCCGGAGCGCGAGGACCCGGGGAACGAGCAATTCGCCACCACCGCCATTCCCAAGGTCGTCGGCGGCGACGGCGCGGACGCGCTGCGCCTCGCCTGCGCGCTTTACGAGGAGATCGTCGCGCGCGCCGTCCCGGTCTCGTCGCTCGATGTCGCGGAGGCGGTGAAACTTACCGAGAACGTCTTTCGCGCGGTCAACATCGCGCTCGTCAACGAGCTGAAGATCGTCTTCGAGGCGATGGGTATCGATATCTGGGAGGTGATCGACGCGGCAAAGACCAAGCCGTTCGGCTACATGCCGTTCTATCCGGGGCCTGGGCTCGGCGGTCACTGCATCCCGATCGACCCGTTCTACCTGACCTGGAAGGCGCGCGAATTCGACCTGAGCGCCCGCTTTGTCGAGCTCGCCGGCGAGGTCAACACCGCGATGCCGCGGCGGGTGGTCGACATCACGATGGCGGCGCTCAGCGAGCATGCCGGGCGGGCGCTCAAGGGCGCGCGCGTCCTCGTCATCGGCGTCGCCTACAAGAAGAATGTCGACGACATGCGCGAAAGCCCGGCGCTGAAGATCATGGAGCTGCTCGAGCAGCGCGGCGCGACCGTGCGGTTTCACGACCCGCTGCTGCCGGAAATCCTCCCGTCGCGGGAACACGCCGCGTTTGCCGGGCGCAAATCGACGCCGCTCAGCGCGGCGGCGCTCGCCGATATCGATGTGGCGCTTGTCTGCACCGATCACGACGCGATCGACTATCGGCTGCTCGGCGACCACTGCCGGCTGATCGTCGACACGCGCAACGCATTCGCATCGCGCGGGCTCGGCCGGCGCGCGCGGATCGTCAAGGCGTGAGGATCCGGCGCGCCGGCGCGCTCGCGGCGCTGGCGCTGCTATGGCCGCTCGCCGCGGCGCCGGCGGCCGAGGCGCCGCAGCCGAAGACCGTGACCGTGCTCATGGTCGAATATGCGTTCAAGCCGGCGCAGCTGAGCTTTCGCCGCGGCGTCGCCTACCGCCTCCACCTCGACAATCGCGGCAAGGAAACCCACGAGTTCACCGCGCCCGACTTCTTCAAGGCGATCGACATGCGCAACCCCGAGGTGGTGAACGCCGATCGCACAGAGATCGCTGTCCAGCCGGGTACGACGAAAGACTTGTATTTCGTTGCCCGCCAGCCGGGCGCCTACGGGCTGCACTGCGCGGACCACGACTGGGCCGGTATGGTGGGGCACATAACGATCGCGCCGTAGCCCTCAGCGTCGCCGCGTTGCCCAGGCTCGGGCGCCTCCCTATCATCCCGGCGAGATCCGAGAGGAGGCGGTCATGGAGAAGCGGCGCAGCATCGATGTCGCCGGCGCGCGGCATGTCAATCCGATCCCCAGCGCCTGCCGGCGCGGCCCGTTCGTCGTCTCCGGCGCGATTTCCGGCGCCGATCCGGCGAGCGGCAAGGTCCCGGAAGACCTCGACGCGCAATGCGCCGCGATGTTCGCCAATGTGCGCCGGGTGATCGAGGCGGCCGGCGGCACGCCCGATGACATCGTCAAGATGACGGTCTGGATCACCGACCGCGCCTTGCGGCCGACGCTCAACAAATACTGGACCGAGATGTTTCCCGACCCGCATTCGCGGCCGGCGCGGCATACGGTCGCCAGCGGCGACTTCACCCCGCCGATGCAGATCCAGTGCGACCTGATGGCGGTGATCGGCGATTAGACGGCCGGTTCGTCATCGCCGGGCCTGAGCCGGCGAACTGGATGCCCGGATCGCCTCCGGGCATCGCGAAGAAGAGAAGGGTAAGCGAATGAAGATCAAGGACATCCGAACCATCGCGCTGGCGTGCACATGCGACCCGCCTTACGCCAGCGCGTCGGGGGTGCAGGCGCGGCGCGGCGCGCTGCTGGTCGAGGTCGAGACCGATGACGGCATCGTCGGGCTCGGCGAGGCCGGCCCGGCGGGTGGTGCCGCCGCGGCCTGCATCGAGAAGGATCTGAAGCCGCTGCTGCTCGGCGAGGACCCGCTGACGATCGAGGCGCTGTGGCAGAAGATGGCGGTGCGCACGCGCATCTACGGCCGGCGCGGCGCGGTGATGAACGCGATCAGCGGCATCGACATCGCCCTGTGGGACATCGCCGGCAAGGTCGCCCGGCTGCCGGCCTACAAGCTCCTCGGCGCCTGTCGCGACCGGGTCGAAGCCTATGCCAGCGGCGGGTTCTACCAGGAAGGGAAGGGGGTTGAGGGTATCGCCGCCGAGGCCGAAGCCTATCGCGCCCGCGGCTTCAAGGGGATGAAGATGAAGATCGGCCGCAACCCCTCGACCGGCACGCATCTGCGTGCGCTGTCGGGCGATGCCGGGTTCTGCGAGACCGACCCGTCGGAGGATCTGGCGCGCATCGCCGCGGCGCGCAAGGCGCTGGGGCCGCGCGCCAAGCTGATGGTCGACGTCAATTGCGCCTGGAGCCCCGCCTTCGCGATCGAGATGGGCCGCGAGATGGCGCCGCACAAGCTCTACTGGATCGAGGAGCCGGTCGCGACCGACGACATCGACGGCAGCGCGCAGGTCGCCGCGGCGCTCGACACCGCGATCGCCGGGTACGAGACCGAGACGGGGCTTGCCGGCTTCCGCGCGCTGATCGAGCGCGGCGCGGTCGATATCGTCCAGCCCGACATCGCCTGGGCCGGCGGGTTCAGCGAGGGCAGGCGCATCGCCGCCTTCGCCCAGGCGCATCACAGGATGGTGGCGCCGCACGCCTTCGGCAGCGCGGTGCTGCTCGTCGCCTCGCTGCACTATGCGGCGGCGATGCCCAACGGGCTCGTCCTCGAATGGGACCAGAACCCGAACGCGCTGCGCACCGAGCTGCTCAAGGAGTCGCTGCGCCTCGAACCCGACGGCACGGTGCGCGTGCCGGAACGTCCGGGCCTCGGCATCGAGCTCGATCGCGGCACGTTGGACAAATACCGGGTCGGGTAGCGTTCGCTGCGCGATGCCCGGAATGACCGTCGATCTCTTCACCATCGGCTATGAGAAGGCGCGGCTGGCCGAAATCGTCGCGGCGCTGAAGGCGGCCGGGGTGGCGACGCTGATCGATATACGCGACCGCCCGCAATCGCGCCGGCCGGGCTTCTCGAAGCGGCAGCTCGCGGCCGGCGTCGAGGAGGCGGCGATCCGCTATGTCGGGATGCGCGCGCTGGGCACGCCGCCCGAGGGCCGCGAAGCCAACCGGCGGCGCGAGTGGGACCGTTTCTGGCGCATCGTCGATGCCAAGCTGGCGACCGCCGAAGCCGAGCACGCGCTGGCCGAGGCGGCGGCGATCGCGGCGGCGAGCGTCAGCTGCCTGCTGTGCTATTGCGGCGACTGGCGGCATTGCCACCGCTTGCGCGTCGCAGAGCTCATGGTCGCGCGGCACGGCTTCACGGTGCATCACCTGACGGCGGCCGCCGGCGCGCCTTGACCGCCGCGCGGCGCGCCTTCCCGGCCAGGCGCTCCTCGCGCTGGGCGGCGCTCGGCCGGGTCGGGCGGCGCGCCTTCGGCGGCGCGAGCGCGCGGCGGATCAGCGCCACCAGCCGCTCGCGCGCGTCGGCGCGGTTGCGCTCCTGCGAGCGGAAGCGCTGTGCGGTGATGACGATGACGCCGTCCTGGGTCAGGCGCCGGCCGGCGAGGCGCATCAGCCGCGCCCGCACCGGCTCCGGCAGCGAGGGCGAGCGCCGCGCGTCGAAGCGCAGCTGCGCGGCGCTGGCCAGCTTGTTGACGTTCTGGCCGCCCGGCCCCGAGGCGCGGATGAAAACTTCGGCAATCTCGCGCTCGTCGAGCGCCAAATCGTCACTGATCGCGATCATTTTTGGCGCTCTCGATCGGAGATGGCTAGATTGGCCTTGGAAGCCGGTCCGCCATCCCAGAATACCACTTCACGCGGCCGGTTCCGGTGGTGTAAGCCAAGGACAGCGCTTCGCTCGCCCGGGCGGCGGATGGTGAAGCGCGAGCGGATTTCGAGGAGCGAACATGCCCAGGGTGAATTACGCGGCGCCGTCCTCCGTCGACGAGGCGGTCAAGGTCCTGGCGGGCGCCAGCGGCGTGGCGAAGGTGTTGGCGGGCGGAACCGATCTGCTCGTCCAGCTGCGCAGCGGACGGATCAAGCCCGACCTGATCGTCGACACCAAGCGGATCCCGGGCCTGATCGGCATCCGCGAGGAGGGCGACTATTTCGTCGTCGGCGCGGCGACGCCGGGGGTGATGCTGTCGAGCCATCATGCGCTCGAACACGCCTGGCCGGGGATCGTCGAGGGCGCCGACCTGATCGGCTCGACGCAGATCCAGGGCCGCGCCTCGCTCGCCGGCAATCTCTGCAACGCCTCGCCCGCGGCCGACAGCGTCCCGGCGGTGATCGCCGCGCGCGCCGTGGTGGTGATCGCCGGACCCAACGGCCGCCGCGAGGCGCCGGTCGAGACGATCTGCACCGGCCCCGGCCGCACCTCGCTTGGCCAGGGCGAGTTCATCGTCGAGTTCAAGATACCGAAGCCGAAGCCGCACCAGTGCGACGCCTATCTGCGTTTCATCCCGCGCACCGAAATGGATATCGCGGTCGTCGGCTGCGGCACCAACGTGACGCTCGACGCCGGCGGCACCTGCATCGATGCGCGCGTCGTGCTGGGCGCGGTGGCGCCGACAACGGTGCTCGTCGAGGACGCCGCCAAGGCGCTGATCGGGCACAAGCTCGACGAACCGACGCTCGCCGCGCTCGACGCCGCGGCACAAAAGGCCTGCAAGCCGATCACCGACAAGCGCGGTACGATCGAGTACCGCACCAAGGTCGCCGGCGTCCTCGCACGCCGCACGGCCGCCATCGCCTTCGAGCGCGCCGCAGCGCGTTGACCAGGAGACTGTTCGCATGAGCAAGCATCACGTCACGACCACGATCAACGGCGAGCCGGTCGAGTATCTCTGCGAAGCGCAGCAGACGATGCTCGACGTGCTGCGCGACGAGCTCGGCCTCACCGGGAGCAAGGAAGGCTGCAGCTCGGGCGATTGCGGTGCCTGCACCGTGATCCTCGACGGCAACATCATCTGCTCCTGCCTGATGCTGGGGGTCGAGGCGGAGGGCCGCAGCGTCACCACGATCGAGGGCATCGCCGACGGCGAGAAGCTGCATCCGGTGCAGCAGAAATTCCTCGAACATGCGGCGCTGCAATGCGGGTTCTGCACGCCCGGCCTGATCGTCGCGGCGAAGGCTCTGCTCGACACGACGCTCAACCCGACCGAAGAGGAGGCGCGCTACTGGCTCGCCGGCAACCTCTGCCGCTGCACCGGGTACGACAAGATCCTGCGGGCGGTGATGGACGCCGCCTCGGTCATGCGCGCGGAGGCCGCCCAATGAGCTATCTCGACAAGGAAGCCCTCAAGGTCGTCGGCACCCGGCCGATCCGCCCCGACGGCGTCGACAAGGTCATCGGCCGCGCCAGCTTCGGCGCCGACATGACGATGCCGGGCATGGTGTGGGCCAAGGTCAAGCGCAGCCCGCACGCGCATGCGCGCATCGTCAAGATCGACACCGCGAAGGCCGAGGCGCTGCCCGGCGTGCGCGCGGTCGTCACCGCCGCCGATTTCCCCGACATCGCCAACGAGGAAGCCTTCGTCGGCGAGGGGCCGATGAATTTCCGCGACCTGTCGCGCAACTGCATGGCGCGCGACAAGGTGCTCTATGACGGTCACGCGATCGCCGCGGTGGCCGCGACCTCGCCGGCGATCGCCGAGGAGGCGGTCGACCTGATCGAGGTCCAATACGCGGTGCTGCCGCACGTCATCGACGTCGAGGCGGCGATGGCGCCCGATGCGCCGATCCTGCACGAGGACCTGTTCACCCAGGGCGTCGAGCCGAAGCCGAGCAAGCCGTCGAATGTCGCCAAGAAGATCACCTTCACCAAGGGCGACGTCGCCAAGGGCTTTGCCGAGGCCGAGGTGGTCATCGAGCGGCGCTATACGACGCAGCCGGTGCACCAGGCCTATATCGAGCCGCATGCCTGCGTCGTCGCGGTCGCGCCCGACGGGCAATGCACGGTCTACAGCTCGAGCCAGGGCCAGTTCATGGTCCGCGCCTATTGCGCCAAGCTATTGAATATCGATATCGCGAACATCCGGGCGATCCCCGCGGAGATCGGCGGCGGGTTCGGCGGCAAGACGCTCGTCTATCTCGAGCCGGTCGCGCTGGCGCTGTCGAAGAAATGCGGCCGTCCGGTCAAGATCGTGATGAGCCGCGAGGAAGTGTTCCGCGGCACCGGGCCGGCCGCCGGCGGCGTCATCGAGGTCAAGCTCGGCGCCAAGAAATCGGGCCGGATCACCGCCGCCGAGCTGGTGCTCAAGTACCAGGCCGGCGCGTTCCCCGGCTCGCCGGTCGGCCCCGGCTGCATGTGCGCCTTTGCGATGTACGACCTCGATCACGTGCACATCACCGGCTACGACGTCGTCTCCAACCGGCCCAAGGTCGCGGCTTACCGTGCCCCCGGGGCGCCGAACTCGTCATTCGGCGTCGAGAGCTGCATCGACGAGCTGGCGCGCGAGCTCGGCATCGACCCGCTGGCGCTGCGCGAGATGAACGCGGCGCGCGACGGGACGAAGACGCCGTACGGTCCGACCCTCGTCAATGTCGGCTATCTGCAGACGGTCGAGGCGGCGCGCAACCACCCCTACTACAAGATGCCGCTCGGCCCCAATCAGGGCCGCGGCGTGGCGTCGGGCTTCTGGTTCAACATCGGCGGCGAGTCGAGCGCGGCCGTCCACATCAACGAGGACGGCACGGCAACCGTGGTCGAGGGCAACCCGGATATCGGCGGGTCGCGCGCCTCGATGGCGATGATGGCCGCCGAGGTGCTCGGCATCCCCTACCACCGCGTGCGGGCGGTGGTCGGCGATACCGCCGCGATCGGCTTCACCTTCCTCACCGGCGGCAGCCGCGTCACCTTCGCCACCGGCATGGCGGTAACCCAGGCGGCCGAGAGGGTGGTGACCGAGCTGAAGTCGCGCGCCGCGGCGATCTGGGACATCAGCCCCGAGGCGGTCGAGTGGAAGGACGGCAAGGCCTTCCCGGCCGGCGCGAACGCCGGCAGCTTCGAGCCGCTGTCGCTCGCCGACATCGCGATCAAGTCGGCGCGCACCGGCGGGCCGATCAGCGCCGAGGTGTCGATCAACGCGCAGGGCGCCGGCCCAGGCTTTGCGACGCATGTCTGCGATGTCGAGGTCGATCCCGAGACCGGGCATGTCAAGGTGCTGCGCTATCTCGCGGTGCAGGATGTCGGCCGGGCGATCCACCCGTCCTATGTCGAAGGGCAGATGCAGGGCGGCGTCACCCAGGGCATCGGCTGGGCGCTCAACGAGGAATACATCTACGACAAGGATGGCCGCCTCGAGAACCCCGGCTTCCTCGATTACCGGGTGCCGGTCGCCTCCGACCTGCCGATGATCGAGACGGTGATGGTCGAGGTGCCCAACCCGCGCCATCCCTTCGGCGCACGCGGCGTCGGCGAAGTGCCGATCGTGCCGCCGATGGCGGCGGTCGCCAATGCGATCGCCGACGCGGCGCGGGTGCGGATGCGCGACCTGCCGATGTCGCCGCCGAAGCTGCGCGCCGCGCTCGACGAGCACGAGCCGCCGCGGATGGCGGCGGAATAGCGGCCGCGGTTGAATTTTCTGTGTCGTCACCCCCCGGCGTGGCCGGGGGGTCGGGGTGGCCGGGTGCACGCCCGGCCATGACGATTGCAGGGAAGTTGGCATGCCCCATGTCGTGATGACCGGCATCGCCGCGCGGCGGCTGACCGGCGGGCACACCGAGTTCGATGTCGAGGCCGACAGCGTGCGTCGCCTCATCGCCGAGCTCGACCGGCGCTATCCCGGTCTCGGCCAGCAGATCGACGAGAGCATGGCGATCGCGATCGACGGCGAGATTTTCCAGGACGCCTATCTCGAAAAGCTGCGACCGGACAGCGAGGTCGTGCTCATTCCCCGGATCGGCGGCGGTTGACCGGGGCGCTCAGCGCCCGGCGGCATAGGGATTGGGCCCGGCCCAACGCCAGCTCTCGGGCGCCCTGCTGCGATAGAAGTCGGGCAGTACCCCCGGCGCGCCGCGCAGCCTGATGCCGCCGGGACCGGCCATCGGTGCGGCTTGCACCGCTTGGGCGACCGGCGCTGCGGCACGAGCGGCGCCAGGCAGAACGGCGCCAGGCAGAACGGCCAGCGCGAGCGCGGCGGCCAGCGCCGCGCCGCGTGGCGACAATGGGCTCATCGCGCGTCTCCCGGCGAAGGTGTCGATGCCGGTTGAACGGCCCGCACCCGCCGCCGTTCGCGCCACGGCCTGAGACATCGCGCCGCGGCCGCACGCGCGTCGCGCGGCGGAACGGCTGCCGGTCGGGCTGCGTTCCGCGCATGAGGATGGGGGACGGCCGTTCGGTCAACCGAGACTGCGGAGGATGCGATGCCTCTCAACCCTATCGGCCGATGGTCGGCCGTGCTCGTCGCGGTCGTCGCCGCCGCACCGCTTGCCGCCGGACCCGCGGCGGCGGCTTACGCCTATCCCGGCGCCTATTACAGCGGGCCGGGAGCGACCACCACGACCACCACGACGGTCACCCGCACCTACCCCGAAAACACCCTGCGCAGCAGTGCCGCGAGTGTCGCGGTGCCGGTCCACCCAACGCCGGGCGCAGGCGCAACCACGCCGGTCCATGCGGTATTCCTGCGCGCCGCGCCGAGCACCGAAGCACCGGTGATCGGCGTGCTGCGCCCGGGCATGCCGCTGCACATCCTGGCCAGCGCCAATTATGGCTGGATCCGGGTCAGCACGCCCGAAGGGCTGGGCTGGACATACGGCAGCTATCTGGCGCCCGGCTGATCGGGGGCCAGCTGTCTGGAGCAGGGCAGGGCGGCGGCAAACCGGCCGCCGCCCCCCGAAGAGCCTAGCGGCCGGTGACCGCGCCGACCACGCCGCCGGCGATCGCGCCGGCGGTGCCGACCGCCGCACCGGCGACGTTGCCGGCCGCATTCACGGCGCTGCCGGCCACGTAACCCGCGCCGTTGACCGCGGCGCCGACCGGGGCGGCGGGTCCGTAATAATACCGTTCGCTATAGCCGTAGGGCCGGCACTCCCCGTACCGGTAATAAAAGCCGGGCCCGCAAAGCCGGTCGGCCATCGCCGGGGCTGCCAGGCTGATCGCGGTGACGGCAAAACCGGCGGCGATCGCAAGCGTTTTCATCATCGGGGTTCTCCTTCAGGCGGGGATCAATGGCATGCGTCGCTGAACAACGTTTGGAACGCGTTTCGCGTTCCAGTTCATAGCGCCCGGTGTTCTTGACGCGCGCGACGTCCGCGACGCGGTGACGATCACGACCCGATGGCTCGGTGGCGCCATGCGACGGAACGCGCCGTCGGTCCGGCGCGTTGCTATCGCGGGATTCCTGCAGGGACCACCCTCGGTTACGCCGCAAGGAGCCGCCATGCGCAAGATCGCCCTCGCGACTGCCGTCGCCCTCCTGGCCGCCGCTTCCTTGGCGGTCGCACGCGCCGAGGTCGCGCCGCCCGCGGGCGGCGTGCTGCCGCCCGGCGCCGCCCCGCCATGGGCCGACGCGACGACATCGACCGAAACAGCGAAGACCACCGAAAATCTACCGGCGGCGGCGCAGGACAAGGTGCCGGCGCCGACCCGGGCCGCGGTGCCGGCGCCGGTCGCCGCCGCGGAGCCGCCGCAACCTGCCGTGCCGGACGCCGCGAGGTCCGACGCGGCCAGCGCAACACCGATGCCAACCCCGGCGCCAGTCCCAATGCAAGGCACGACGACGCCGATCCATCCCGTCTCGCTGCGGGCCGGGCCGACCGGCAGCGCCCCGATCATCGGCACCCTCCGCCCGGGCGATCAGCTGGAAATCCTCGGCACCGCCAATTACGGATGGACCGAGGTGCGCTCGTCGGCCGGGACCGGTTGGGCGTACGGCAGCTATCTGGCGCCGGGCGGCATTGGACGCCCGCCGCCCGCGCCGAGTGTGATCGTCCACCCTTAAGCCGACCCCGCCGACAATGACGGGCCGGCGGCGACTTGCCCCGCCGGCGCGCTCGTCGATAACATCGCCGCGAAACGCGATGAATCGGGGCGGGGGATGGAATACGACTACATCATCGTTGGCGGCGGCTCGGCCGGCTCGGTCATGGCGAACCGCCTCTCGGCGAAGAGCGCCAACAACGTCCTGCTCTGCGAGGCGGGGCAGGACACGCCCGACGGCAAGGTGCCGCCGGAAATCCTCGATTCCTATCCCGGCACCGCCTATTTCGATCCGCGCTTCCACTGGACCGAGCTCAAGGTCCACACCGAAATCGTCTCGCACAACCGGCCGGAGCAACGCCCGGCGCTGCGCAAATACGAGCAGGCGCGGGTGCTCGGCGGCGGCTCGTCGATCAACGGTCAGCTCGCCAACCGCGGCGCGCCGACCGATTACGACGAGTGGGAGGCGAAAGGCGCCGCCGGCTGGGCCTGGAAGGACGTGCTCCCCTATTTCAAGAAGGTCGAGCGCGACATGGATTTCGACGGCCCCTGGCACGGCAAGGAGGGCCGCATCCCGGTGCGCCGCATCTTCCCGACGATGTGGAACGGCCACGCCAAGGCGGTCGCCGCGGCGCTCGACGAAGCCGGCTACCCGTATGTCGAGGACCAGAACGGCGAGTTCAGGCCCGACAGCTATTTCCCGATCACGATCTCCAACCTCTACGACCGGCGGGTCTCGGCGGCGATCGGCTACCTCGATAACGGCACCCGGATGCGCAAGAACCTGACGATCTCGGCCGAGACCCAGGTCATGGCGCTGCTCTTCGAGGGCACCAGCTGCGTCGGCGTCAGGGCCCTGGTGAAGGGACAGGAGCAGGAGTTCCGCGCCAAGGAGGTCGTGGTCTGCTCGGGCGCGATCCATTCGCCGGCGCACCTGCTGCGCGCCGGGATCGGACCGGCCGGCGCGCTGCGCGACCTCGGCATCGAGGTCCGCGCCAACCGGCCCGGTGTCGGCCAGCGGCTGATGGACCACCCGTCGATCTCGGTCTCGTCTTTTATCAAGCCGGACGCCCGGCTCAACGGCATCACCCGGCGGCACATCCTGCTGGCGCTGCGCTATTCGTCGAATATCGGCGACGCGCCGCCCGGCGACATGTTCGCGGTCGCGGTCAGCAAATCGGCCTGGCATGCGGTCGGCGAGCAGATCGGCTCGCTGCTGCTCGCGGTCTACAAGACCTTCTCCGAGACCGGCCAGGTCAGGCTGCAGAGCGCCGACTGGCGGGCCGAGCCGACGGTCGAGTTCAACCTCCTGTCCGACCGCCGCGACCTCGAGCGCTTGATGGACGGGTTCCGCCGGCTGGCCGCGATCCAGATGAGCGCGGCGATGCGCGCGGTGACCACCGACCCGTTCCCGGCAAGCTATACCGAGCGGGTCCGGCGGATCGGCGTCGTCAACGACCAGAACCGGCGGATCACCAATTTCGTCGCCAAGCTGCTCGACGGTCCGGACTGGCTGCGCAAATGGATGATCGATCGCTTCATCGTCGAGGGCTACAGCTTCGAGCAGCTGCTGACCGACGACGAGGCGCTTGAAGCCTTCATCCGCGGCGCCTCGATCGGGGTGTGGCACGCGACCTGTACCTGCCGGATGGGCGGCGACGACGACCCGATGGCGGTCACCGACAATCAGGGGCGGGTGCGCGGCGTCGCGGGCTTGCGGGTCGTCGACGCCTCGCTGTTCCCGGCGGTGCCCTGCGCCAACACCAATTTCCCGACGCTGATGACCGCGGAGAAGATCGCCGACGCGATGCTCGCGGCTTGATCTGCTTCGTTGCTTCCTGCTTCCGGGGGCTGGGCTCGATCTGGACATCCCGTCTTCTTGCGCGGGCGAAACGTGAAGACGAGGACGCGCGGGTCGCGCCGAGACTGGCCATTTGGCGGCTGCTCGTCGCCGGCGCGAACCCCGGATACGCGGCCGCCGTCGGATTTTGCTCCCAGCCCTCCGACGCACTAGGATCGCGCCGACACCGGGAGGCACGCGATGCGCTTCGGCATTTTCGATCACCTCGACGATAGCGGCTTGCCGCTGCACCGCCACTACGAGGAACGGCTGCAGCTGATCGAGGCCTACGACCGCGCCGGCTACTACGCCTATCACCTGGCGGAGCACCACAACACGCCGCTCGGCTACGCGCCGTCGCCCAGCGTCTTCCTCGCGGCGGTCGCGCAGCGCACCAAGACGCTCAAATTCGGCCCGATGGTCTACCTGTTGCCGCTC
>DATJOB010000223.1:0-3291 GCA_035507475.1 Allostellaceae bacterium | reverse complement strand
CAAGAAATTCACGCTGCACCGCGCCCCGACGACATTGATCTCGATCGAGATCCCGACGCTGACCTCGAAATACTATCCGATGCCGCTCGAATCCGAGAAGGCGAAGGCGAAGCGCTATTTCGAGCTGATGCCGGACGGGGTGTTCTCGATCGGCCGCGCCGGCAGCTATCTCTACAACATCGACATCGACGACACGATCCGCCAGGCGATGGAAGTGCGCGACGCGTTGCAGAATTGAGGCGAGCGATGAGTGCCGAAGGAAACCCGAGGTGACGGACGATCCGACCGGTTTGCGCCGACCGGTGACGATCGACGGCAAGGGCGAGGAGCCCTGGGTCGCGCTGCCGGACGGCGCCGCGCTGGCGCAGTGGGGGCGCGACGAGGAGATCGCCTACAACCAGATGAACCGGCAGACCGAGAAGGCGCTGTTCTTCCGCCGCGCCTTCGACTTTCTGACCGACAACCGGGTGCGCGGCACTTATCTCGAATTCGGCTGTCACCGCTGCCGGACGTTTCGCATGGCGCTGACCGAGGCGCGGCGTCACAACCTCGCCGAGATGGAGTTTCACGCCTTCGATTCGTTCGAGGGATTGCCGCAGCCGGAAAACGTCACCGCGGTCGAGACCTGGCAGCGCGGGGCGCTGACCACCTCGGAGACGGCCTTCATGGACCTCGTCCGCGCGCACGGCATCTATGTCGACCGGGTGCGGACGGTCGCGGGGTTTTACGCCGACAGCCTGACCCCGACCGTGCAGCGCGCCTACCTCGATAGCGGACGCAAGGCGGCGCTGGTCAACATCGACTGCGACCTCTACGAGTCGGCGGTGCCGGTCTTCCGCTTTATCGACCCGCTGCTCCAGGAGGGCAGCATCCTCTATATCGACGACCTCTTCGCCGGCCACCGCGGCAACCCGACCAAGGGCGTCGCGCGCGCCTTCCTCGAATGGCAGAAGCAAACCCGCTGGAAACTCGTGCGGCATCTCGAAATCGGCTGGTGGGGCCGCTCCTATCTCGTCTATCTCGACAAGGCCGATATCGACGGGGTGCTGTGACCGGCGCGAGCCGCGCGCGGCCGGCGAAACGCAAGGCGACGATGCGATGACCGAACAGCTCCGCTTCTGGGACAAGCTGCTCCCCGACCAGCCGGACCACCGCAAGCTCTATCGCGGCGACGCCTATATGGCCGACCTGTTCCGGCTGATCTGCCGCAGCAGCGGCATCGCCGACCCGAGCGAGGAGTTCCGCCTCGAGCAGAGCGCGCGCTTCACCGTCGAGGAAATGGCCTCGAACCCGGTGGCGATGCGTTTCATGCAGTTCCTGATCCGCGTTTCCGGAGCGGCGCGGGTGCTCGAGATCGGCACCTTCGTCGGCCTCTCGACGATGTATTTCGCCAAGGCGCTGCCGCCGCACGGCGAGGTGGTGACGATCGAGAAGTTCGACGAGTTCGCCGCGATCGCCGAGCGCAATTTCGCGCTCAACGGCCTGGCCGACCGGATCAGGCTTTGCCGCGGCGACGCGTTCGAGATCATCGACGCGCTGCCGCGCGAGGCGCCGTTCGACCTCGTCTTCGTCGACGGCAACAAGGAGCGCTACGACGAATACGTCGTCAAGACGCAACCGCTTCTGGCGCCTTCCGGCATCATCGTCGTCGACGACTGCTTCTTCCACGGCGACGTCGTCAATCCCACGCCGCAGGACGCGAAGGGCCGCGGCGCGCGCGCCTTTATGGATGACGCCGCGGCGAGCGGCGAATGGCTGCGCGTCGCGCTGCCGATCTCGAACGGCATCTTCCTGATGACCCGCGCGTGACGCCGCGGCGCGGCTAGTCGGAGCGGGACCTAGGGCTTCGACGTGGCGGCGTCGGCGCGCTGCAGCGCGATCGCGAAATTGCCGCAACGCTCGATCCGGCCGCCGGTCTGCCGCGCCAGGCCGAGCGTCATGCGCGGCGCCAGCCCCGTCGTGTCGATCGCCGCGGAAAATCCGGCATCGCGCAGGTTGGGCTGGCTGAAATGCGCCTTCAGATCGGGCCGCGACACGCGTCGCGAGCTGAAATACGCGGTGCCGTCGGCATGGTCGCTCAGCGTCACGAAGACATCGTCGGGCGTCGTGCCGTCCTTGCCGGCGAGCGTCATCCATCCGTCGAGCGAAACGAGGCGGCCGATCTTGATCGGCGATGCGACCGGCTGGCCGTCGATCTGGTCGATGGCGCCTTCGCACGCATCGACCAGCGAAACCGGCAGCCCGCCCGGCGGGGTCGCCTCGCGCCGGCTCAGGCGGTCCGGCGCGGGCGCGGCGGACGGGGCGGCGGCGCCGGTCGGCGGTTGCGCGGCAAACCTTGCGGCACCGGGCAAGTTCGGCTTTTCCGCGGTGGCCGGGCCAGCCGGCCGGTGCTCGGTCATCTTGGCGATCGACAGCGGTCCCAGCACCAAAGCCAGGAAAAGGACGATCTTCAGAACACGGCGCATGGTTTTTCGGCTGGTCGTGGCGCTTTAAAAAGCGGCCGGTGAGCGGAGCTAAAGCAGCCGGTGCGTGCTTGTCAATCGATGTCTGGGACGCACCGCACTGTCCAGGCGCGCCCGCAGGAGCGGACCTAAAATCGTCGCCCGCGGTTTACCTAGATCAAACGGCTGCTCGGAAACCACTGAAACCGTTGCCGTTGAGCGGGTGTCGCGACGCGCCTCGACATGCCGCGGAAGGGCGAGAGCCCGGCAGCTGTCCGAACGCCGACGACACGGGAGAGGAGCCGACGATGAGCAATGCGACCGAGCGCGCGCTGCGGCGCCACTTGCGCGAGAAGGCCGAGATCAAGCAGGCGGCCAAGGGCGTCGGCAGGCATCCCGCCCCGCCCGCCGGCGACCCGGCTCACGGCGCGACGACGTCGGACGGCCTACCCGTCGAGCAGCAGGTGCGCAAACAGTGGAACCCGAACAAGAAGGGCGGCCTGCCGACCTTCTGGCGCGACCCGCCCGCCTTTCTGCTGTCGCCGCGAAGCGCCGCGGCCCGCTCGCGCGGCTGACCGCGACCGGGGAGCGCCGGGAAACGCTCCGGGCGCTCTGTAGCCCCGACCGGTTGGCGCGGTCTCCGCGTCGAGCACCCGGTCGGACAAGCCGGCTTTCTTGTTGCGCCGATATCGGGACTCGCCGAGGATCGGCGTCGTGGCAGCTCACCGCGCTGCTCTTCGTCGCGACCGCGAGCCTCGCCCTCGGGCTCGCAACGATCTCGTATCGCTGGGTCGAGCGGCCGGGCATCGCGGCCGGCCGTCGGCTGCCGGGCGCGCCGCGCGCCGCACCG
>DATJOB010000222.1:0-3123 GCA_035507475.1 Allostellaceae bacterium | reverse complement strand
TGGAGCGTCGGCGCGAGGCACGCGGCGAGGCGCCGCCGGTCGCCATCGAACTCCCCGCCGCGGTGCAGGCCCGCGATGCACCGGTGCGCCCGCATGCGCTCGAACCCTACGACCAGATCGGAGACGCCGCCGATGACTGAGTGCCGCGCGACACCAACGGTGTCCGGTGAGCGACAGGAAGGATGGCCGGTTGGGCCGAGCGGAGGGCGGGCGTTAGCCCGACCGTAGTCCGGCCCAACCGGCGGCGCGGGTTTTGGCCCGCTCCTCTGGTCGCGGCGTGTTCGGGCAGGCTCGGGACCTCGACTGCCAGGAAGAGGCCCGAGTTGCCCGGACGTCCCGCCACCGATCAGCAGGTGAGACTGTACATGGAGAACCGCCGCCACGACACCCAGCGCGTCGCCGCCGCCCGCAGCGGCCTGAGCGAGCGCACCGGTCGCCGGATCGAACGGGATCCGCGCCTGCCCTCCCAGAAAATCGCCGAGCGACCGCTGCGGCGACAGGTCGTCGACCCGCTCGGCGGGCTGTGGGAGAGCGACATCCTGCCGCTGCTCACCGCCCGCCCCGGCCTGCGGCCGGTGACGCTGCTGGAAGCGATGCAGGGGCGCTACCCCGATCGCGACTGGGATCGGCTGCGCCGGACGCTGGAACGCCGGGTTCGCACCTGGCGCGCCGAACACGGCCCGGAGTGCGAGGTGATCTTCCGCCAAGAGCATCCGCCGGCGCAGCAGGCGCTGTCGGACTTCACCGACATGGGCGATCTCGGCATCCACATCGCCGGCGAGCCGCTGCAACATCGGCTCTATCACTTCGTGCTGGCCTACTCCGCCTGGGAGCACGCCGAGGTGGTGCTTGGGGGCGAAAGCTTCACGGCGCTGGCCTGCGGCTTGCAGAACGCGCTGTGGGCGCTGGGCGGCGCGCCGCGCGAACATCGCTCCGACAGCCTGTCCGCCGCGTTCCGCAATCTCGACCGCGACGCCGCCGAGGATCAGACCCGGCGCTACGAGGCGTTGTGCTCACACTATAATATGGCGGCGACGCGCAATAACCCTGGCCTGGCGCACGAGAACGGTGCGATCGAGAGCCAGCACGGTCACCTCAAGCGCGCGATCGCCCAGGCGCTCGTGCTGCGAGGCAGTGCCGCCTTCGACAGCCTCGACGCCTACCGCGACTGGATCGCCGAGCTGATCGGGCGACGCAATGCGCGGCGCGACAAGCTGGTCGCGATCGAGCGCGCCCAGCTGCAGCCGTTGCCGCCACAGCGCACCACCGATCATGACGAGGCGAGCGTCGTCGTCACCTCCAGCAGCGGCTTCGTGCTGCGCAAGGTGTTCTACACCGTGCCGTCCCGCTTAATCGGCTACCGGCTCAAGGTGCGGATCTACGACGATCGACTGGCGTGCTTCCTTGGCCACCGCCACGTGCTGAGCTTGCCGCGCGGCCGGCCGTCCGGCGATGGACGGCACGTCCACGTGGTGGACTACCGCCACATCATTCACAGCCTGCGGCGCAAGCCGATGGCGCTGCTGCATCTCGTCTATCGCGATGCGCTGTTCCCGCGCCCCGCCTATCGCGCCGCCTGGGAGCGGCTGCTTGCCGCCGGCGACACCCGCGCCGCGTGCCGCATCATGGTCGGCCTGCTGGCGCTGGCGCATGACCGATGCTGCGAGGCGGAACTGGCCGAGGCGCTCGCGGCCCAGCTCGCCGAGGGCGGCCTGCCGGATCTGGCGGCGCTGCGCGCGCACTTCACCCCCGCCGCAACCGCGGCCCCGCCGCACATCGTCGTCACCCTGCCGCCGATCGCCAGCTACGACGCCCTGCTGACCGGGTCGCGCATCGTCACGGCGCTGCAGCCGGGAGCGACAGCATGAGCGACAGCAGCCTCACCGTCGACGCCGCGCGCCTGCCGCTGCTGCTGGGCGAACTGCGTCTGCCGACCATCGCCGGCCTCTGGCCGCAATTCACCGAGCGCGCCGACCGGGAAGGTTGGCCATCGGCACGCCTGCTGGCAGCACTCGCCGAGCTGGAACTCGCCGACCGCGCCCGGCGGCGTGTTCAGCGACACCTGCTGGAGGCGCGCCTGCCGCCCGACAAGACGCTCGACAGCTTTGACTTTGCCGCCGTGCCGATGATCAGCCGTGCGCACGTCGCCGCACTCGCCAGCGGCGACAGCTGGCTCGACAAGGGCTCCAATATCCTGCTGTTTGGCCCAAGCGGCTCCGGGAAGTCGCATCTTGGCGCGGCGCTTGGCCATGCCCTGGTCGAGAACGGCTATCGCGTGCTGTTCACCCGCACCACCGACCTGGTGCAGCGGCTGCAGACCGCTCGTCAGGCCTTGTCCCTGGAGAACGCCATCGAGAAGCTCGACAAATACCACCTCGTGATCCTCGATGATCTCTGCTACGTGCGCCGCGACCAAGCTGAAACCAGCGTACTGTTCGAGCTAATCGCCGCTCGGTATGAGCGCCGCAGCCTGCTGGTGACCTCAAATCAGCCATTCGGCGAGTGGACCAGCATCTTTCCGGATGCCGCCATGACGCTCGCCGCAGTCGATCGCCTCGTGCACCACGCCGTTATTCTGGAGATGAACGTCGAAAGCTATCGCAAACGCTCAGCCGCCGCACGACAGAAGCCGCGACAGGCCAGCGACAGCAAGCGCGACAGCAAGGACAAGGTGCTCGCCTCTACGGCCGAAGCATCGTGACGCGCTCAGCGACACCAGGCTTGTCATCCGCATCAGATTGCGCCACTCTCTCCGTGCGCAGCAACCGGACATCCGAGCTGTCGCTCACCGGCCATCCCGCATGTCGCGCTATACCGGTCGATGTGTCGGTCACGATCTCCTCGGTGCCGGCGTATCAGGTTTTCCAGGCGCTCGGCGAAGAGGCGGGGACGAAGGCAACCGTCGAGGTCGATCCGCTCCACCACCAGGTCGAGGTCATCCACCATGTTTAGGTTTCGGGGTCTCGTCCTTGCAGGGACGATTATAACGGCGGCGCTGGCGGCGGGACCGGCACGGGCGCAGAATTCTCTGACATCGCCAGGTGTTCCGCCGGCGCCAACTCCGGCGCAGGTCGAGCGGAACGTGCCGGCGCTCGCCAACCCCATCAATTCGCCAATTACGGG
>DATJOB010000221.1:0-3803 GCA_035507475.1 Allostellaceae bacterium | reverse complement strand
TGACGCTGCACGAGACATTCACCGTTCTACAGCTGGTCGGCGCGGGCCTGATGCTGGGCGGCTCCTTCGTCACACAGCGCAACGCCAACCGCGGGACGGCGGCGCCGGCAGCGCCGCAATCGAGCGCCGCGCCGGTGTTCCGGCCGCACGTCGTCTCGGGCTATCTCTTCGCGCTCGGTGCGGCCGTGTGTTATGGCGCGTCGCCCTTGATGGCGCGCGAGGCCTTTCTGCACGCGCCCGGTCTCGGCACGGCGGCCGGCGGCTGCCTCGCCTATGCCGGGGCGACGTTGTTCTTCTCGCTTTTCATGCTCAAGCCGGCCGCGTGGCGCGATGTCCTCGGCACCAGCCGCGACAACCTGGCATGGTTTCTCGCCGCGGCGGTGCTGGTCGCGATCTCCCAGGCCTTCGTCTACGCCTCGCTCGCCGTCGCGCCGCTGATGGTGGTGACGCCGATCCTGCAGCTCTCGCTGGTCTTCCGGTTGATGCTGTCGCAATCGATCAACCGCGAGCACGAGGTGATGAATCTCGCCGTCGTGATCGGCGCCGTCACCGCGGTGCTGGGCTCGCTGCTCGTCTCGCTCCAGACCGACCAGCTGGCGGCATGGTTCGACCTGCCGCCCGCGCTCGCCGATTTGCTGCGCTACCGGCTGGCCGGCGGCTGACGGCGCGTTTCCCGATGAAATTTCGCCCGGACCTGCGCGGCGCCGCTCCCTTCCCGTCCGCGTCGATGGGGCTGACCGTCGTCGACGACCAGTGCCTATTTCGCGGCCTGCATCCGCTGCGTGCGGCGCAGCTCGACGCTGTCGTTGCGGCCGGCGAGGAAGGCCTTGATGTTGCGCGTCGCCTGGCGCAGCCGCTGGCGGTTCTCGACGAGCGCGATGCGCACGAAGCCTTCGCCGTATTCGCCGAAACCGACCCCCGGCGACACCGCGACATTGGCGCGCTCGAGCAGCAGCTTGGAGAAGGCGAGGCTGCCGAGGCTCCTGAACTGCTCCGGCACCGGCGCCCAGGCGAACATCGTCGCCGGCGGCGGCGGGATGTCCCAGCCGGCCTGGCGCAGCCCATCGACCAGCACGTCCCGCCTTGCCTTGTAGCGCTCGCGGATCTCGGCGATGCAGTCCTGCGGGCCGTTGAGCGCCGCGGTCGCCGCGACCTGGATCGGCGTGAACGCGCCGTAGTCGAGATAGGATTTGACCCGCGCCAGCGCCGCGATCAACCGCGCGTTGCCGACCGCGAAGCCGATCCGCCAACCGGCCATCGAATAAGTCTTCGACAGCGAGGTGAACTCGACCGCGATCTCGCGCGCGCCCGGCACCTCGAAGATCGACGGTGGCGGCTCGTCGCCGAAATAGATCTCGGCATAGGCGAGATCGGACAGCACCCAGATGCCCTGGTGGCGGCAGAAATCGACGAGCTCGCCATAGAAGTCGCGGCCGACCGTCATCGCCGTCGGGTTGGCCGGAAAGTTGAGCACCACCGCGAGCGGCGCCGGGATCGAGTGGCGCACCGCCTTCTTCAGCTCGTCGAGGAAATCGACGCCGGGCCCGATCGGCACGTGGCGCACCGCGGCCCCGGCCATGATGAAGCCGAACGAATGGATCGGATAGCTCGGGTTCGGCACCAGCACGGTGTCGCCCGGCGCGGTGATCGCCTGGGCGAGGTTGGCGAACCCCTCCTTGGAGCCGAGCGTGACGATGATCTCGCGCTCGGGGTCGAGTTCGACGTTGAAGCGGCGCGCGTAATAGGCGGCGTAGGCGCGGCGCAACCCGGGAATGCCGCGCGACGACGAATAGCCGTGCGTCTTCGGGTTCTGCACCGCCTCGACCAGCTTCTGGACGATGTGCGGCGGCGTCGCGCCGTCCGGGTTGCCCATGCCGAGGTCGATCACGTCGTTCCCGGCGGTTCGCCCCGCCGCCTTCAGCGCATTGACCTCGGCAAAGACGTAGGGCGGCAGCCGTTTGATGCGGTAGAATTCCTCGGGCATGGCGAAAGCGTGATCCGGCGGTTCGGGGCGGCGGATTGTAGGGGGACGGGCCGCGCTTTGCGAGCGCCGAAGCCGCACCTGCGAAAGGATGCCCGATGAGCGAGATACAGGCCCTGGTGCACGACGTGTTCGGCACCGTCGTCGACTGGCGCGGCGCGGTCACCGCCGATGGCGAGCAGCTCGCCCGCAAGAACGGCATCGGCGGAGTGGACTGGCAGGATTTCGCCGACCGCTGGCGCGGGCTCTACGCGCCGTCGATGAACAAGGTGCGCACCGGCGAGTTGCCGTGGACCGATCTCGACGCGCTGCACCGCATGGCGCTCGACCGGCTGCTCGAGGAATCGGGCATCGCCGGCAGGCTGTCGGAGGCGGACAAGGCGTGGTTCAACCTCACCTGGCACCGCCTCAAGCCATGGCCCGATTCGGTGCCCGGCCTGACGCGGATCAAGACGAAATACATCATCGCGACGCTGTCGAACGGCACGGTGCGGTTGTTGACCGACATGGCCAAGCATTGCCGCTTGCCATGGGACACGGTGCTCGGCTCCGACCTCGTGCGCCACTACAAGCCCGACGCCGAGATGTACCGCTCGGCGATCGAGTTTCTCGGCAACGGCGACCCCGGCGCGGTGATGATGGTCGCGGCGCACAACAACGACCTCGTCGCCGCCGCGCAGCACGGCATGAAGACCGCCTACGTCAACCGGCCCTACGAACACGGCGCGCGACAGAGCCGCGACTTCAAGGCCGAGCACGATTTCACCTATGTCGCCGAGAGCTTCGAGGACCTCGCGGCGCAGCTCGGCTGCTAGGCCGGGCCGGTCCCGGGCGGCTCTCCCGCGACGATGGCGAAGGTGGCGAAAACTGTAACCATTTGTATCGGGTCGTCTCCCGGCAGACCCGGTATAACCACTTTCGACGACGCCCCTAGAGGCGTGGCTGAGGGGAAGAGAGCATGTTTCCTTGGTACGTCGATGCAGGGCTGGCGTTGGGTGTCCTCGGGGTCTACTGCTCGATCTGGTCGGTCATCGGGCGCAGCTGGTCGGTGCATCCGCAAACCCTGAATCCGTCGCCGCATCGGGCGGCGCCCCCGCCGCTGCGGCGTGGGAGGGCCACCTCCGCCGGGGACTAGCTCACGAACTGGGTTGGCGATAGCCGATGAGCCCGCCCGCGGCTTTCGGCGGGTGCGCGCGGATCGCCTCCTCGTTCGGCTCGCAACCCCAGCCCGGCCGATCGGGCACCGCCAGGTAACCCTGCTCGAACACCGGCTCGTGGCTGAACAGCTCGCCATCCCAGGCGAGCCGGTCGACATCGATCTCCATGATCCGCAGGTTCGGCACGGCCGCCGCGAAGTGCAGGTTCATGAACGAGGCGAGGTGGCCGTAGAAATTATGCGGCGCGATATTGACCTCGAAAGCCTCGGCCGCCGCGGCGATCTTCATCGACTGCCACACGCCGTTCCACACCGCGTCGATGATCGCGACGTCCATCGACTGGGCGCGGAAATAGGGCAGGAACTCCCGCACTCCGAGCAGCGTCTCGCATGACGAGATCGGGTGTGGGCTGTGGCTGCGGATATAGGAGAGCGCCTCGGCGTTGTAGCTGTCGATCTCGACCCAGAACATGTCGATATCGGCGATCGCGCGCAGGATCTTGAGGTAGCCCTCGGTCTTGGCGTTGAAGTTGAGATCGATCAGGAGGCCGACATCCGGCCCGGTGCCGTCGCGCAGCGCTTCGAGGTGCGCGCGCATATTCCGCAACACGGTCTTGTCGATGTTGAGCTCCGGATAATACGGCGAGCCGAAACCCGGCCGATATC
>DATJOB010000220.1:0-2283 GCA_035507475.1 Allostellaceae bacterium | reverse complement strand
CGGTGGAGCGTCGAGGGCGCCGAGCATCCGCGCCGGCTGCGCGACGCCAACCGGCCGTTCATCCTCGCCTTCTGGCACGGCCGCCTGATGATGATCCCGATGGCATGGCAGCGGCTGGCGCCGATCCACATGCTGATCTCGGCGCATCGCGACGGCCGCATCATCGCCGACGCGGTGGCGCATTTCGGCGTCCAGTCGGTCGCCGGCTCGACCCGGCGCGGCGGCAGCGCGGCGCTGCGCAGCATGGTCAAGGCGCTCGCCGCGGGCGACTGCGTCGGAATCACGCCCGATGGCCCGGCCGGCCCGGCGATGGTCGCCAGCGCCGGCATCGTCAATGTCGCGCGCCTCGCCCGCGCGCCAATCGTGCCGGTCGTGTTCGCCGCGAGCCGGCGCCGCGTGCTGCGCAGCTGGGACCGGATGCAGGTCGTCCTGCCATTCGGCCGCGGCGTCTTCCTGTGGGGTGAGCCGATCGAGGTCGAGAGCGAGCTCGATGCGGACGGGGTCGAGCGCGCCCGCCAGCTGGTCGAGCGGCGGATGGTCGAGATGGTGGCGCTGGCCGAAGCCAAAGTCGGCCGCGGCCCGGCACCCGCGCCGGTCGCCGCGCTCGACGGCGCGCCGGGGCTGGTCGTGGGCAAGCGCCGGTGATCCTGCCCGCGCTCTATCGCGGCCTGACCGCGGCGGCGACGCCGCTCGCGCTTGTCTACCTCAACGCGCGCCGGCGGCGCGGCAAGGAGGATGCGCTGCGCTTCGGCGAGCGCCTCGGCTTTCCCGGCGTGGCGCGGCCGGCCGGCCCGCTCGTCTGGGTCCACGCGGCGAGCATCGGCGAGGCGACCTCGGTCCTGGCGCTGCTCGACCGGCTGCTTGACGAGCGGCCGGGGCTGGAGGCGCTGCTCACCACCGGCACCGTCACCGCCGCGCAGCTGATCGAGCCGCGCCTGCCGCCGACCGCGCGCCACCAGTTCGTGCCGGCCGATCTGCCGGGCGCGGTGGAGCGGTTTCTCGACCACTGGCACCCCGACATCGCGCTGTGGGTCGAATCCGAGCTGTGGCCCAACCTGATCCTCGCGACGCATGCGCGCGACGTGCCGATGATGCTGCTCAACGGCCGGCTCTCGGCGCGCTCGCACGCGCGCTGGCGGCTGCTCGGCGGGCTGGCGCAGCCGATGCTCGCGGCCTTCTCGCTGTGCCTCGCGCAGGACGAGGTGCAGGCCGGCCGTTTCCGCGAGCTCGGCGCGCCGCGCGTCGCCAGCGTCGGCGACCTCAAGGCCGCCGCCAAGGCGCTGCCCGCCGATGCCGCGGCGCTTGCCGCGCTGCGCCGCCAGATCGGCGACCGGCCGTGCTGGCTCGCCGCCAGCACGCACGAAGGCGAGGAGGCGGCGGTGTTCGACGCGCATCGGCGGATCGCACCGAGCCGCCCCGGCCTGTTGACCATCGTCGCGCCGCGCCATCCCGGCCGCGGCGAGGCGATCGCCGCGCTTGCCGCGGCGCGCGGTCTCAGCCTGGCGCGCCGCTCGGCCGGCGAACCGATCGCGCCCGACGGCGACATCTACCTCGCCGACACGTTCGGCGAGCTCGGTCTCTTCTACAGCCTCGCCGCAATCGCCTTTGTCGGCGGCTCGCTGGTCGACAAGGGCGGACACAACCCGTTCGAGCCGGCGCGGCTCGACTGCGCGATCCTGGTCGGGCCGCACACCCAGAACTGCACCGCGATGGCCGCGGCGCTGACCGCCGCGGGCGCCGCCGAAACCGTCGCCGACGCCGACGCGCTGGCGGGGGCCGTCGCGCGGCTGCTCGATGACGCGGCGCTGCGCGCCCGGCGGGCGCAGGGCGCGGCCCGCGTCGCTGCGCAGGGGCTCGGCACGCTCGACGCGGTGCTCGACCGGATGGCGCCGTGGCTCGACCGGCTGGCGCCGCGCCGGCGGATCGCGGCGACGGCCGATGCGCGCGCCTGAGTTCTGGGACGCGCCGCCGGGGCTGATGGCGGGGCTGCTCGCGCCGCTCGGCGCCGCGCTCGACGCGGCCGGGCGGCTGCGCCGCGCGGTCGCCCGTCCCTACCGCGCGCCGGTGCCGGTGATCTGCGTCGGCAACCTGGTCGCCGGCGGCTCCGGCAAGACGCCGGTCGTGCTGTCGCTGGCGGCGCGGCTCGCGGCGCGCGGCGCGGCGGTCCATATCGTGATGCGCGGCTATGGCGGCCGGATGGCCGGGCCGCTGCGCGTCGACCCGGCGCAGCATGACGCCATGGCGGTCGGCGACGAGGCGCTGCTCGCCGCGGCCCGGACCGCG
>DATJOB010000219.1:0-2463 GCA_035507475.1 Allostellaceae bacterium | reverse complement strand
GCCGTGATACTGGACCCAGATCGGCCGGCCCTCGCTCCACTCGCCGTCGGCGCCGAAGGCGATGTCGCCCATGATCGTCTTGAACGGGTGGCCGTGCATGTATTGGGCGAGCTTGTCGTCGTCGAGCGAGCCGGTGGCGGTGATCGCCGCGCCGAGGATCTGCAGCTCGGAATAGGCGAAGGGCGGCAGGAAATAGCCGAGCGGGTCGACCCCTTCGGCGACGGCTTTCGGCTGGTACTTGGCGAGGAAGCCGTCGATGCCGGGGAACTTCATGCTCTCGACCGGCTCCCACAGCTCGACATTGACGATGCCGTTCATCAGCGGTCCGAGCTGGGTCTTCAGCGCCGCGGTCGGCAGCCCGACAAAGGCGCCGCCGAGCATGTCGGTCTTGAGCCCGATCTCGCCGACCGCATGCAGGATGCCGACCGTGTCGGGCGGATAGGAGGCGACGTAGACGACATCGGGATTGCTCGCCTGCACCGCCCGCACGATCGGCGCGTAGTCGACCGTGCTCGGCGGATAGGTCTTGTCGTAGACGATCTGCAGCCCGGCGGCCTTGGCGTTGTCGCGCGCGCCGTCCGAGGCGTTGCGCGAGAATTCGGCGTCGGCGGCGACGATCGCCAGCGTCTTCGGCTTCGGCGTCTGCGCCGTCACCAGGTCGAAATAGCCCTGGCTGAAGCTGCGCGTCGAATCCGGGCCGAAGACCAGCATCGAGAAGTATTTGGGATAGTGGAACTCGCGGTTGGCGGCGAGCCCGAACAGGCCGAAGAACAGCCGGTTGTGCTGGATCGCCACCGGCATCGCCGGCACCACGAGGTTGGTCCCGTAGCTCGAGATCAACAGGTCGACCTTGTCGACGCTGATGAGCTTCTCGTAAATCGCCGGGACGTTCGCCGGGTTCGACTGATCGTCGTAATAGACGAGCTTGACCGGGCGGCCGAGCAGCCCGCCCTTGGCGTTGACGTCTTCGGCCCAGATCTGGAACGCGAGCAGGGCGGTCTTGCCGACGACAGCGAGCGGCCCGGTCAGCTCCATCGAGAAGCCGATCGCGATCGGCGGCTTGTCCTCGGCGCGCACCCCCGGTGCGGCGAGCGCCAGCCCGAGCACGGCGAGCGCCGCCAGAAGACGCCTGCGGCTACGGTTCGTCATCCGGTCCCCCCTGCGGCACGTCGTTCTCGGCCGATCCGCGCCGGCCCGGCGCAAACTCTACCCGGGCGCACGGCGTTGCGGTAGGCCCGCGCCGGCGTTCAGCCGCGCAGCTCGGCGACCTGCGCCGGCGTCAGGAAGCGGGTCTTGGCGCCGCGCAACAGCAGATAGAGCTTGGCGGTCTCCTCGAGCTCCTCGATCGCATTGACCGCGGCGTCGAGATCGGACCCGGCGACCACCGGCCCGTGATTGGCGAGCAGCACCGCATGGTGGCGCGAGGCGAAGCCGCGCACCGCCTCGGCGAGCGCCAGGTCGCCGGGCCGGAAATAGGGCACCAGCGGCAGCCGGCCGACCCGCATCACGTAATAGGCGGTGATCGGCGGCAGCACGTCGTGCGGGTCGATCTCGGCGAGGCACGAGACCGCGACCGAATGGGTCGAATGGAGATGCACCACCGCAGCGCTGCCGTCGCGCTCCTCGTACATCACGCGATGCAGGAAGCTCTCCTTGGTCGGCGGATCGCCGCCGACCAGCTTCCCCGCCTCGTCGAGCCGCGACAGCCGCGCCGGGTCGAGCCGGCCGAGCGAGGCGTTGGTCGGCGTCATCAGCCAGCCGCCCGCGACGCGCACGCTGATATTGCCCGACGAGCCGGCGGTGAGGCCGCGCTCGAACAGCGAGGCGCCGAACCGGCAGATCGCCTCGCGCGCCTTGGCGTCGCTCATGCCGTCGCCTCCTCGAAGGCGGCAAAGGCGCGCAGGAAGAAATCCGGCGCGCCGAAATTGCCCGATTTGAGCGCCAGCGCCAGCACCGGCTCGGCCGGGCTGCGCGGCAGGCTCACCGTCCACGGCACGCCGGGGTCGATCTGCCGGCCGATGCGCAGCCCGGTGACGCCGAGCGCCTGAACGACGGCGCCCGCGGTCTCGCCGCCGGCGACCACCAGCCGGCGCACCCCGGCCGCGACGAGGCCTCGCGCGATCTCGGCCATCACCCCCTCGACGAGCACCCCGGCACGCTCGCGCCCGAGCCGGCGCTGCACCGCCGCCACCGCGTCGGGCGGTGCGGTCGCGGCGAAGACCACCGGCGCGGCGCCGAGCCGCGCGCCGGCCCAGCGCAGCGCCTCGGCGGCGAGCGGCGCGCCGTCGGCGAGCGGGTCGATCTGGAACACCGGCACGCGCTCGCGCGCATGCGCGAGTTGCGCCAGCGTCGCCGGCGAGCACGAGCCCGACAGCACCGCCGCGGCGCCGGCGACCGCCGGCAGCGCGTCGGCCGAGGCGCCGTCGCCGATCAGCCCGGCGCGGCGGAAATTCGCCGGCAGGC
>DATJOB010000218.1:0-8524 GCA_035507475.1 Allostellaceae bacterium | reverse complement strand
CTCAAATTCGATGCCGCGGCGCCCGATTGGGCGGACCGCGACCGCTTCGTGCTGTCGGCCGGCCACGGCTCGATGCTGCTCTACGGGCTGTTGCACCTCACCGGCTACGTCGACATGACGCTCGACGAGCTGAAGCGGTTCCGCCAGATCGGCAGCCGCACCGCCGGCCATCCGGAGCGCGGGCTCGCCGCCGGCATCGAGGTGACGACCGGGCCGCTCGGCCAGGGTCTCGGCAACGCGGTCGGCCTCGCGCTCGCCGAGCGGCTGCTCGCGGCCGAGTTCGGCGAGGACATCGTCGGCCACCGCACCTATGCGATCTGCGGCGACGGCTGCCTGATGGAGGGCATCAGCCACGAGGCACTGTCGCTCGCGGGGCATCTGCGGCTCGCCAAGCTGACCGTGCTGTGGGACGACAACTCGGTCTCGATCGACGGCCCGACCAGCCTCGCCGTCGACGACGATCAGGTCGCGCGCTTCGCGGCGCACGGCTGGGCCACCGAGCGGGTCGACGGCCATGACCACGCGGCGGTCGCCGCCGCGCTGCGCCGCGCCCAGGCGAACGACCGGCCGACCCTGATCGCCTGCAAGACGATCATCGCCTTCGGCGCGCCGACCAAGGCCGGCACCGCGGCGGCGCACGGCAACCCGCTGGGGCCCGAGGAGATCAAGGGCGCCAGGCAGCGGCTCGGCTGGGACTACCCGCCGTTCGAGGTGCCGGACGACATCCGCGCCTGGTGGCGAGACGTCGGCGCCAGGGGAGCGGCGGTGCGGCGCGACTGGGAGGCACGGCTCGCCGCGCTCGACGCCGGCCGGCGGGAAGACTTCGCGCGCCGCCAGCGGGGCGAGCTGCCGGCGGCGCTCGCCGACGCGCTCGCCAAGGTGCGCGCCGAGTTCCGCGCCAAGAACGCGAAGCTCGCGACGCGGCAGGCTTCGGGCGCGGTGCTGGAAGCGCTGGTCCCGGTGCTGCCCGAGCTGGTCGGCGGCTCGGCCGACCTGACGCCGTCCAACAACACCAAGGCGAAGGGCCAGGACGACGTCAAGCCGCCGAATTACGCCGGGCGCTACGTCCGCTACGGGGTGCGCGAGATGGGCATGGCGGCGGCGATGAACGGCATCGCCGCGCATGGCGGGCTGATCCCCTATGGCGGCAGCTTCCTGACCTTCACCGATTATGCGCGGCCGGCGATCCGGCTCTCGGCGCTGATGGAGCTCGGCGTCGTCTATGTGATGACGCACGATTCGATCGGGCTGGGCGAAGACGGGCCGACCCACCAGCCGATCGAGCACCTGGCGGCGCTGCGCGCGGTGCCGCACCTGCTCGTGTTCCGCCCCGCCGATGCGGTCGAGACGGCGGAATGCTGGGAGCTGGCGCTGCGCCATCGCCAACGGCCTTCGATCCTGGCGCTGACCCGCCAGGGCGTGCCGCTGCTGCGCACCGGCAGCGACGACGAGAACCGCTCGGCGCGCGGCGGCTACGTGCTGATCGAGCCGTCGGGGCCGCGGCACGTGACGCTGCTCGCCACCGGCTCGGAAGTCTCGATCGCGGTTGCCGCGCAGCAGGCCCTGGCGGCGGAAGGCATCCGCGCCGCGGTGGTCTCGATGCCGTGCTGGGAGCTGTTCGAGCGCCAGGGCGAGGCCTACCACACCCAGGTACTGGGCAGCGCGCCGCGGGTCGGCGTCGAGGCCGCGGTGCGCACCGGATGGAACCGCTGGCTCGGGCGCAACGCCGCGTTTGTCGGGATGACCGGGTTCGGCGCGTCGGCGCCGGTCGAGGCGCTCTATCCGCATTTCCACATCACCCCCGAGCGGGTCGCCGAGATGGCGCGCTCGCTGGTGACGAGCTATGCCGGCGCCAGCAAGGACCCGACGCCCGGACGCGACTGATCCCCGCGACCGATCTCCGCGACCGATTCCCGCGACCGATCCCCGGAACTGACCGGCGCGACGGCGCCGAGGCGCCAGCGCCCGCGCTGTGCTAGGCTCGCGGTCGCGAAACTTCGAGGCGCGCCGCGGACATGGCCGGGGACATGAAGGTCGGTCTCTTCGTCAACACGCAATTTCCCGAGGGCGAGAGCGTCGCCGCCCGGATCCCGGACCTGATCGCGCAGGTCAGCGCGGCGCGCGAGGCCGGCTTCGCCTCGCTCTGGTTCCCGCATCACTGGCTGACCCACCCGCTGCAGATGCTGCAGCTGACGCCGGTGATGAGCTATCTCGCGGCGCACGCGCCGGGCATGACGATCGGTCCCGACATCCTGATCCTGCCGCCGCTCAACCCGGTGCACGTCGCCGAAGAGGCCGCCACGCTCGACGTGCTGACCGGCGGCAACTTCATCCTCGGCGTCGGGCTCGGCTACCGCGAGCCGGAATTCGAGGCGTTCGGCGTGCCGCTGCGCGAGCGCGCGCCGCGCTTCAGCGAGGCGATCGGGCTGATGCGGCGGCTGTGGACCGAGGACCGGGTGACCCATCAGGGCCGCTTCTACAGCGTCAGCGATGCCGGGATCGGGGTGAAGCCGCTGCAGCCGGGCGGCCCGCCCATCTACATCGCCGCCCAGGCCGAAGCGTCGGTGCGGCGTGCGGCGCGGATCGGCGATGCCTGGCTGATGGTCAACATCGCCGGCCTCGCAGCGCTGGCACCGCTCGTCGAGACCTATCGCGCGGCGCTCGCCGAACACGGCCGCACCCCGCGCGAGTACCCGATCACGCTCGAGTGCTATGTCGGCGAGAGCCAGGCGAGCGCGCATGAGGAATGCCGCGGGCCCCTCGAATTCAAGTACCGCGCCTATGCCGCCTGGGGGATGGAGAGCGGCGCGGCGCTGCCCTTCGCCGAGTTTGCGCGCGATCGCTTCGTGATCGGCGACAAGTCCGCCGTCAGGGAGGAGATCGCGCGCTACGGCGAGCTTGTCGGCGCCGACCACTTCATCATGCGCTGCCATTGGCCGGGCCTGCCGCAGGAGCGGGTGCTGGGGTCGATCCGCCGCCTCGGCGAGATCTTCGCGTGACTTCGCAAAGGCCGCCCGCCGGGCAGCGCGGACCGCCTGCGGGCGGCTTCCCGCGCCCGCTCGAACTGGTCTAAGCTCTGGAACAAGGCATCGCTGGAGGAGCAAATGGCTATCAGGGTTGCGATCAACGGTTTCGGCCGGATCGGCCGCTTGGTCATGCGCGCCGCCCTGGAACACCCCGAGAAGCACCTCGACATCGTCGGCATCAACGATCTCGGCCCGGTCGAGACCAACGCCCATCTCCTGCGCTACGACAGCGTGCACGGTCGCTTCAACGGCGAGGTCACGACCGGCGACAACTGGATGGACGCCGGCCGCGGCAAGATTCGCGTCACCGCCGAGCGCGACCCGGCCAAGCTGCCGTGGAAGGAGCTCGGGGTCGATGTCGCGCTCGAATGCACCGGCATCTTCACCAAGCGCGAGGCCGCGGCGAAGCATCTCGAAGCGGGGGCCAGGAAGGTCATCATCTCCGCCCCCGCCGACGGTGCCGATTTCACCGTGGTGATGGGCGTCAATCACGAGGAGCTGTCGGCCGATCACCGGGTGATCTCGAACGCCTCGTGCACCACCAATTGTCTGGCACCGGTGGCTTACGTGCTCCACAAGGGGATCGGCGTCGAGCGCGGCTACATGACGACGATCCATGCCTATACCGGCGACCAGAGCCTGCAGGACACGCTGCACAGCGACCTGCGCCGCGCGCGCGCGGCGAACCTGTCGCTGATCCCGACCTCGACCGGCGCGGCGCGCGCGGTCGGGCTCGTGCTGCCGTCGCTCAAGGGCAAGCTCGACGGCACCGCGATCCGGGTGCCGACCGCAAATGTGTCACTGATCGACTTTAAGTTCGACGCGGCGCGCGAGACCGAGGCGCAGGAGATCAACGCGCTGATGGAAGACGCCGCGAAGTCGAACCGGCTCAAGGGCATCCTCGGCATCAACCGGGCACCGACCGTCTCGGTCGATTTCAACCACGACCCGCACAGCTCGACCTTCGACGTGACGCAGACCCAGGTGCTCGACAAGAAATTCGTGCGGGTACTGGCTTGGTACGACAACGAATGGGGGTTCTCGAACCGCATGGTCGAGGTGGCGGCGCATTTCGGCGCGCTGCACTGAGCACCGGCGCGGACGGCGGGACAATTCTTGGCGGGAGAGTCGCATGGACATCGGATACGACAAGCCGCTCTACATCCTTCCGTTCGACCATCGCGCGTCGTTCGAGAAGGGCCTGTTCGGGTTCACCCCGCCGCTGAGCCCGGAGCAGACCGCCGCGGTTTCGGCCAGCAAGGCGGTCGTCTATGACGGGCTGAAGCTGGCGCTGTCGAAGGGCGTGCCTCGCGAGGCCGCCGGCATCCTCGTCGACGAGCAGTTCGGTGCGGCGATCCTGCACGATGCGCGCGCCCAGGGCTACATCACCGCCTGCCCGGCCGAGAAGAGCGGCCAGGACGAGTTCGACTTCGAGTACGGCAACGCGTGGCGCGAGCACATCGCCGCGTTCAAGCCGACCTTCATCAAGGCGCTGGTGCGCTACAACCCCGAGGGCGACGAGGCGATGAACCGGCGCCAGGCGGCGCGGCTCAAGGCGCTGGCCGACTGGGGCCACGAAAACGGCCACTACTTCATGTTCGAGCTGCTGGTGCCGATGACCCAGGAGCAGCACGACCGGCTCGAGGGCGACCAGCACCTCTACGACCTGCACCTGCGCCCCTCGCTGATGATCGCGGCGATCAAGGAGCTGCAGGCCGCCGGCGTCGAGCCCGACGTCTGGAAGATCGAGGGGCTCGACCGGCGCGACGACGCCGCCGCGGTCGCCGCCGCCACGCGGCATGACGGGCGCGACAAGGTCGGCTGCATCCTCCTCGGGCGCGGCTCGAACGAGGCCGGGATCGTGCACTGGCTGAGCGAGGCCGCGCCGCTGCCGGCCTATATCGGCTTTGCGGTCGGCCGCACCTCGTTCTGGAACCCGCTCGCCGACTGGCGCGACAAGAAGATCGACCGCGATGCCGCGGTCGCGCAGATCGCCGACAACTACATGAAATGGGTCGGCATCTTCCAGAAGGCGAAGGGCGGCTGAACCAAACGGCTGCACCAGGGTTCGGGCGCCGCCGGCGAACCGCCCCGGCGCGGCGGGAGGACGGCATGAGCGACACGGCGAGAACCCAGCGCAAACCCGGCGACCGCGGGATGACCGCGGTGCACGAGGACGAGCGCGAGTGGGAGACGCTCCGCTTTCCAGGGCAATCGAGCAAGATGCTGTTCCACCCGCGGCCCGGCAGCCCGACCGAGCCGAACGCCGGCTTTGTCCGCTACGACCCGGGCGCGCACCACCCGCTGCACCGGCACGATTTCGCGCAGGTGTGGTACATCATCGACGGGGTGTTCACGATCGGCGGCCGCGAGTACGGGCCGGGCACGATGATCTATCACGGCGACCCGCATTACGAGGACGACCTGCGCACCGAAACCGGCGGCACGATGCTGTTCGTCCAGTATCAGGGGCCGAGCACCGGCGGGCGGCCGATCTATGACGGCCGGTTCAACGTCGTCGAGCGCAAGCCGCTGGCCGAAGAGCGGCTCGACATCTGAGCCCGGCCGGCGGCCCGGGCGATGACCGCGCGGCCGCGCCGGCGCCCGCTCCCGTCTTTGTCGTCCACTCGCTGACGCACGCGGTCGCGGCGCTGAGCGCAGCCGCCGAGTCAGGGCGCGAGATCACCCTGCTGAGCGCGCCGGGCGCGGGGATCTATGCCGGCCCCGGCTGGTTCGCGGCGGTGGTCGAGGCCGCCCGCACCGCGGCGCCGGCGGCCCGTTTTGCCGCCGTCCTCGATTGCGACGACGACGCCGGCGCGGCACAGGGCGCGCTGCGCGCCGGGCTCGCCGCGGTGGTCTTCACCGGCCGCGCCGATGTCGCCGCCCGGCTCGCGGCGATTGCCGCGGCGCGCGGCGCGCGGCTGCTGACGAAGCGGCCCGAGGCGGCGCTCGACCTCGGCCGCTGGTTCTTCGCCGACACCGAGACGCTGCGCCGGCGCTGCGGCGATCATCTCGCCTCGCCCGGACCGATTTGTTAGACTCGCGGCAACGCCAGCCCGTCAGGAAGGAAGCGCCGCGATGAAGATCAACGGACAGGTCGCCAAGATTCTCGCCAACTACGAGAGCGACAACCCGGGCACCAAGGGCAACCTCGCCCGCATGCTGATGCACGGCAAGCTCGGCGGCACCGGCAAGATGGTGATCCTTCCGGTCGACCAGGGTAACGAACACGGCCCGGCGCGCAGCTTTGCACCGAACCCGGCCGGCTACGATCCGCATTACCACTTCCAGCTGGCGATCGAGGCCGGCCTCAACGCCTATGCCGCGCCGCTCGGCTTTATCGAGGCGGGCGCCGGCACCTATGCCGGGCAGATCCCGACGATCCTCAAATGCAACAGCGCCAACAGCCTGTCCCGGCAGAAGGAGAATGCCGACCAGGCGGTGACCGCGACGGTCAAGGACGCGCTGCGGCTCGGCTGCTCGGCGGTCGGCTTCACGATCTACCCCGGTTCCGACTCGCAATACGGCCAGTTCGAGGAGATCGCCGAGATGGCCCGCGAGGCGAAGGCGGTCGGGCTGGCGGTGGTGATCTGGTCCTACCCGCGCGGCGGCAACCTCAGCAAGGAGGGCGAGACCGCGATCGACATCTGCGCCTATGCCGCGCAGCTCGCGGCGCAGCTCGGCGCGCACATCATCAAGGTCAAGCCGCCGACCGCGCATCTCGAACTCGCCGCAGCCAAGGCGGTCTACGAGAAGCAGGGGATCGACATCGCGACCCCGGCGGCGCGCATCCGTCATGTCGTGCAGTCGGCGTTCAACGGCCGCCGCATCGTCATCTTCTCGGGCGGCGAGGCAAAGGACCTCGACGGCGTGTTCGACGAGGTGCGCGCGATCTACGCCGGGGGCGGCAACGGCTCGATCATCGGCCGCAACACCTTCCAGCGGCCCAAGGCAGATGCGCTCGACATGCTCGCGCGGATCATCAAGATTTATAAGGGACAGGACTGATTTTGCTCGATGAAGAGCGGGCGACGACGCGGCTTTATCTGATCACCCCGCCGGCGCTCGATCCGGAGGAATTCGCGCCCCTTCTCGAAGCGGCGCTCGACGGCGGCGATGTCGCCGCGGTCCAGCTGCGGCTGAAGGGGGTCGCCGACGACGCGATCCGCGCCGCGGCGGCGCGGCTGCAGCCGATTGTCCAAGGGCGCGGCGTCGCGTTCATCATGAACGACCGGCCCGATCTCGCCGCCGAGCTCGACTGCGACGGCGTCCATGTCGGCGAGGAGGACTGGCCATATCCGCGGGCCCGCGCCGCGGCCGGTGCGGACCGCATCGTCGGCGTCACCTGCGGCGCGAGCCGCCACCGCGCACTCGTCGCAGCCGAGGCCGGCGCCGACTACGTCGCGTTCGGCGCGTTCTTCCCGAGCACCACGAAAGTCGCCAAGCACCACCCGACGCCCGAAGTGCTGCGCGACTGGTCGGAGACGACGGTCGTGCCGTGCTGCGCGATCGGCGGCATCACCCAGCAGAACTGCTCCCCGCTGGTCGAGGCGGGCGCCGATTTCCTCGCGGTCATCGGCGCGATCTGGGGCTACCCGAAGGGGCCGAAACAAGCCGTCGCCGACTTCAATGCGGTGTTCGCGCGCCACGACCGCGCCTACCGCCGATGAGCGGCACCGCGACCCGTCGGCTGGTCCTCGGCGCGGCGCTGGCGGCGACGGCGACGCCCGCGCTCGCCGACTTCACCATGTCGTCGCCCGACATCAAGAGCGGCAGCCCGATGGCGCTGGCGCAGGTGCTCAACGCGCTGGGATGCCAAGGGCGCAACATCTCGCCGGCGCTTTCCTGGTCGGGCGAGCCCGCCGCGACGCAAAGCTTTGCGGTGACGATGGTCGACAGCGACGCGCGCGGCGGCGCGGGCTGGTGGCACTGGAGCGTGTTCAACCTGCCGCGGGCGGTTCATGGCCTGCCCGCCGGCGCGGGTAGCGAAGGGTCGGCGGGGCTGCCGCCGGGTGCGGTCCAGGGCCGCAACGATTTCGGTTCCGCCTTCTATGGCGGACCGTGCCCGCCGCCGGGCGAGCACGCGCATCATTACGAGATCACGGTATACGCGCTCGGCATCCCGTCCGTCGCGCTCGCCGCCGGCACGCCCGACGCCCAGGTCGCCGCGCGCCTCGCTGCCAGCGCGCTGGCGACGGCGAAGATCGTCGGGCGCTACGAACGCGTCAAATAGGAGGCGGCCGCCGTCGCAAAAGCCGCTCTCCCGAAAGTGATGCCGCGGTCGCGCCGTGGCGGCCGCCAGGTCGCTATAATCGGCGAGACGATCAACAAAAACAGGGAGATTGGGATGCGCACGTTGATCCTGGGCGCCACGCTGGCAGCGGCAGCCGCCCCGGCCTTGGCCGACGGGCTTACGGTAACCACATCGGACATCAAACAGGACGCGACAGTGCCGATGGCGCAGGTCTGCGACCGCTATAAGGGCGGCAACCACTCAC
>DATJOB010000217.1:0-2630 GCA_035507475.1 Allostellaceae bacterium | reverse complement strand
CCATCTCGACGGCAACCCGGTGCAGGGGATGACGTTGCCCGAGGCGGTCGAAAAGATGCGCGGCCCGGTCAACAGCGAGGTGACGCTGCGCATTCGCCGCTCGGGCAAGGATCCGTTCGACGTCAAGCTGGTGCGCGCGACCATCAAGATCCAATCGGTGCGCTCGCATATGGAGGGCGACTCGATCGGCTATATCCGCATCACGAGCTTTAACGAACAGACCGATGTCGGGCTCAACAATGCGATGAAGAGCCTGAAGCAGCAAGCCGGGAACAAGCTGTCGGGCATCGTGCTTGACCTGCGCAACAATCCGGGCGGGCTCTTGGACCAGGCGGTCGCGGTGTCCGACGCGTTCCTCGAAAAGGGCGAAATCGTCTCGACCCGCGGGCGGCGCGCCGACGACGCGCAGCGCTACAACGCGCATGCCGGCGATATTACCGGCGGGTTGCCGATGGTCGTGCTGATCAACGGCGGCTCGGCCTCGGCGTCGGAGATCGTCGCCGGCGCGCTGCAAGACCATCACCGCGCGATCCTGGTCGGCACCCGCTCGTTCGGCAAAGGCTCGGTGCAGACCATCATTCCGCTCCCCGGGCACGGCGCGATGCGGCTCACCACGGCGCGCTACTACACGCCGTCGGGCCGCTCGATCCAGGCCAAGGGGATCGACCCCGACATCGTCGTCGAGGCCGCCAAGATCGAGCACCCGGCCGGCAACGCGACCGCCGCCGCGGTCAAGAAGCCGGACGACGCCAACAAGGACGATGCCGAGGGCGAGCAGGGCTCGGTCGACCCGTCGATCATCGGCACGCCCGACGACTACCAGCTCGCCCGCGCGGTCGACATGCTGCGTGGCATCGCGCTGTTCGGCGGCGCCCGCGCCGAGAACTGAGGCGGCGGCGCCGACAGGCGGCCCGTCGTGAAGGCCGACGCGCTCGCGGCCTACCGGCCCGGCGTCGGCATCGTGCTCGCCAATGCCGAGCGCAAGGTCTTCGTCGGCCGGCGTACTGACATGCCGCAGGACTGCCCGGCCTGGCAGATGCCGCAGGGCGGCATCGATCCGGGCGAGACGCCGCTGCAGGCGGCGCGCCGCGAGCTTTACGAGGAGACCGGCACCGACAAGGCCGAGATCGTCGCCGAGAGCAGCGACTGGCTCGCCTACGACCTGCCGGCAACGCTCGCCGCCACCACCTGGGGCGGACGCTACCGCGGCCAGCGCCAGAAATGGTTCCTGATGCGCTTTACCGGCGAGGACGGCGATATCGACCTCGGCCGCCACCACGCCGAATTCGACCGCTGGAAATGGGTCGCGGCCAGCGAGCTGCCCGATCTCATCGTCGACTTCAAGCGCCCGGTCTATCGCGCGCTGCTCGACGAGTTCCGCGACTATTTCGCTACGGCGTCCCGATCGTCGCCGCGAGCAGCCGGAAAGCGCCGATAAGCGCCAGCGGCGAGACGACGAAGAGGCCGACCAGCAGGCCGATCTCGACGAGCCCGCCGCTCTCGTCGCGCCAGCGCGCCAGCACGCCGATCGTCGCCGCTGTGGCGCAGGCGCAGACCCCGAGCGTGCACGCGACATAGGCAAAGGTCAGCGCGAAATTGCCGCTTCTGCCTAACAGTGCGGCGGCCGCCGCCAGCGCCATCGCAGCGCCGCCGGCGAGCGCGCCGGCGCAGACCCGCGTCGGGCGACGCGGCCGTCTCACTCGACCAGTTCGGGCTCCTGCGGCTCGACCGAGGGGGCCGCCGGACGCTCGTGGAACGAGAAGGCCAGCTTGTCCTCGGCCTCGTCGCGGCGGACCCGCACGATGCCGCCCTTGGCGAGCTGCCCGAACAGCAGCTCCTCGGCGAGCGGCTTCTTGATGTGCTCCTGGATGATGCGGGCCAGCGGCCGCGCGCCGAACAGCGGGTCGTAGCCCTTCTCGGCGAGCCAGCCGCGCGCGCTCGCCTGCAGCTCGATCGTCACGTTGCGGTCGGCGAGCTGCTCTTCCAATTGCAGGATGAACTTGTCGACCACCCGGCCGATGGTCTCGGTCGACAGCGGCGCGAACGAGATCGTCGCATCGAGCCGGTTGCGGAATTCCGGCGTGAACATCCGGTTGATCGCTTCCTCGTCGTGGCCGGTACGGATGCCGCTGCCGAAGCCGATCGCCTGCTTCGCGAGCTCGGCCGCGCCGGCATTGGTCGTCATGATCAGGATGACGTTGCGGAAATCGACGATCTTGCCGTTGTGGTCGGTCAGCTTTCCGTAATCCATCACCTGCAGCAGGATGTTGAACAGGTCGGGGTGCGCCTTCTCGATCTCGTCCAACAGCAGCACGCAATGCGGGTGCTGGTCGACCGCGTCGGTGAGGAGCCCGCCCTGGTCGAAGCCGACATAGCCCGGCGGCGCGCCGATGAGGCGCGACACGGTGTGCCGCTCCATGTATTCCGACATGTCGAAGCGGGTGATCTCGATGCCGAGGGTGCGCGCGAGCTGGCGCGCCACCTCGGTCTTGCCGACGCCGGTCGGCCCCGAGAACAGGTAGGAGCCGATCGGCTTCTCGGGGTCGCGCAGCCCGGCCCGCGCCAGCTTGATCGCCGAGACCAGCGCCTCGATCGCCTGGTCCTGGCCGAACACCATGGTCTTGAGGTCG
>DATJOB010000216.1:0-12630 GCA_035507475.1 Allostellaceae bacterium | reverse complement strand
CGCTGATCGGCGCGCTGTGGAGCGCCGACGCCGCCCTGATCGCGGGCGGCGCGGTGATCCTCGGCCACATGTTCCCGGTGTGGCTCGGCTTCCGCGGCGGCAAGGGGGTGGCGACCGCGTGCGGCGCCCTCATCGCGGTCGCCTGGCCGGTGGCGCTCGTCGCGGCGCTGGTCTGGCTGGCGGCCGCGATCGCCTTCCGCTACTCCTCGCTGGCCGCTCTCGTCGCCTGCGTCGTCGCGGCGATCTTCGCCGGGTTGTTCGCCGACCGCACACACGCGGTGTTCGTCGCCGCGGTGGCCGTCGTCGTCATCGCGCGCCATCACGAGAACATCCGCCGCCTGATCGCCGGCACCGAAAGCCGGATCTCGTTCAACAAGGGCTGACGCGCCCTGGCCCCGCGCGAGCTCGATCCTGCCGAGCGGCTCGACTGGCTGCGCCTCAGCCGCACCGAGACGATCGGGCCGGTCACCTTCTACGCCCTGCTGCGCCGGTTCGGGTCGGCGCGGGCGGCGCTCGATGCGGTGCCGCGGCTCGGCCGGCGCGGCATCGCCGCGGCGACGCGCGCCGAGGCGCAGCGCGAGTTGGCGGCGCTCGGGCGGCTCGGCGGGCGGCTCGTCTGCTGGGGCGAGCCGACCTATCCCGCGGCGCTCGCCGCGGTCGAGGATGCGCCCCCGGTGCTGGCGCTGCTCGGCCGCGACGCGGTGCTGACCCCGCCGATGGTCGCGGTGGTCGGCGCGCGCAACGCCTCGGCCAACGGAAGGCGGCTGGCGCACGAGATCGCCGCGGGTCTCGGCGAGGCGGGCGTGATCGTCGTCTCGGGCATGGCGCGCGGCATCGACGCGGCGGCGCATGGCGGCGCGCTCGCCACGGGGTCGGCCGCGGTCGTCGCCGGCGGGGTCGACATCGTCTATCCCGAAGAGAATCGCGGCCTCTACGAGGCGCTGGCGCGCGAGGGCGCGGTCGTCGCCGAGCTGCCGCTCGGCACCGAGCCGCAGGCGCGGCACTTCCCGCGCCGCAACCGCATCATCTCGGGCATGGCGCTCGGCGTCGTCGTGGTCGAGGCGGCGGCGAAATCGGGCTCGCTGATCACCGCGCGCTTTGCCCTCGAACAGGGGCGCGAGGTCTTCGCCGTGCCGGGCTCGCCGCTCGACCCGCGATGCCGCGGCTGCAACGACCTGTTGCGCAACGGCGCGACGCTGACCGAAACGGCAGCCGACATCCTCACCCAGCTCGGACCGCTGCTGCACGGCGCGGCGCCGCCGCCGCCGCGCCGCGCCGCGGGCCAGCACGGCCTGCCGCTGACGCCGGTCGCGCCGGAGCCGCCGCCGGCGGTTTCCGGCGACGATGCGATGCTCGACCTCATCCTCGAAAAGCTGAGCCCGACCCCCGTCGCGGTTGACGAACTGGTGCGCCAATGCCAATTGTCAGCCGCCGCCGTCGCCACTCTGCTGCTCGAACTGGAACTTGCGGGTCGCGTCGAGCGTCATCCCGGCAACCTCGTCGCACGCCTCTAAGCGCCTCTTAGCCTGCCTCCTGCCCAAACGGCTCCATGCCAGGCCTCATGAACGTCGTCATCGTCGAATCGCCCGCCAAGGCGAAAACCATCAACAAGTATCTCGGGCGCGACTACAAGGTCATCGCCAGCTACGGCCATGTCCGCGACCTGCCGGCGAAGGACGGCTCGGTGCTGCCCGACGCCGATTTCGCGATGTCGTGGGAGATCGACGGCAGGTCGGAGAAGCACGTCAAGGCGATGGCCGCGGCGGTCAAAGGCGCCGACCGGCTCTATCTGGCGACCGATCCGGACCGCGAGGGCGAGGCGATCTCCTGGCATGTCAGGGAGGTGCTGAACGCGCGCCGCGCGCTCAAGGACGTCGAGGTCAAGCGCGTCGTCTTCAACGAGGTGACGCGCAACGCGGTGGTCGACGCGTTCAAGAAGCCGCGCGACATCGACGTCGAGCTGGTCGACGCCTACCTGGCGCGCCGCGCGCTCGACTACCTCGTCGGCTTCACCCTGTCGCCGGTGCTGTGGCGCAAGCTGCCCGGCAGCCGCTCGGCCGGCCGCGTCCAGTCGGTTGCGCTGCGCCTCATCTGCGAACGCGAAGCCGAGATCGAGGTCTTCAAGGCGCGCGAATACTGGACGATCGAGGTCGAGTTCGCGACCGAGGCCGGCGAGCGCTTCACCGCGCGGCTGAGCCGGCTCGACGGCAGGAAGCTCGAGCGCTACGACCTCGACAGCGAGCAGAAGGCGCGCGCCGCCGCCGACGCGGTCCTCGCCGCGGCCAGTTTCGCAGTCAGCGCGATCGACCGGCGCCAGACGCGGCGCAACCCCTATCCGCCCTTCACCACCTCGACGCTGCAGCAGGAGGCTTCGCGCAAGCTCGGCTTCGGCGCGACCCGGACGATGCGGGTGGCGCAGCAGCTCTACGAGGGCGTCGATCTCGGCGGCGAGACGGTCGGCCTCATCACCTATATGCGCACCGACGGCGTCGCCATCGCCGGCGAGGCGATCGGCGAGGCGCGCCGCCTCATCGCCGCCGATTACGGCGCGCGCTACGTGCCGCAAAGCCCGCGCGTCTACCGCAGCCCGGCGAAGAACGCGCAGGAGGCGCACGAGGCGATCCGCCCGACCGACCTGTCGCGCAAGCCGGCCGAGGTCGCGCGCCATCTCGACGCCGACCATCGCCGGCTCTACGAGCTCATCTGGAAGCGCACCGTCGCCAGCCAGATGGAATCGGCGTTGCTCGATCAGGTCGGCGTCGACATCGCCGACCCGAGCGGGCGCGTCGGCCTGCACGCGACCGGGACCACCATCGCGTTCGACGGCTTTCTCGCGCTCTATCAGGAGGACCGCGACGAGGCTTCCGAGGACGACGAGACGCGGCGCCTGCCGGCGATGCGCGACAACGAGCGGCTGCGCCGCGGCGCCGTCAATCCGAGCCAGCACTTCACCCAGCCGCCGCCGCGCTACAGCGAGGCGAGCCTCGTCAAGAAGCTCGAGGAGCTGGGGATCGGCCGGCCCTCGACCTACGCCTCGATCCTCCAGGTGCTGCAGGACCGGGATTATGTCCGCCTCGACAAGCGGCGCTTCGTGCCGGAGGACCGCGGCCGGCTGGTGACCGCCTTCCTCACCAATTTTTTCGAGCGCTACGTCGAATACAACTTCACCGCCGACCTCGAAAACCAGCTCGACGACATCTCCGGCGGGCGGATCGACTGGAAGGAGGTGCTGCGCAACTTCTGGCGCGACTTCTCGGGTGCGGTCGACGGCACCAAGGAACTCAAGATCGGCGATGTGCTGAAGGCGCTCGACGAGGGGCTCGGCCGGCATTTCTTTCCGGATGACGGCTCGGGCCGCGACGCGCGGCGCTGCCCGGTCTGCGGCGACGGCCGGCTGTCGCTGAAGCTCGGCCGCTACGGCGCGTTCATCGGCTGCTCGCGCTATCCCGAGTGCCGCTACACCCGGCCGCTCGGCATCGAGGCGGAGGGCGAGGCGAAGCCGGCGGTGAGCGCCGACACCGAGCTCGGCGCCGATCCGGCGAGCGGGCTGCCGGCGACGCTGAAGAAGGGCCCCTACGGCCATTACATCCAGCTCGGCGCCGGCGACAACGGCGAGCGCCCGAAGCGGGTCGCGCTGCCGCGGGGGATGGAGCCGGGGAGCGTCACGCTCGACATCGCGCTCAAGCTGCTCGCGCTGCCGCGAGAGGTCGGCCGCCATCCCGAAACCGGCGAGCCGATCAGCGCCGGGATCGGCCGCTTTGGCCCCTATCTCAAATACGGCAGCAGCTTCGTTTCGCTCGGCGCCGACGACGACGTCCTCACCATCGGCCTCAACCGGGCGGTGGCGCTGATCGCCGAGGCGAAAACCGGCGGCGGACGGCGCGGCCCGCAGCTGATCCGCGAGCTCGGCGCGCATCCCGAGGGCGGCAGCGTCGGCCTCTATCGCGGTCGCTACGGACCCTATGTCGCCCATGACGGGCTGATCGCGACGCTGCCCAAGGGCGCCGATCCCGAGCGCTTCACGCTGGCCGAGGGGCTGCCGCTGCTCGCCGCCCAGAAGGCGAAGGGCAAGGCGCCGCGCTCCAAGGGCAAAGCGCCGCGCCAGGCGGCCAAGCCCGCCGCCGCGGGCAACGGCGCCGGTGCGCGGCGCGGTGCGGCGCCGAAGCCGGCGCGGCGCAGCGCGGCGAAGCGCCGGCCGAGCAAACCGGGGCGCAGCCCATCGAGCCGGCCGGCCACCCCGTAACGGGCGAACCCGTCACCGGCGACCCCGTAATCGGCGAGCCCGTCGCGGGCGAGCTCGGCGCACGCGTCGTCGGGGTGTTTCGCCGGCTGCACAACGGCGGCCGGGTCGAGCCCGCCGACCGGCGCGACCGCGCCGAGTATTTCGTCGACCTCGCGCATGCGGCGGGGGCGGCCGACGGCGAGCTGGTGATCGCCGAGCCGCTCGCCGCGCGCCGTTACGGGCCGCCGCGCCTCAGGGTGGTCGAGCGGCTCGGATCGCCCGAGGCGCCCGGCGCGATCAGCCTCGTCGCCATCGCCCAGTTCGCGCTGCCGCACGTCTTTCCCGCCGCGGCGCTCGCCGAGGCGGCGGCGGGCCGGTCGCCCGAGCTTGGCGGCCGCAGCGACCTGCGCGGCCACGCGCTGGTCACGATCGACGGCAGCGACGCGCGCGATTTCGACGATGCGGTATGGGCCGAGCCGGACCCCGACCCGGGAAATCCCGGCGGCTGGCATCTGCTCGTCGCGATCGCCGACGTGGCGGCCTATGTCGCGCCCGGCGGCGCACTCGACCGCGAGGCGCGGCGGCGCGGCAACTCGGCCTATTTTCCCGACCGCGTGGTGCCGATGCTGCCCGAGGCGCTGTCCAACGGGCTCTGCTCGCTGATGCCCGGCGAGGACCGCGCCTGCCTCGCCGCCCATCTGTGGATCGACGCGGCCGGCAGGAAGCGGCGCCACGCCTTCGCGCGCGGCCTGATGCGCTCGGCGGCGCGACTTACCTACGACGAGGTGCAGGCAGCGCATGACGGCGCCGCGACGCTGCCGATCGCGGGCCACCGGCTCGCCGCGCTCTACGGCGCCTACGCCGCGCTGCAGCGGGCGCGCGACGAACGCGGCGCGCTCGACCTCGACCTTCCCGAATACCGCGTGCTGCTCGGCGCCGACGGCGCCCCGGCGGGGATCGAGCCGCGGCGTCGTCTCGACAGCCACCGGCTGATCGAGGAGTTCATGATCCTCGCCAATGTCGCCGCCGCCGAGGAACTGGAAGCGAAGCGCCGTGCGGCGCTCTACCGGGTCCACGACGCGCCGGACCCGGAGCGGGTCGAGGCGCTGCGCCGCGCGCTCGCCGACATCGCTGTGCCGGGCCTCGCGCTGGCCAAGGGCCAGGTGCTGCGACCGGCCCTCTTCAACCGCGTGCTGACGCGGGTCGCCGGGCGTCCCGAGGCGCCGGCGATCAACGAGCTGGTGCTGCGCGCCCAGGCGCAGGCGGTCTACAGCCCCGCCAATATCGGCCATTTCGGCTTGGCGCTGCGGCGCTACGTGCATTTCACCTCGCCGATCCGGCGCTACGCCGACCTCGCCGTCCACCGGGCGCTGCTCGGCGAGGCGGCGGACGAGCCGTCCGCGCTCGACGAGCTCGGCGGCCATCTCTCCGCCACCGAGCGCACCGCCGCCGCCGCCGAGCGCAGTGCGCTCGACGGCTACCGGGCCCGCCTGCTGGCCGGCCGCGTCGGCGAGGTGTTCGCGGCGCGGATCACCGGCATCCAGCGTTTCGGCCTGTTCCTGGCGCTCGACGCGAACGGCGCCGACGGCCTGCTGCCGATCGGCAGCCTGCCGCCCGATTTCTACCGCTTCGACCGCAGCCGCATGCGCCTGAGCGGCCGCCACACGAGGCGCAGCTTCGCGCTCGGCGACCGGCTCGAGGTGCGGCTCAGCGAGGCCGATGCGATCGGCGGGCGGCTCGTCTTCACCCCGGCCGACGCGCCGCCGCCGCGCAGCCGGGCGATGCCCGGCCGCCGGCGCGGACGTCTCGGCCGGCGCTGAGCCGCGCGGCCGGCACGGTTGCCTGCCGCGCCGCAAGAAACTAGTGTGGCGCCGCCATCGCAGGGGCCGATCGGGCCCGAACGCGCCGTCATCGGCGAGCCGGGGGAAGACGATTGCCGATACGCGCGCGTTCAGGCTGGCGGGCGTGCAGCGCCGCGCCGCGACGGTTTGCGGCGCTCGCCGCGGCGCTTGCCTTGGCGGGCTGCGGCAGCCACGAGACGGGGCCGGAAAGCGCCACGCAGCGGCTCTTCGCGCGCGGCGTCGAGCAGATCACCGATCTCTACATCGAGCCGGTGTCGAGCCAGACGCTGGTCTTCGTCGGGGCGAAGAACCTGGCGAAGCTCGATCCCCGGCTGACGGCGAATTACGGCGGCGGCGAGGTCGGGCGGGACCACGTCACGCTGAACTTCGACGGCATCGCGGTGACCAACTACTACGTGCCCCGCGATGTCGATCCGCAGCAGGCGGGCGAGATCGTCGCCGGTCTGATCGCCGCCGCCAAGCGCGCCTCGCCGCACGTCGCCGCGCTCCCCGAAGAGACGATCGAGCGCGCGGTGTTCGAGGCGATGACCGGCATACTCGACCGGTTCTCGCATTACGCGCCGCCCGAGGAAGCGCGCGACCAGCGCGCCGCGCGCGACGGGTTCGGCGGCATCGGCGTGACCCTCGACACCGCGAACAACGACTTCGCGATCAGCGAGATCAGCGAGCGCGGCCCGGCGCAGCGCGCCGGCATCCGGATCGGCGACAAGATCGTCGCGATCGACGGAACCCCGGTGGCCGGGCACCGGCCGAGCGAGGTCATTCACCTGCTGCGCGGGCCGATCGGCAGCGCGGTCCGCCTGACGATCGCCCGCGCCGGCGTCCCCGGCACGCGCGACATCCGCCTCGAGCGCGAGCTGGTGATCGTCCCGACGGTGACCGAGACGCGCGACGGCAACATCCTCGTCTTCCGGATCGCCAGCTTCAACCAGAGCACCACCCAGCGCGTCGCCGAAGGCATCGCCGAGGCGCAGCGCGCGGGCGGCGGCCAGCTTGCGGGGATCGTGCTCGACCTGCGCGGCGATCCCGGCGGCCTGCTCGATCAGGCGGTCACGCTCTCCGACCTGTTTATCGCCAAGGGGCCGATCATCGCCACCATCGGCCGCCATCCGGCGAGCCACCAGTATTTCGCGGCGACCGGCCACAGCGTCGCGCCGACGACGCCGCTCGTCGTGCTGATCAACGGCGGCTCAGCCTCGGCCTCGGAAATCGTCGCCGCGGCGTTGCAGGATGCCGGCCGCGCCGTGGTGATCGGCAGCGCCTCCTACGGCAAGGGCACGGTGCAGACCGTGATGCGGCTGCCGAACGACGGCGAGCTGACGATCACCTGGGCCCGCCTCGTCACCCCGTCCGGCTACTTCCTGCAGCAGCACGGCGTGGTGCCGACCCTGTGCACCGACGGGCTCGGCAGCGGCGACGGCGCGCTGAACGCGGCGCTGCAGCGAATGGCGACGCCGGCCGCGGAAGCCTCGCGGCCGCGCGCCTCGCTCGACGAAGCAGGCTGGACCGCGCTGCGCCAGGCGTGCCCGGCCGAGCAGGGCAGCCCGCCGGTCGATCTCAAGCTCGCCGAGCGCGTGCTCTCCGATCCGGCGCGCTACAGCGCGGCACTCGGCGCGATCCACCCCGCCGCGGCGCTCGCGCCCGAGCAGCCCGCCGCCTTGACAGCGGCCGGCCCGGGGCTATCTTCGAAACCACGATTGCCCTGAAGCCCTGCGAGACCCGGCGATGGCCAAGACCAATACCGTCCAGATCAAGCTCGTGAGCAGTGCCGACACCGGCTACTACTACGTCACGAAGAAGAACCCGCGAACCAAGACCAACAAGCTCGAATTGAAGAAATTCGACCCGGTCGCGCGCAAGCACGTCATCTTCCGCGAAGCGAAGATCAAGTAGCCGACACAACCCCCGCCATCGCGGGGTTCGAGCGGTCTCGGCGAAGCTGCGTGGCTTATATCGCCATGCCCGGGTCACGCCCGGCCATGACCGTGCCGGAGGCGACGGATCGTCAGGAGGCGACGGCGAGCGGCGCCGGGGCTTCGTCGCTTTGCGAGACGACGCGGTTTCGGCCGCTGTTCTTCGCCCGATAGAGGGCGTCGTCGGCGCGCTGCAGCAGCGTGTCGACCGTGTCGCCGGCCTCGGCCACCGCGACGCCGATGCTGATCGTCACCGGCAGCCGGTCGCCCGAGGCCTGGATCAGGAACGGTTCCCCGGCGACCGATGAACGCAGGCGCTCGGCCACCGCGACCGCGCCCGCCAGACCGGTCTCCGGCATCACGATGACGAACTCCTCGCCGCCGAGCCGAGCCACCAGGTCGATGCTGCGCACGTTGCGCAGCGCCCGCTCGGCCAGCTGGCGCAGCGCGTCGTCGCCGCCGGGATGGCCGAAGCGGTCATTGACCGACTTGAAGTGGTCGACATCGAACATCATCAGCGAGGTGTCGGCGACGCCGTCGTTGTTGAGCCGCGCGATCAGCTCCTCGAGATGAGCGACGACGTAGCGGCGGTTGTAGAGCCCGGTCAGCTCGTCGGTCAGCGCCAGCGAGAGGCTGCGATGATAATTGTCGCGCAGCCGGTCCTGCAGCCGCTTGCGCCGCACCTGGCTGCGCACCCGGGCGAGCAGCTCGTTGCGGTCGACCGGGCGGATCAGATAGTCGTTGGCGCCGAGATCGAGGCCCTTGGCGAGGCGGGCGAGCTCGCCTTCGTCGGCGAGCAGCAGGATCGGCAGCTGACGATAGCCTTCGAGCGCGCGCCACTGCGACACCAGGCGCAGCGGGTCGCCGTCGGGCAGCGACAGGCTGAGGATGATCAGCTCGACCGACTCGTCGAGCACCTGCTGCGCTTCTTCGATGCTGCCCGCCTGGCGGACCTGGGCGGCGACCGGCGCCAGCGTGTCGGCAATCCGCGTGGCGCCAAAACCCGGCTGCTCGACGAGCAGGATATGCGCCGGGGCGACGCCCTCGGCGTGCTGGTCGTGTTCCTCCTGGTTGCCGAAGCGGCCGCAGATCTCCTCGCGCAGCCGCAGCTCCTCCATCATCCGCTTGAGGCGCACCAGCGAGCGGACGCGGGCGAACAGCGCGATATCGTTGACCGGCTTGGTGAGGAAATCGTCGGCCCCGGATTCGAGCCCGCGCAGCCGATCGGCGATGTCGGAAAGCGCGGTCACCATCACCACCGGGATGTCGGTGGTGCGCGGGTTGGCCTTGAGGCGGCGGCAGACCTCGAACCCGTCCATCCGCGGCATCATCACGTCGAGCAGGATGATGTCCGGCAGCTCGCTCTCGGCGAGTTCCAGCGCGGTGGGCCCGTTATAGGCCGGCACCACCTGGAAATATTCGCTCGACAGCTTGGCTTCGAGCAACTTGACGTTGAGCTCTACGTCGTCGACGACGAGTACGCGAGCGGTCATGGCGGTCTACCGGGCTGGGATCGTTCGGGCGGCGTGCGTCACGCCAGGAAGCGTTCGACGGTGCGCAGGAAGCTCGCCACCGAAATCGGCTTGGCGATATAGGCCTCGCAGCCGCCACCGCGAATCTTCTCTTCATCGCCCTTCATCGCGAAAGCGGTCACCGCGATGACCGGGATCGCGCGCAGGTCGTCGTCCTCCTTCAGCCACTTGGTGACTTCGAGGCCGGAAATTTCGGGGAGCTGGATATCCATCAGAATCAGGTCCGGGCGGTGCTGGCGCGCCAGCTTCAGCGCCTCGACCCCGTCGCGCGTCTGCAGCGTCGCGTAGCCGTGCGCCTCCAGCAGGTCGTTGAACAGCTTCATGTTGAGATCGTTGTCCTCGACGATCAGCACCTTCTTCGAGCACTGCCTGCCGGGACTTGGATCGCCGTTCATCAGTTGCAAAGCCATTTCTCGTCTGGTCCTCAAGCCGGGCGCCGATCGCGGACCGACGGCGCGGCTTCGGGTTCCGCACCGCGATCCGGGACGATCTTGCGCCCCATCAACTTAAAAAAGAGTAACGAGCGGGCGCCGCCGCGCGGTGCTGTTTGCGCCGCGGGCCCAGATGGTTTAGGTGGGAGAACAAACGAGGACCGCGAGCCGCACCATGACCGCAGGGCTGCGCATCGGCGTCGACCTCGGAGGGACCAAGATCGAGGCCGCCGCGATCGGTCGCGACGGGGCGCTGCGCGCGCGGCGGCGGATCGCGACCCCGGCCGGCGACTATGCCGGGACGGTCGCGGCGATCGCCGGGCTGGTCGCCGCGATCGAGGCCGAGCTCGGCGGCGGGATGACGGTCGGCGTCGGCATTCCGGGAACGGCCGCCGCCGGGACCGGCCTCGTCAAGAACGCCAATTCGACCTGGCTGATCGGCCGGCCGCTCGGCCGCGACCTCGAAGCCGCGCTCGGCCGCCCGGTGCGCCTCGCCAACGACGCCAACTGCTTCGCGCTCTCCGAGGCGAGCGACGGCGCGGCGGCGGGCTGCGCCAGCGTGTTCGGCGTGATCCTCGGCACCGGCGTCGGCGGCGGGATCGTGCTCGACGGCCAGATCGTCACCGGCGTCAACGCGATCGCCGGCGAATGGGGGCACAATCCGCTGCCCTGGCCGCGCCCCGACGAGCTGCCCGGACCGCCCTGCTATTGCGGCCGCGCGGGCTGCATCGAGACCTTCCTGTCGGGGCCGGGACTGGCCGCCGACCATCGCCGCGCCGTCGGTGGCGCGCTTTCCGGCGAGCGCATCGTCGCGCTCGCCGCGGCGGGCGATCCCGGCTGCCGCGCGACGCTCGACCGCTATGCCGGGCGGCTCGCCCGCGCCCTCGCGCACATCGTCAACATCCTCGATCCCGAGGCGATCGTGCTCGGCGGCGGCCTGTCGGCGATCGCCGCGCTGTATGACGCGGTGCCGCGGCTCTGGGGCGAGTTCGTGTTTTCCGACACGGTGGTTACGCGGCTGCTGCCGCCGCGCCACGGCGACGCGAGCGGGGTTCGCGGCGCCGCCTGGCTGTGGCCGTCCGAGGCAAGCGGGTGAGCGCGCTGTGCCGCGACTGCGCGACGCTCGACGTGCCGCCGCCCGCCGGCGAGGCGGCGCGCTGCCGCGCCTGCGGCTCGCCGCGCCTCGTCGCGCATGACGAGCTGGCCGCGCTGTCGATCGCGCATCTCGACTGCGATGCGTTCTACGCTACGGTCGAGAAGCGCGACCGGGCGGACCTTGCCGAGCGCCCGGTCATCGTCGGCGGCGGACAGCGCGGCGTCGTGCTCGCCTGCTGCTACGTCGCGCGGCTTTACGGCGTCCGCTCGGCGATGCCGATGTTCAGGGCGCTCGCCGCCTGCCCGCATGCGGTCGTGATCCGGCCCGACATGGCCAAGTACCGCGAGGTCGGGCGGGCGGTCCGAGCCGAGATGCGCCGCGTCACGCCGCTCGTCGAGCCGTTGTCGATCGACGAGGCGTTTCTCGACCTGAGCGGCACCGAGGCGGTCCACGGCGGCGCCCCGGCGCAGACCCTGGCGCGCCTGGTGCGGCGCATCGAGACCGAGCTCGGCATCACCGCATCGATCGGGCTCAGCTATAACAAGTTCCTCGCCAAGATCGCCTCCGACCTCGACAAGCCGCGCGGTTTCGCGGTGATCGGGCGTGCCGAGGCGGGTGCGTTCCTCGCCGAGCGGCCGGTCGAGCTGTTGTGGGGTGTCGGCAACGCGCTGCGCCGCCGGCTGGCGGCGGACGGCATCGCGCTGATCGGCCAGCTGCGCGCGGTCGACGAGCGCGAGATGGTGCGGCGCTACGGCAAGACCGGGGCGCGGCTGGCGCGGCTCGCGCGCGGCGAGGACGCGCGCACCGTCGAGCCGGTGTCGCGCGCGAAGTCGATCTCGGCCGAGACCACCTTCGCCCATGACGAGAGCGACGCGGCGGCGCTCGCCCGCGTGCTGTGGCCGCTCTGCGAGGAGGTCGCCGGCCGGCTCAAGGGCGCCGGGCTCGCCGCCGGCGGCGTCACGCTCAAGCTCAAGACCAGCGATTTCCGCATCCGCACCCGCTCGCGGCGGCTCGCCGACCCGAGCCAGCTCGCCGACACGCTCTACCGCACCGCCTGCCGCCTGCTCGAGGCCGAGGCCGGCGGCGCGACGCGGTTCCGCCTGATCGGGGTGGGCGCCGACCTGCTGCTCGGTGGCGAGACCGCCGACCTGCCGACCCTGTTCGACCGGGACGACCGGCCGCGCCGGCTCGAAGAGGCGCTCGACGACATCAAGGCGCGGCACGGCGACCGCGCCATCAAGCTCGGCCGCGGCGTCTCCTAAAGGGACACCGCCTCAGCAATGCGGCTTGGGCAGCGGCTCGATCGTGTCGAGCTTCGCCTTGATCGTGTAGTCGCCGTAATCGATCACCATGTCGCGCGAGACGCCGTTGTCGAGCAGCAGCATGCCGAGCTCGTAATCCGGCTTCTCCTCCTTGGGATCGGCGGGGAAGAAGGCGAGCCGCATGCGCCAGCCCGGCTTCTGCAGGATCGGGCTGTTGAGCGGGTCCTTCGGATCGGAGGCGTTCTTGGCGTCGACCTTGGGCTCGATCTTGGGGCCGATCACCGCCGAGACGAGCACCGCGCCCTCGACCGT
>DATJOB010000215.1:0-16798 GCA_035507475.1 Allostellaceae bacterium | reverse complement strand
TGACTGTCACGGTTCTCAAGCTCTTCGCCCAGCCGCGACGGTTCCGCGCCGTCGCGACGCTGGTGCAGATGGAGATCGTCGGGCTCAACGCGATGCCCATCGTCGGGCTGCTGTCCTTTCTGATCGGCGTCGTGATGGCTTATCAGGGGGCCGACCAGCTGCGCCGCTTCGGGGCCGAGATCTACACCGTCAACCTGCTCGGCATCTCGATCCTGCGCGAGCTGGGCGTGCTGTTGTCGGCGATCATCATCGCCGGGCGCTCGGGCAGCGCCTTCACCGCACAGATCGGCACGATGCAGGTCAACGAGGAGATCGACGCGCTGCGCACCCTGGGGCTCGACCCGATCGAGGTGCTGGTGCTGCCACGCCTGCTCGGCCTCGGCCTCACCTTGCCGCTGATCGTGTTCTTCGCCGATTTCATGGGGGTTCTCGGCGGCGGGCTGATGTCGTGGGTCGTGCTCGACATCAACGTGCCCAACTTCCTCACCCAGCTGCAATCCGCCGTCACCGTCACGACGCTCGCGGTCGGCGTCGTCAAGGCGCCGTTCTTCGCCGGGATCATCGCGCTCGTCGGCTGCTACGACGGGCTCAACGTGACGCGCAGCGCCGAGAGCGTCGGCCGGCTGACGACCCAGTCGGTGGTCGAATCGATCTTCTTCGTCATCGTCACCGACGCCGCGTTCTCGATCGTCTTCTCGATGTTGAAGATTTGAGCATGCCCGAAGAAAGCAGCGACTACGTCATCCGCATCCGCAACCTCGTCAACGCGTTCGGCGATCAGGTCATCCATGACGGGGTCGACCTCGATGTCCGGCGCGGCGAGGTGATCGGCATCGTCGGCGGTTCCGGCACCGGCAAGTCGGTGATGCTGCGCACCGTGGTCGGCCTCAACCAGCCGCGCTCCGGCAGTATCGAGGTGCTGGGGCGCGACGTGCTGCATATGGGTGAGGACGAGCGGCGCGAGCTCGAGACGCATTGGGGCGTGCTGTTCCAGGACGGCGCGCTGTTCAGCTCGCTGACCGTCGCGCAGAACATCGAGGTGCCGCTCAAGGAGGACCTCAACCTTCCCGAGCGCCTGATGGCCGAGATCGCCGCTTGCAAGATCGGCCTGGTCGGGCTGCCGCCGGACGCGGCGGACAAGTTCCCGGCCCAGCTCTCGGGCGGCATGCGCAAGCGGGCCGGGCTCGCGCGTGCGCTGGCGCTCGACCCGGACATCCTGTTCCTCGACGAGCCGACCGCCGGGCTCGATCCGATCGGCGCCGCCGCATTCGACCAGCTGATCAAGGATTTGAAGGCGAGCCTCGGGCTGACCGTCTTCCTCGTGACCCACGACCTCGACAGCCTGTTCGCGATCTGCGACCGGGTCGCGGTGCTGATCGACAAGAAGATCCGGGTGGCGACGCTCGAGGAGCACCTCCAGGACACCCACCCCTGGATCCATTCCTATTTCCATGGACCACGCGGTCGCGCCGCGCTCGCCGCCGAGGCGAACGCACACCGGGCGCCGCCCCCCGGCTGAGCCGGCGCGAAAGGAGCGAGATGGAGACACGCGCACATTACGTCGCCGTCGGCGCCTTCGTGCTGGCGATGGTGTTCCTGGCTTTCGTCGCGGTCGTTTGGCTCGCCGGCAGCCAGATCACCGCGAGCTTCAACCACTTCTACATCTACTTCGAGGGCCCGGTCAGCGGGCTGAGCGTCGGCGGCCGGGTCGAATACAACGGCATCCCGGTCGGCACCGTGTCAGACATCGAGATCGTCTCCAATCCCGAGACTTTGGCGGCGAACGGCGGCAAGCCGATCCGCGTGACGATCGAGATCAAGAGCAGCGTCGAGATCAAGCGCGATGCGGCGGCCAGCATCCAGACCAATATCCTCAGCGGCGTCTCCTTCATCCTGATTTCGCCCGGCCGCAGCCAGGAGCTGCTCGAGGCGCACAAGGGCGAGCGCTATCCGGTGATCCGCTCGCGGCGCTCGACGCTGTCGAGCCTAGCGGCAAGGGGACCGCAGCTGCTCGACAAGCTCGACGTCATCCTCGACCACGTCGACGACGTGTTGAACGACCATAACCGCGAAGCGCTGGCCGCGACGCTCGACAACGTGAGAAAGGTGACCGGCGCGCTCGCCGAGCACGGCGACGAGATCGCCGCCGACGCGCAGGACGCGCTGAAGTCGGCGGCCTCGCTCTTCGGCAATCTCGACAAGAGCTATACCGAGCCCAACGGGCTGAAGGACAGGCTCGCCTCGACGCTCACCGACCTCTCGGTGTCGCTCAAGGATTTCGACAAGCTGGCGAACGGGCTCTCCGACACCAACCGGCAGATCCAGCTGACGATGCAGGATGTCCGTCCGGCGGTGCACACTTTCAGCCAGCGCACGCTCGGCGATGTCGATGCCCTGATCGGCGAGGCGCGCCAGTTCATCGCCGGGTTGGGCCGGCTCGTCGCGCAGATCGAGCACGATCCGACCCGCCTGCTGTTCGGCGACCGCCGCGAAGGATATCAACCGAAATGACGCGAAACTTGCGCCCGTCGCGGCGCCTCTTCCTGGCCCTCGCAGCGCTGGGCCCCGCCGGCTGCTCGAAGCTGCTGACCGAGCCGCCGCGGCCGCTCTACCGGCTCGTCGCGCCGGTCGATCTGCCGGCGAACCTGCCGCGCACCAACGCCCAGATCATCGTCGATCCGCCCTACGCGCCCGAAGGCCTTGAACTGCGCCGCATCGCGGTGGTGCGCGCCGCCAACGGGCTCGACTACCTGGCCGATGGCGACTGGGCCGACCGCACCCCGAACATGCTGCGCGCGGTCCTCGTCGAGGCCTTCGAGAACAGCCACGCGGTCGCCGCCGTCGGACCCGACACGCTCGACCTGCGCGCCGATTTCGAGATCGAGGGCGACCTCCGGCATTTCGAGGCGGTCTACGATTCGCAGCAGGCGGCGGGTGGCGGAGCGCCGACCGCCTGGGTTGCGCTCGCGGTCAAGCTGGTCAAGGTGCCCGAGCGCAAGATCATCGCCCAGACCATGATCAGCGCGCGGGAAACCGCAGCGGCCAACGCGACTCCGGCGATCGTCGCGGCGCTCAACGCGGCGACGGCGCGGGTCGCCCGCCAGGTGGTGGTGTGGACCCTGGGCAACCCGGCCTTGTCGGCGCCGCGGAGATAGCTATCCTGGACCTGTTTCGTTCACCTCCGGCGATCGGGTGGCGCGTGAATGGGTCGGGGCGCGCGGCGGCGGCCGCAGCGGTCATACGGGAGTGCCGGCGTCTCTTCGCCGCGCGCGGCGGCGGCATCCTCGCGGAGGCCGTCAGCGCCGCCGGGCCGGCCGCCGAGTGGCGGCATTACCCGGCCGGCGACGCCTTCGACCCGCTGAGCCACGCGCAGTATTTCTATCACCGCCACGCCCCGCCCGATCCCGGCGAGCACGGCCATTTCCATCTGTTCCTGCGCGCCGAAGGCATGCCCGAGCGGGCGATGCCGCTGCTCTTGCCCGAGGCGGCGATCGCCAACCTGCCGACCCTGCCGCAGGCCGCGCCGCTGAAGCGCGGCGTGCGCGACGAGGTGAGCCATCTCGTCGCGATCGCGCTCGGCCATGACGGCGAGCCGGTGCGCCTCTTCACCACCAACCGCTGGGTCACCGGCGAGACCTGGTATCGCGCCGACGACGTGATCGCGATGCTCGACCGCTTTTCGCTGGGCGCGGCGGAGCCGGCGGGGCCGCTCAACGACTGGCTGCCGGCGATCGTCCGGCTCTACCAGCCGGAGATAGCGATGCTGCTGCGCAAGCGCGACGAGGCGGTGATGGACCCGCGGCGTCGGCGGCGGCGGGTCGATGTCTTCGAGGACCCGAAACTGGAGATCACGTCGAGCTTGGCGATCGATCTCGACCAGCGGCTCGCCGCGGTCGAGCGGCTGGCGGTCGAGCCGCCGCCGGCGCGGCCGCAGGCGGCGCCGCGCCTGCCGCCGATGGCGGAGGGCTGGGGCAGCTGACGCGTTTCAGCCGGCCTTTGCCGGCGCGGGGAACTGCCGCGGCTCCTCGATCCCCGCCGGGTCCTGGTGAATGATGATCTCGGCCTGCGGGAAGGCGGCGCGCAGCTCGGCCTCGACCGCGTCGGCGATCTCGTGCGCGCGCAACAGGTTCATCGCCCCGTCCATTTCGAGATGCAGCTGGATGAAGGTGGTCGGGCCCGCGGCGCGCGTCTTGAGGTCGTGCACCGCCGCGACCTCGGGCGGGGCTTCAGCGATGGCGCGGATGCGCGCGCGCTCTTCATCGGGCAGCTCGCGGTCCATCAGCTCGTTGAGCGAGCGCCGCAGCAGCCGCACCGAGCCGAAGATGATCCACAACCCGATCGCCCCGCCGAACAGCGGGTCGACAAGCGGCGCGGCGATGACGCGGTCGAGCACCAGCGCGAGCAGCACCGCGACGTTGACGAAAATGTCGCTGCGGAAATGCAGCTCGTCGGCGCCGATCGCCAGCGACCCGGTCTGCGCCACGACGTGGCGCTGATAGAGCACCAGCCCGCCATCGATGAGGATCGCCGCCGCCATCGTCGCGATGCCGAGCCCGGGGCGGGCCACCGGCACCGCATCGATCATCCGGCTGACCGCCTGGAACACCAGCAACAGCGCGCCGCCGGCGAGAAAGGCCGACTGGCCGAGCGCGGCGAGCGGCTCGGCCTTGCCGTGGCCGAACCGGTGCTCACGGTCGGCCGGCTCCAGCGCATGGCGCACCGCGAACAGGTTGACCGACCCCGCCACCACGTCGAGCATTGAATCGACGAGGCTCGACAGCATCGCCACCGACCCGGTCGCCAGCCAGACCGCGAACTTGATGACGGTCAGCCCGACCGAGACCGCGACCGAGGCATAGGTCGCGCGCCGGCGCAGCCGGATCTGGTGCTCGTCGATGCTCACGGAAAGAGGCGATGGCGGCGCCACGATCCGCCGTCGCGCTCGAACAGCAGCCGGTCGTGCAGCCGCGACGGCTGGTCCTGCCAGAATTCGATGCGCTCCGGCACGAGCCGGAAGCCCGACCAGTGGCTCGGCCGCAGGATCGCGCTGCGATCGGCGAAGCGGCGGGTGAACATCTCGACCCGGCGCTCGAGCAGCGCGCGGCTTTCGAGCGGGCGCGACTGGTCGGAGGCCCAGGCGGCGACCTGGCTGCCGCGCGCGCGGCTCGCGAAATAGGCGTCGGCCTCGTCCTCCGACACCTGCTCGACGACGCCCTCGGCGCGCACCTGGCGCTTCAGCGACTTCCAGTGGAAGCACAGCGCGGCGTGCGGGTTGACGAAAAGCTCGGCGGCCTTGCGGCTTTCGATGTTGGTGTAGAAGACGAAACCGCGGGCGTCGACCCCTTTGAGCAGCACCGCGCGCAGCGACGGCCGACCGTCCGGCGTCGCGGTGGCGAGCGTCATCGTCTCGGCCAGCTCCTCGCTCCGTTCCGCCAGCGCCAGCCAGCGCTGGAACGGGGCAAAAGGTTCGGGGTCGGCGATATCCTCGATCATTGCGGCTGCCTTCGGGTCAAGCGGCCGCCGAGTCTACAGGCGGCGCCGGGCGCAGCCAACCGGGCGGAAGGTCATGGCCGGCCGCCTCGATTGGCCGGGCCCGGCGGCTTCGTGTAGGATGGCCCCTCGTCGCGCCGCCGGGCGCCCGCGCCAATTTTCGGAGCCTGCTGCAGAGATGGGCCACACCAACGCGCTGATGGCCGGCAAGCGGGGCCTGGTCATGGGCGTCGCCAACGACCGCTCGCTCGCCTGGGGTATCGCCAAGGCGGTGAGCGGGGCGGGGGCAGAGCTTGCCTTCACCTTTCAGGGCGACGCGCTCGGCAAGCGCGTGCGCCCGCTCGCCGACAGCCTCGGCAGCGATTTCGTCCTCGAGGCGGACGTGACCTCGGATGGCAGCCTCGACGCGGTGTTCGCGGCGGTGGCCGAGCGTTGGGGCCGGCTCGATTTCCTGGTCCACGCCATTGCCTTCTCGGACAAGAACGAGCTCACCGGGAAATACCTCAACACGTCGCGCGACAATTTCCTGCGCACGCTCGACGTGTCCTGCTTCTCGTTCACCGATCTGTGCCGCCGCGCGGTGCCGCTGATGGGCGGCGGCGGCAGCCTGCTGACGCTGACCTATTCGGGCGCCGAGCGGGTGATGCCGCACTACAACGTGATGGGCATCGCGAAGGCCGCGCTCGAGGCGAGCGTCAAATACCTCGCGGTCGATCTCGGCGGCGACAACATCCGAGTCAACGCGATCTCGGCCGGCCCGATCTAGACGCTCGCCGCCTCGGGGATCGGCGATTTCCGGTACATCCTCAAATGGAACCAGCTGAACTCGCCGCTCCAGCGCAACACCACGATCGAGGATGTCGGCGGCGCCGGCCTCTATCTATTGAGCGACCTCTCGGCCGGCGTCACCGGCGAGGTGCACCATGTCGATAGCGGCTATCACGTCGTCGGCATGAAGCGGGTCGACGCGCCCGACATCTCGGTGGTGTGACGCCGATGGAATGGCGCTCGCCATTCGCGCCTCCCGGCGGCCGCACTTCGGGCTGAGGATGGGTTGACGATGCCATCACCACCGCGCCTCGTCCCGAGTTGCCTCGCGAAGCGGGGCCCCGAAGGACGCGGGTCGGCCGGGCGGGCCTAGTCATGGCCGGCAGCAGCTTCGGGACGCTGTTCCGCTTCACCACCTGGGGCGAGAGCCACGGGCCGGCGATCGGCGTCGTCGTCGACGGCGCGCCGCCGCGCCTCGCGCTCGCCGAGCCCGACATCCAGCATTGGCTCGACCGCCGCCGTCCCGGCCAGTCGCGCTATACGACGCAGCGCCAGGAGCCGGACCAGGTGAGGATCCTTTCCGGCACGTTCGACGGCGAGACCACCGGCACGCCGATCAGCCTCCTGATCGACAATGTCGACCAGCGCTCGAAGGACTACCGCAACATCGCCGACCGGTTCCGCCCCGGCCATGCCGACTACACCTACTGGAAGAAATACGGCATCCGCGACTATCGCGGCGGCGGCCGGGCCTCGGCGCGCGAGACCGCCTCGCGCGTCGCTGCCGGCGCGGTGGCGCGCAAGGTGCTGTCGAGCGTTCTGGGACCGGACGTCCAAATCCGCGGCGCTCTCGTGCAGATCGGCCCGCACGCGATCGACCGGGCGGCCTGGGACTGGCAGGAAACCGAGCGCAACCCGTTCTGGTGTCCGGATGCGGCGACCGCCGCGCAATGGGCCGATTATCTCGACGGCGTGCGCAAGGCCGGCTCATCGGCCGGCGCGGTGATCGAAATCGTCGCCAGCGGCGTCCCGGCCGGGCTCGGCGAGCCGGTCTACGACAAGCTCGACGGCGACCTCGCCCGCGCGATGATGACGATCAACGCGGTCAAGGGGGTCGAGATCGGCGCCGGCTTCGGGGCGGTGACGCTGTCGGGCGAGAGCAACGGCGACGAGATGCGGATGCAGGACGGCAAGGTCGTGTTCCTGTCCAACAACGCCGGCGGCATCCTCGGCGGGATTTCGAGCGGCCAGGACATCGTCGTCCGCTTCGCGGTCAAACCGACGAGCTCGATCCTGCGGCCGATGCGCACCGTCGACGCCGAGGGTAACGAGGTCGAGATCGAGACGCACGGCCGTCACGACCCGTGCGTCGGCATCCGCGCGGTGCCGGTCGGCGAGGCGATGATGGCCTGCGTCCTCGCCGATCACCTGCTGCGCGCCCGCGCCCTCGGCGGCGCGGTGTGACGCGCTCCCTCGCCCCGCAGGCGGGGAGAGGGAGGGGCTAGTCGAGGGTCAGCGCAGCGGCGAGAACGCGGCCGGGATCACCAGCATGTTCTGCTGCACCAGCATCTGCCCGGGCTGCCCGCCCTTGGGCGGCCAGATGCCCTCCTTGCGCGCCTTGTCGCGGATCGCGAAGCGCTCGGCGGCGTCCTTGTAGGCCCAGATGTGGCACCAGCGGTTGAGCCCGCCGATCTCCGAGTGCCCGGCAAAGGCGAGCGGCGACAGTTTGACGCGCTCGCCGATCTGCGTGCTCCAGCGGTCGATCTGCGACGGGATCGCGCCCGGTGCCAGCGTATAGGTGCGGATTTCGTAGATGCCGCCGAGCTGGCGCGGCTCGAGCTTGGGCGAGAACGGCGCCGGGATGAAGACCTCGCTCTCCTGCTCCTCGACGAACTCACGGATGTTGGGCGGCCAGCCGTCGAGCTTCGTCGCCTCGGCGCGAATGCGCGAGCGCTCCGCGAAATTGGCGTAGGGCCAGACATGGATGATGCGGTTGAGCGGCCCGACCTCGGTGTGCCAGAACGCGGCGAGCGGCGACAGCTTGGTACGCGCGGGCAGCGCCTGTCCGAAGCGCTCCTCGGCCGTGGGGACCGAGCCTGGCTTCAGTCGATAGGTGCGGAATTCGACGATCATGGGGTTCCTCCGCCTGGAGTGGCGGGGAAGGCTAGCGCATTTGCCGAGGCCGCGGGAAGCGCCCTGCGCCGGTTAGGGCGGCCACGCGCTTTACGATATGGGCTGGAACTTAAGTCGCGTTAGCCGTTTGCTATCGACGGGGGATGATCTTCACCGCGAGGCTACCTAGGCTTCAGCGCCCCCGATGCACGACTCCCATCCGACCGAAGCTGCGGCCTCGCAGGACGGCAACGGCGACCGCGGGCCGCAGCGCGCACCCGAGCGGGAAACCCGGCGTTCGCCCGGGAAATGGCCGCTGGTCGTGCTGGCCGTCGTGGTGATCGCCGCGGCGGCGGGCGGCGCCTGGTACTACCTGAGCACCCGCGGCACGGTGAGCACCGACGACGCCTATACCGACGGCGTGCCGATCACGATGGCCTCCAAGGTCGCCGGCTACGTGACCGAGCTCAACGTCACCGACAACCAGCTGGTGCATGCCGGCGACCTGCTGCTGCGCATCGACCCGCGCGATTTCCAGGCGGCGCGCGACCAGGCCGCGGCCGCGGTGAAGCTGGCCGATGCGCAGCTCGAGAACGCGCGGATCAATCTCGAGATAGCGAAGGTGACGTTTCCCGCGCGCCTCAGCCAGGCCGACGCGCAGCGCGACCAGGCGCAGGCCAACCTGACCCTCGCCGAGCGCGAATACCGGCGCCAGCGCAGCGTCGACCCGCGCGCCACGACCCAGGACGCGATCGACACCGCCGCCGCGCAGCAGCGCGCCGACGCCGCGACGCTGCAGAACAACCAGGCCGCCGTCAGCATCGCCCGGCTGGTGCCCGAGAATATCGGCCAGGCCGAGGCGCAGGTCCGCCAGCTCGAGGCCCAGCTGGCGCAGGCGCAGGCGCAGCTCGCCGCTGCCGAGCTCAACCTTTCCTATACCGAGCTGCGCGCGCCGCAGGACGGCTGGATCACCAAGCGCAACGTCGCCCGCGGCACCTATGTCCAGGTCGGCCAGGCGGCGTTCTCGATCGTCACGCGCGACATCTGGGTCACCGCGAATTTCAAGGAGACCGAGCTCGACGGGATGCAACCCGGGCAGCAGGTGCGCATTCGCGTCGACGCCTATCCGCAGCTGCGGCTGACCGGCCATGTCGACAGCATCCAGATGGGCAGCGGCAGCCGCTTCACGGCGTTCCCGCCGGAGAACGCCACCGGCAACTGGGTCAAGATCGTCCAGCGCGTGCCGGTGAAGATCGTCATCGACCAAGGCATCGACCCGCAGAAAGGGTTGCCGCTCGGCCTGTCGGTCGAACCGACGGTGACCCTCAAGTGAGCCAGGCGCCGGGCCAGGATCGCGGCTGGCGGCCGCGCCACAACCCGTGGCTGGTCGCGCTCACGGTCACCCTGGTCGCGTTCATGGAGGTGCTCGACACGACGATCGTCAACGTCGCGCTGCCGCATATCGCCGGCGAGCTCTCGTCGAGCCAGGACGAGGCCACCTGGACGCTCACCTCCTACCTGATCGCCAACGGCATCGTGCTGCCGATCTCCGGGTTTCTCGGCCGGCTGTTCGGGCGCAAGTGCTATTTCCTCGTGTGCATCGGCGGGTTTACCGCCAGCTCGTTCCTCTGCGGCACCGCGACGAGCCTCGGCGAGCTGATCGTCTTCCGCCTGCTGCAAGGCTTTTTCGGCGGCGGCCTCCAGCCCAATCAGCAGTCGATCATTCTCGATACCTTTCCGCCCGACCAGCGGGCTCGCGCGTTTGCGATCACCGCGGTGGCGACGGTCGTCGCCCCGGTCCTCGGCCCGACGCTCGGCGGCTGGATCACCGACAATTATAGCTGGCGCTGGATCTTCTTCATCAACGTGCCGATCGGGCTGTTCACGTTCTTCGCGGTGCTGCAGCTCGTCGAGGACCCGCCCTGGGCGAAGCGCGGCGCGCGCCCGAACATCGATTTCATCGGCCTCGGCTTCATCGCGCTCGGTTTCGGCGCGCTGCAGGTGGTGCTCGACCGCGGCGAAGACGCGGATTGGTTCGCCTCGCCGTTCATCCGGCTGTTCGCGGTCCTTGCGGCGATCGGCCTGGTCGGCGCGGTCTATTGGCTGCTCTATGCGCGGCGGCCGATCGTCGATCTCCGGGTGCTCGCCGATCGCAACTTCGCGGTCGGCTCGCTGATGATCTTCGTCATGGCGCTGATCCTCTATTCGAGCGCGGTGATGCTCCCGCAGCTGACCCAGCGCCAGCTCGGCTACACCGCGCTGTGGGCCGGGCTGGTGCTGTCGCCGGGCGCGCTCGTCCTCGGCTTCCTGATCCCGCTGGTCGGCCGCTTCGTGATGCCCTATGTGCAGACCCGGCTGATTGTCGCGTTCGGTTTGCTGAGCCTCGGCCTCGCCTTTCTCTATGCGCAAAACCTGACGCCGCAGCTCGACTTTTACACGCTGGCGAAGATCCGCATGGCGCAGACGATCGGGCTCGCCTTTCTGTTCGTGCCGATCAGCACCGCGGCCTACCTGACCTTGCCCGCCGAGCAGAACGCCGATGCCGCGGCGCTCTATACGATGTTCCGCAACGTTGCCGGGTCGATCGGCATCGCGGTCTCGACCGCGCTGGTGACGACGCGCAGCCAGGTCCGCCAGGCCTATCTCACCGACCATCTGGGGCCGCTCGACCCGGGCTTCAACGACACCCTGCACCAGGTCGAGCAGAGCCTCACCGCGATGGGGGTGGCGCCCTCGCAGGTTGCCGACACGGCGCTCGGCTGGGTCAATCAGACGCTGATCAACCAGGCGGCGGTGCTGGCCTATACCGACGTCTTCCTCTATTGCGCGGCGTTGGCCTTCGCCGGCGTGCCGTTCGCGTTCCTGTTCTCGGCGCGCCGGGCGGCGGGTGCGGCGGCCGGGGTGGATTGACGTGCGCGCGACCCGGGGCCGGGCCGGGATCGCGCTCGGACTGGGCCTGCTCGGGCCGTCTGTGCTCGGGCCGTCTGTGCTCGGGCTGTCTGTGCTCGGGCTGTCGGTGCTTTGGGGCTGCACCGTCGGTCCCGACTTCACCCCGCCCGATCCGCACGCGCCGGCCGGCTGGAACGACCCCGCCGCGCGCGGCACGCCGCTCGGCCGCGGCGCGGTCACCACCGCGGCCGAGCCCGATCCGCGCTGGTGGCGGGCGTTCAACGATCCGACGCTGAGCCGGCTGATCGACCGGGCGATCGCCGGCAACCTCGACCTGCAGCAGGCGGTGCTGCGGATCGTCGAGGCCCGCGGGCAGGAAATGGAGGCGGCGGCCGCCGGGCTGCCCAACATCACCGGCAACGGCAGCTATACCCGCGAGCAGTACGGTCTCAAGGGCCCGCTCCAGGAGCACGGCGCGTTCAACCTGGCCAACCAGTTCCCGCAGGCCGGGCCGTTGCTCGACCGGCTGACGCAGCCGATCGATCTCTACCAGGTCGGCCTCGACGCCTCGTGGGAGCTCGACCTCTTCGGCCGGGTGCGCCGCTCGGTGGAGCAGGCGCAGGCCGAAACGGCGCAGCAGGCGGCGACCGCCGACGACGCGCTCGTCAGCCTCGAAGCCGAGGTCGCGCGGACCTATGCGCAGCTGCGCGGCGCCCAGGCCGAGACGGCGACGCTGCACGAGGACCTGCGCACCGAGGACGACATCCTCGCGCTGACCCGCGACCGGCGCGCCAACGGGCTCGCGCCGCAGCTCGACGTCGAGAGTGCGGTCGCCGCGCGGACCACGACGCTGTCGCTGCTGCCGCAATACGAGCGGCAGGCCGAGCAGGCGATCAACGCGCTGAGCGTGCTGGTCGGCGAGCCGCCGGGAACCCTGCGCGGCGAACTCGCGACGCCCGCGGCGATGCCGGCGACGCCGCCCGCCGTGCCGATCGGGCTGCCCGCCAGCCTGGCGCGGCGACGCCCCGACATCCGGGTCGCCGAGGCCCAGCTGCACGCGGCAACCGCCGGGGTCGGCGTCGCGGTCGCCCAGCTTTTTCCCGACCTGTCGCTGAGCGGCGAGGTCGGGCTGCGCTCGGACCGGCTCAAATACCTCGCGCGCTGGGCGAGCCTGTTCTACTCGTACGGGCCATCGGTCTCGATCCCGATCTTCGAGGGCGGCCGGCTGCGGGCGCAGGTCAAGGTCGCCAAGGCCGCAGCGGCCGAGGCTGTGCTTGGCTACCGCAAGGCGGTGCTGAACGCGCTGCAGGAGGTCGAGAACGCGCTCGCCGCCTATCGGACCGACGGCGACCAGCGCGCCGCGCTCGCCGATACGACCGCGGCCAACGAGCGGGCGCTCAACCTGGCGCGCGATCGCTACCGGCACGGGCTGTCGAGCTTCATCGACGTGCTCAATGCCGAGCACAACTGGGCGCAGAGCCGCCAGCAGCTGATCGCCGCGACGCTTTCCGAGACCGCCGACCTCGTCGCGCTCTACAAGGCGCTCGGCGGCGGCTGGGAAGCAAAGCCCGGGTCTTGAGGGCCCCGCAGGGCCGCAGTACCGGGAGACGCGGCCGCCCGCGGCGGGTCAGCCGTCGGCGGCGACCTGCTGCACGAGCCCGGAAGGGGGCTCGCTGTCCTCGTGGTACATCGGCAGCCGGTTGACCCCGTCGAACGCCGCCACCTTGTAGCATTCGGCGAGCGTCGGGTAGTTGAAGACGGTGTTGACGAAATAGTCGATCGTCCCGCCGAACGCGAGCACCGCCTGGCCGATATGCACGAGCTCGCTGGCGCCCTCGCCGATGATGTGGACGCCGAGCAGCTTGCGGGTCTCGCTGTGGAAGATGAGCTTCAGGAGGCCGGTCACGTCGCCGACGATCTGGCCGCGCGCGATCTCCTTGTAGCGCGCCTTGCCGATCTCGTAGGCGACCCCGGCTTCGGTCAGCTCCTCCTCGGTCTTGCCGACCATCGAGATCTCGGGCACCGAATAGATGCCGTAGGGGAACAGCTCGGGCACGCTGTGCGCCTTGATGCCGAAGGCATGGCAGACCGCCAGCCGGCCCTGCTCCATCGAGGTCGAGGCGAGCGCGGGAAAGCCGATCACGTCGCCCGCGGCATAGATGTGCGGCACGGTGGTGCGGAAATGGCTGTCGACGACGAGGCGCCCGCGCGCGTCCGGCTTGACCCCCGCGGCCTCGATGTTGAGCCGGCTCGTGGCGCCGGTGCGGCCGACCGAATAGAGCGCCTTCTCGGTGACGATGGTCTTGCCGCTGTCGAGCGACAGGCGCACGCGCTCGCCGGTGTCGGTGGCGATCACCTCGAGCTGCTTGACGCTTTCGCCGAGCCGGATCGTCACCCGCTTCTCGCGCAGGTGATGGCACAGCTCGTCGGCGACCTCGGCATCGACGAACGGCAGCAGCCGGTGGCGCGAATCGATCAGCGTGACGCGTACGCCGAGCGCCGCGAGGATGCTCGCGTATTCGCAGCCGATGACGCCGGCGCCGACCACCGCGAGCGTGCGCGGCAGCTCGTCGAGATGCAGGATGTCGTCGCTGGTGAAGATGCGCTTGCCGTCGAACGGCACGTGGCTGTCCCGCGTCGTCTCGGTGCCGCTGGCGATGACGATGTTCTCGGCAGTGATGAGCCGCGAGGTGCGGCCGTCGATGAGGTCGAGCTTCAGCGTGTGCGGGTCCTCGAACGAGGCGGTCGCGGCGATCACCTCGACATGGTTGCGCATCAGCTGGTGGCGGGCGATGTCGATGCCATGCGCGATTACCTGGTTGGTGCGCACCAGCAGGTCCTGGATCGTGATGTTCTCTTTGACCGTGTAGGACGCGCCGTAGAACTCGCGGGAGCGGAAGCCGCTGAGGTCGAGCGCCGCCTCGCGCAGCGTCTTCGAGGGGATGGTGCCGAGATTGACGCTGACGCCGCCGACGACGGTGGTCTTCTCGACGAGCGCGACCTTTTTGTCGAGCTTGGCGCCCTGGATCGCGGCGCGCTGCCCCGCCGGGCCGGAGCCGATCACCACGAGATCGTAATCGTACGATGCCGCCGCCATGACCAATCCCCCCGCTACCCCGCGTGCCAACGGTAGCTGACGGCCGGCACCGTAGCGAGGGAAAGTGACGATCCCGTTAACCAATCCGGCGAGCGGCGGCGCTCGCGGCCGGGCTCAGCCGTAGTGTTCGGCGCGGGTCTCGTCGATGCCGCGCTCGCCCATCGCGTTGAACACCGGCGTCAGCACGATGGCGATCGCGAAGTTGAGCACGAGCGCGGCGAGCGCGGTGTAGGAGGGCAGCACGTAGCCGCCGAGCGCCAGCGGCGTGATCGGCGTGAAGCCCTGCATCACCGCGAGCCAGGTGCCGACGACGATGCCGCCGAGCCAGCCGAGCAACAGCGCCTTCTCGTGGAACCAGCGGGTGTAGAGCCCGACGATCACCGCCGGCAGCGTCTGGATGATCCATACGCCGCCCAGGAGCTGCAGGTTGATGGCGTATTGCAGCGGGATGAAGACGATGAAGACGAGCGCGCCGAATTTGACCAGCAACGATGCCACCTTGGCCATCTGCGCCTCCTGGCCGGGGGTGCAGGTCGGATTGACGAACTCGCGGTAGATGTTGCGCGTCCACAGGTTGGCCGCGGCGATCGACATGATCGCCGCCGGGACCAGCGCGCCGATCGCGATCGCGGCGAAAGCGACGCCGACGAACCAGGACGGGAAGACCGACAGCAGCAGCGCCGGGACCGCGAAGTTGCGCGGATAGGCCTTGGCGAAGTCGGCGAATTGCGGCGCCTTGTCGACCCCGACCGCGAGCGCCATGAAGCCGAGGAGCGCGATCAGCGCCAGCAGGAACGAATAGGCGGGTAGCAGCGCCGCGTTGCGGCTGATCGCGCCGCGCGAGCTGGCGCTGAGCACCCCGGTCATCGCATGCGGATAGAGGAAGAGGGCGAGCGCGGAGCCGAGCGCGAGCGTGAAGTACGCGCTGTATGGCAGCAGCGCATTGGCCGGCGCCGGCGCCAGCACCAGCTTTGCCGCCGGCACCGCGGCGAAGATCTTGCCGTAGCCGCCGAGCTGGATCGGGATCACCACCACCGCGGCGATCACCGTGATCCAGATGAGCGTGTCCTTGACGATCGCGATCGCCGCCGGGGCGCGCAGGCCGCTCGTATAGGTGAACGCGGCGAGGATCACGAAGGCGATGATCAGCGGCAGGTCGGCGAGCCAGCCGCTGCCCTCGAGGCCGAGCCCGGCGATCACCACCTGGATGCCGACGAGCTGCAGCGCGATGTAGGGCATCGTCGCGACGATCCCGGTGATCGCCACCGCGAACGCCAGCCAGCGGCTGCCGTAGCGGCCGCGCACGAAGTCGGACGCGGTGATGTAGCCGTGCTGCCGCGCCACCGACCACAGCCGCGGGAAGACCACGAAGACGAACGGATAGACCATGATCGTGTAGGGCACGGCGAAAAAGGCCAGCGCCCCCGCGCCGAACATCAGCGCCGGCACCGCGATGAAGGTGTAGGCGGTATAGAGGTCGCCGCCCAACAGGAACCACGTCACCACCGTGCCGAAACGGCCGCCGGCGAGCCCCCATTCGTGCAGCAAATCGAGGTCGCCGCGGCGCCAGTGCACGGCGACGAAGCCGAGCACGGTGATCGCGCCGAACAGCAGCACGAAGACGACAAGGGCGGTCCAATCGATCGGCATCGCGCGGCTCCCGCTCAGCGCTCGCGCGCCTGGGTCATGAAATAGACGATCAGGGTCAGCCCCGAGCCGATCCAGATCCAGAGCAGCTGATACCAGTAGAAGAACGGGATGCCCGCCCATTCCGGTTCGAGCCTGTTGTAGCTCGACACCCAGATCATCGCGATGTAGGGCGGCAGCAACAGTAAGTACCAAAGGCGGGACGCACCCGGCCGCTTGCCGTTCATCGGTTCCTCCCCGGAAAGGTCCCGGCGCTCGCTGTTCCGGCGAATCTCTCGCATTCCCGCGCCGGTTGCAACGCAATTCACGTCATAAATCTGTAAAGGTGGGTTGTCCGCCGGGCAAGGCTCACGGCGCGGGCGCAGGGGCTGGCCGGCGCGGCGCCGGGTCGCTAGTCTCGCGCGACATTTCCGTTCGGAGGCCTCGCTTGCAGCAGCGCAATCTCGGCCGCTCGGGCCTGCGGGTCTCGCTCGTCGGCCTCGGCTGCAACAATTTCGCCGGGCGGATCGATTTCGCCGCGACGCAACAGGTCGTGCACAAGGCGCTCGACCTCGGCATCACGCTGTTCGACAACGCCGACACCTACGGCGAGCGCGGCGGCGCCGAGGAGTATCTCGGCCGGATCCTCGGCGCGCGCCGCAAGGACATCGTGCTGGCGACCAAGTTCGGCCGGCCGATGGACGCGGTCGGCCGGCTGCAGGGCGCCTCGCGCGGCTATGTCCTCGGCGCCGTCGAGGCCAGCCTCAAGCGCCTCAACACCGACTATATCGACCTCTACTGGCAGCATATTCCCGA
>DATJOB010000214.1:0-10047 GCA_035507475.1 Allostellaceae bacterium | reverse complement strand
GCGCCATCATGTCGAGCGTGATGGTCTTCTTGGCGAATTTGCGGATCGAGATCGACGGGCCGTCGAGCGCCAGCGGTGGGATGATGATGTTGACGCGGCTGCCGTCTTCGAGCCGGGCGTCGACCAGCGGCTTCGCCTCGTCGATGCGCCGGCCGATGCGCGAGACGATCTTGGTCGCGACGTTCATCACGTGCTGATCGTCGCGGAACTGGACGTCGGCGAGCTCGAGCTTGCCGCGCCGCTCGATGTAGACCTGCTTGGCGCCGTTGACCATGATGTCGGTAATCGTCTCGTCCGACATCAGCGGTTCGAGCGGGCCGAGGCCGAGCATGTCGGCGATCAGCGATTCGACGAGCTCGCGCTGCTCGGCGAAATTGAGCTGGATCTTGGTCTCGGCGAGCAGCTCCTTGACCCAGCCGGTCAGCTGCGCCTCGAACGCCGCGCGCGGCATTTCGGCCGCGGCGGCGACATCCATGTGCTCGAGCACCAGTGGCTGGATTTGCGACTTCGCCGCTTCGACGAGCGCGCGGTGCGGCATGCGCCGGTTGCTGGTCGCCTCCGGGTCCGTCGTCGTCGGGTTGAGCAGCTCCTGCAGGATGCCGGTGACAAGGTCGCGGCGGGTCAGCGGGTCGGCGTTGATCGAGTTGCGCACGAAATGCGCCTGGACCGCCGCGTCGACCAGCTTGGCGAGCTCGCCGCGGCTCAACAGGCTGCGGCGCTCGGGCCGGATCTCGGTGCCCAGCCGCGTGATCAGGGCGGCGCGGGCGGCGTTGAGCTTTTCCTCGAGCGAATTGGATTTGGCCACATCCTCCGGCGTCGGCGTCGCGCCGGGCCGCTGGAAGATTGCCGGGCGCGAGCGGTCGGTCGCCGCCTCGGGCGGCGCGGCGGCAGGCGGCGCCGCGACGGCGGACGGCGCGGCCGGGTTGGCGGCCCCGCCATTGGCTGCGGGGTTGGCGGCCCCGTTGGCCGCCGGCGCGGGCTCCGCCGGGTCGCCCGCCTCGATCGCGGGCACGCGCGGCGACGGCTGCCAGGCGATCGGGCCCGGCGGCTCGGCCGGGGGCGGCGGGTCGGCTTCGGCCGGCAACTGCGGCACCGCGGGCGGCGGCGCCAGCTTGGCGACCACCGGAGCCGGTTGCGGCGCCGGCGGCGGCTCATCGGCCGGCGGCGGCTCGTCCGGAACCGCCGTCAGGGCGAGCCGGCGGCGCGCCAGCTCGGCGATGCGGCCGTCGAGATCCGGCTCGCCGGGTGGCTTGCGGAACAGGCTCACCATGGCAGATTGATCGCGAAGCGGCGCTTCTTCGCCTGCGGCGCGCCGGCGAGGTTGACCATCAACTGCTCGATTTCGCGGGTATACGCGCTGCGCGGCGCGGCCTGCGGCACCGGCTGTCCGGCATTGGCCGCGGCGCCGGCCGCCTTCGGGTCGTAGGACAGCGCGGCGTCGAAGGATTTGCCGATCGCCTTCTCGAATTCGCCCTTGCCGACGGTGGCGCGATCGCCATGGGCGCCGCTCTCGATCAGCGCTAGCCGGGTCTGCGGCGCCTGCTCTTTCAGCATCGTCTGCAGGCGGATCGTATCGCGCAGCCCGGCGAGGCTGCGCTCGCAGAGCAGCACCGCACGGCCCGCGGTGGCGAGCACGACGCGGTGCGTCGAGGTCACCTGGCGCGGCAGATCGACCACCACCCAGGCGAACTTGCGGCGCAACTCGTAGAGCAGCACGTCGATCGCCCCGGTATCGACGACCAGCATCTCGCCGACCGCCGCCTCGGCCGCGAGAATGCGCAGATTGTCGGTGACCTTGATCATCGCCCGCTCGATGAACAGGCTGTCGATGCGCGAGGGCTGTTCGAGCGCCTCGCAGAGCCCGTTGCCGGGATCGGTGTCGAGCTTGAGCGCGACGGTGCCGAAATGCAGGTCGAGATCGACCAGCGCGACGCGCTCCTTGCGCCCTTCGGCGAGGAGCCAGGCACAGGACACCGCCGCCGTGGTGGTGCCGACGCCGCCGCGGCTGCCGAGAAAGGCGATCACCTGACCGAGCCCGCCGCTGTTCCCGCCCGAGCCGTTGAGCCTCTCGAACAGCGCGGTCAGTTGTTCGCGGCCGGGCGGCTTTACCAGATAGTCGTTGGCGCCGGCCGCGACGATGTCGCGGTAGAGCCCGACATCGTTGACCGTGCCGAGCGCGAGGATCTTCAGGTCGGGCCCGCCCACCGCGCGCGCCGCACTCAGGTCGGAGATCGGCGCCGGCGATTCGCTGAGATCGATCACCAGGACGCGGGGCGGCTGGCCCTCGTTGATGCGGTGCAGCGCGCTGTCGAGCGTTGCCTCGAAATTGAGCTCGTCGTCGAGCTGCAATTCGCGGATCACGCCCTGGATGCGATCGAGCGTGGCCTGGTCGTGGACCACCGCCACCACGCCCGCCCGATCGGGTTTGCGCGTGGCGGGGCTCGCTCGTTCGACGGCTGCTGCCATGACTAGCTCCCGGTTGAGGATCCAGACGCGGAGGGCGTGCTCGCCGGCGTCCCCGAGTTCTGCGTGGCGATCGGCAGAGCGGTGTTGGCGCTCGGCAGCGTCACCTTGTCGGTGAGGTAGCGGTTGACGGCCGCCGCGGCGGGCAGACCGTCGCCGGCGCCGACCGGCAGCCCGCCGGCGAGGTCGGTCGGATGTGCGACCATGAGGCCGAGATTGGTCTCGGTCGCACAGCCGAAATTGCTGCTCGGCTGGTTGCCGAAATCAACGCCCGACGGCTTGCTCCAGTTGGGGCAGGGCGGCAGGGTGACGAGCGTGCGGGTGGCTTCGAGCACTGCGCGCTCGGGCGGCGTCTCGGCGCTCGGCTGGACGCTCGGGACGATCCCGTAGCGCAGCAGCACCGCATCGACCGAGGCGACCCGCTGTTCCGCCAGACGCGGCGGTCCGGCGGCGGCGATGGTGATGCGGTCGGCCGGACCGATCGCGCCGCTCGCCGCCATCCGGCGCAGGCGCTCGGCGTCGGCAGGCGCGAGGACGGCGGTGCCGGGCGCGAAGCGGACGGCGACCTCGGTGGTGGCGCTGTCGAGCTGCAGGCGCTTCGGCGCCTCCGCGGCGGTGTAGGTCGTGACCGGCGCGCAGGCGCAGGTGCACAGCGCCAGCGCAAGGGCCAGCAAACGGCGGTTGGAATTCATCGCGACCCCCCTCATTCGTCGATCTTGAAGCCGACCGGGCCGATCAGGCCCTGGCCACCCGCCGGCAGGGGGCCGCGTTGCGGCGCCGGCAGGGTCTGCTTGTACTCCGCACTGGTGGCGAGCCGCTCGGCGTCGTGCGACAGCACGAACCCGTCGGTCGGCGCCGCGAGGGCCGTCGCCGAGGGCTTCACCAGATACGGCGTCACGATGATCACCAGCTCGGTCTCGTTGTGCTGGAACAGGTTCGAGCGGAACAGCTGGCCGAGCACCGGGATGTCGCCGAGCCAGGGAATCTTCGAGATGTCCTGCTCGGTGGTGTTTTCGAGCAGACCCGCGAGCGCGAAGCTCTGGCCGCTGGCGAGATCGACCGTGGTTTCGGCGCGCCGCACGGTGAGCGCCGGGATCGTCACGGTCGCCGACGAGGTGATCGGCACCGAGACCGCGCCGGTGCTGGTCAACTGGCTGACCTCGGGGCGCACCTTGAGGCTCAGGTGGTTGCTGTCGAGGATCGTCGGCGTGAAATCGAGCTCGACGCCGAAGGTCTTGAACTCGACCGTGATCGTCGGCGTGCCGTTGGTCGTCGCGGCCGCGACCGGCACCGGGAACTCGCCGCCGGCGAGGAAGCTCGCCGTCTGGCCGGAGGTCGCGGTCAGGTTCGGCTCGGCCAGCGTGGTGATGAGGTTCTCCTGGGTCAGCGCGTCGAGCACCGCTTCGAGCCGCGACCCGCTGCCGGGGATCGGGATCCCATAGGCGAACTCGTTGGTCGTCGTGATCGACTGGTTGGTGAAGGTGTTGTTGGTACCCAGGAGGAAGTTGCTGGTCGTGCCGCAGGGGATGCTGCCCAGCCCGCCGCAGCCGGCCGGCGGCTTCGCGAAGTTGAAGCCGAGCGCCTTGAGCGCGGTGCGATTGACCTCGGCGATCTTGACCCGCAGGTTGACCTGGCTCGGGGTGTCGACGGCGAGCTGATTGATCACGTTGGCGTTCTTGACGTCGGTCGCGGCGGCGATCGAAGCGGCGAGCGCGCGTGCCTTCTCGGCCCGCCCGGCGGTCGACACATCGCCGCTCAGCACCACCGAATTGTCGACCGAATTGACCGCGATGTTCTCGCCCGGCATCAGCGCGTGCATCGAGGCGCGCATCCGCGACAGGTCATGCTCGACGCGCACCGGCGAATGGAGCAGCACGTTGTCGGCGGCGTCGACCGCGTAGACAACGGTTTCGCCGGGCTGCTTGGCGCTCAGATAGATCAGCGACGGCGACTTGACCTGCACGTCGGCGATGTCCGGGTTGGCGATGAACACCGTCGAGGCCGCCGCGTTGAGCCGGATCAGCGTACCCTTGCCGGCTTCGAGCAGGATCGGCGCCCCGCTCGGCGGCACCTGGCTCATCGCCGGCGTCGGCGCGCCGACCGGAGCCGCGGCCGGCGGCGCCGCCTTGGCGGTCGGCGGCAGGCTCGGCGCCGGCTGGTTCGGCGACGGCGACACCTGGGCGAAGCCGCCCGAAACGATCCCGACAATGCCCGATGCAGCGAGAAGGCCGGCAAGCCAGCGCGACATCACAACCCCCCGATTATGGTTGACTTGAGACCGAAGTCGCAGCGCTCTGACCACCCCGCAGAATCGTCACCAGCCCGTTATCCGCGTTGCCCTGGGTCTTGTTGGGACCGCGCAGCAGCGGGCTGACGTCGCTATCTATGGTGTAGGTTTCAGAGGGGGGGTTACTCGGCGTCTGACCGGTTGCGTCGCTGACCTCGTGCTTCAGCTCGTTCGGACCGGGAACCAGGCTGCGCAGGGTCAGGGACAATTTGCCCATCTCGTTGGAGAGGGCGACGATTTCGCTCTCCTTGGGCGTGACCTCGAAGGTGACCGTCTTGACGTTGGCGTTGGCCTCGCCGGCCTTGGCGTCGAGCTTCTGGTCGATCGCGATGACGCGGACGTCGCGCAGGATCGTCTCCGAGATCTTGTGGTCGAGCAGCGGGCCGGGCGAGGTCTGGCCGGGGCGCGGCTGGTCCTGCACACTATAGGTCACCAAGAGGTCGACCTGGTCGCCCGGGAAGACGAAGCCCGAAATCCCCGAGGTCAACGATACCGGCACCGAGATCGCGCGCATGCCGGGATGCAGCACGGCGGCGAGGAACCCGCGATTGCCGGGGGCGATGATCTTGGCCTCGGTGATCGGCTCGCCGGCCGAGATCGGCAGCCGGGCGACCCATCCGGTGAACGTCTCGGGGCTCTTGGTGCCGATGACGATGTAGTTGCGGTCGATGCCGCCCTCGGGCCACGGCTCCCACGAGAAATCCTCGGGCTTCAAAAGCTGGCCGCGCTGGATGCCCGAGCGGGCGATGAGCACCGACTTCGCCGGGGTCGGCACGGCGAGCGGCGCGGCCTCGCTGGTCGCGGACGAGCGCTGCGAGGCCAGCCACATGCGGGCCATCATCGTCGTGCCGCCGGCGAGCACCAGGGCCACCAGGAAGAGGATCAGGGTCCGGGCGCGCATGGCCAAGCCTCAGCGAAAATGCGGGAGGACGGTGACGAGCAAGGCGGCACCGGCGATCGCGATGCCGTAGGGTATCGGCGCCGCCAGCCCGCTCTGGATCGGCTCGGGGTCCGATCCGAGCTTGGCCCGCGCCAGGGCGGCGAAATGCGCGCCGGGCGGCATCATCATGAACAGCGCGAGCATGCCGCCGAGCACGCCGGTCAGCACCAGGAGCGAGGGCGTTCCGGCCGGTCCGGCCCACAGCGCCGCGGCGGCCAGGAGCTTGACGTCGCCGCCGCCGAGCCAGCCGCGCGCGAAGCACACAGCGCCGGCGAGGAAGACGGCGAGCGCGCAGCCGAGCGCGCCGAGGCCGCCGTAGAGGCTGGGTGAGGCGGCGAAATAGAGCGGCCACAACGCGCACACCGACAGGGTCAGCGCGTTCGGAATGATGAACCGGCGCAAGTCCTCGAAGGCGGCGACGAGCATCAGCCCGGCGAAGGCGGCAAGCGCGGCGTAGTGCAACTGGAGCGCCATGCGCTATCTCCCCTGCCGCGCGCCCGCCTTCCGCCGCTCGCGGTGCCGCGCGGCGGGGCAGGGCGACGGAACGGTCGCGGGGGGGTGGCAGGCCCGGAAGGGCATGACGGGGCTCCGGTGCTTCGGTCGGGCGAATCCTCGCTAACAATGGTTAACGAAGCCATAATGCCGGCCCCGGTCGGCGCTCGGCGCGCCCGGCGCCCCATAAGCAATTGTTAATCGTCGACCGCGTATCTTGCGCGGCGGATTGATGCCGATGTGCGACACAACCTTTCGGATCGGCCGGGCCGTGTGCGGCGCGGTCGTGCGGCATCTCGGCCGCCCCGGGCGATGGCTGCGCTGGCTCGATGCAGGCGGCGCCGCGGCGGTCGAGTTCGCCATCGTCGGCAGCTGCTTCGTGATGATGCTGCTGGCGGCGTTCGAATTCGGCTACATGCTCTTCGTCCAGTCCGCGCTCGACAACGCGGCGCGCGACGCGGCGCGCCTGATCCGCACCGGCCAGGCGCAAAACTCGTCCAACGCGACGACCACCTTCCAGACGCTGCTGTGCAACGAGGTCTCGACGATCATCGGCTGCAGCAACATCGTCTACCAGGCGCAGGTGTTCAACAACTGGACCGCGGCGCAGAGCGCCGTCAACACGCCGCCGCAGCGCAACACCAACGGCACCTTCGTCAGCGCCGGCTTCAGCGCCGGGACGGCGGGGCAGATCATGGTCGTCACGGCCACCTACAACTATCCCTTCCTGACGCCATGGATCGCCAGCCTGCTCGGCGGCGGCTCCGATACCGCGCTGCTGATGTCGACCGTGGTGTTCCAGAACGAGCCCTACTGATGCCCGAGCCTTACTGATGCCCGAGCCCGCACCCGACCAGCCGCCCGATCTCGCCGCGCCCGTCCCGGCCCCGCGGCGCAGCCGGATCGGCCGTCTGCTGCGCAACTGTCGCGCGACGGCGGCGATCGAGTTCGCCTTTGCCCTGCCCGTCCTGTGCGCGATGGTGTTTTCGCTCTACGAGGTGACCGAGGGCGTCATCTGCTACATGAAGGTGGTCGACGTCGCCAACACCGTGTCCGACCTGATCGGCCAGGTGTCGATCGCCCAGGGCGGCGTCGGCAACACCGACTTCAACAACTACTACACCGCCGGGCAGATGGTCATGTCGCCCTCCAGCGGCAGCAACCTAGGATTGGCGATCGCCAGCGTCTATTACGACAGCACCGGCAAGACGGCGACGCTTGCCTGGCAGGTCACGCGCGGCAGCGGCGCCTCGATCAGCAACGCCACCTCGTTCGTCAGCGGCCTGGGGACGGCGAACGGCAGCACGATCATCGTCCGAGCCAGCTACACCTATACCTCGCTGCTCGACTACTTCCTCACGAGCCCGATCGTGATCACCGCGCAGGTTGCCGGGCAGCCGCGCAACCTGTTGCCGCCGGCCTACAAGACCGGGACTCCCTGTCCGCCCGCGAGCGGGTCGGAGAGCTGCAGCTGAGGCCGCCGCGGCGGCGCCGCAAACGCGCCGCGTTAAGGGATTTTCAACAGACTTGCGGTTGATTGGACTATGCACCCCATGGGCCGCTCGGTGAGCAAGCTTCTCGGATTGATACGACATCGCAGCCGGCCGGTACTGCTCGGCCGGATCGCGAACGACCGGCGCGCGAGCGTCTTCGTGCTGATGGCCGTGGGCCTCCTGGCACTGGCGACGGCGACCGGAGTCGGGATCGACTTCGCTCGCGGGCTCAACTTCAAGTCGGCGCTCCAGGGAGCTGTCGACAACGCGGCGATCGCCGGTGCGAGCATCTACCTCAATAACGGCTACGCCAGCGAGGCGACGACCGCCGCCAACAACTACCTGACCAACGCGCTGGCCAACATACCCGCCAACAATGGCGTTTCCTCGAGCGTCGCGGTGAGCAGTAGCGCGCCATGGACCGTGACGGTCACCGCCAATTCGTCGATCAACTCGAGCTTCACCGGCCTCTTCGAGAACACGATACCGGTTTCAGTCACGGCCACCGCCAATGGTCCGAGCAACCCGAACATCGACTTCTACATGCTGCTCGATTCCTCGCCCTCGATGGCGATCGCGGCGACCCAGGCGGGCATCAACACGATGGTCGCCAACACGCAATATGAATGCGATTCACCGCCGAGCGGCGGCTCGAGCTGTGGCTGCGCCTTTGCCTGCCACGAGAGCTATCCTGCCGGCGAATCCCATTGCAATTCAAGCAGCTGCTCGCTGTCCGGCACCGGCAACCCGTCGGGCGAGGACAATTACGCCCTGGCGCGCAGCCTCGGCGTCACGTTGCGCATCGACAATCTGCGCACCGCGACGCAAAGCCTGATGTCGACCGCAAGCTCGACCGAGCAGGCGAACTCGGCACAGTACCGCGTCGCGATCTACACTTTCGACGTCGCGGTGAACACGATACAGACGCTGACCTCTAACCTCACTACGGCGCAGAGCTCGGCCGGCAACATCCAGATGCTCGAGGTCTACTCCAACAACAAACTGACGTCGAGCAACCAGAACAACGACGAGGACACCAATTACGACCTCGCGATGTCGACGATCAACACGACCATGCCCAATCCCGGCAACGGCACCAACGCCAAAGGCGACACGCCACAGGAAGTGCTGTTCCTGGTCACCGACGGGGTCGAGGACGAATACCAGAGCCCGACGCTCAACCCGACCACGTACACCGCCGGGCGCCAGCAATATCTGATGAATTCGAACACCGACTGGTGTTCGACGATCAAGAATCGCGGCATCCGCATCGCCGTGCTCTACACCACCTACTACCCGATCCCGAATAACGGTTGGTATGCCAATTTCGACGGCAGCGGCAACGGCATCTCGTCATTCCAGTCGCAGATCGCCGGCCAGCTGCAGGCCTGCGCCTCGCCGGGCCTGTTCTTCCAGGTCGACACCGGCGGCGACATCACCGCGGCAATGACGGCGCTGTTCACCAGCGCCGTGCAGTCGGCCTACATCTCGAAATAGGATTGCGTCGGGCGGATTTTCGCCGCGGCGCCGGAACCGATCCGCGCCGGCGGCCGGTGTGCGCCCGCGACCGGAAGCGGTGGCTTTGCGCTCGAATGGCGCGCAAACAAAAACGCCCGACGGCGACGCCGTCGGGCGTTTCGGGGAAATGGCTGGCTTAGAGCTTGCCGGCGACGGTGTTGAACGTGCTGCTCAGGTTCGTGCCGACGGTGCCCATCACCGAAACGGCGGCGACGGCAATCAGCGCGGCGATCAGGCCGTACTCGATCGCGGTGACGCCATCCTCGTTCTTCAGGAGCTTCAGAATGCGCGCAAACATGGAAAATCCTCCTAGGGGGCTGACGGAGGCGAGTATCGGCGGGGGCGGTTGCCAAAGGGTTAAGGGCTCCGGGTACAAAAAGAATTTGGATCGAATGCAAGCTTTGTCCGAAAGCGGGCGATCGCCGGGGTTGGCCGGCGGCGTCGCTCGCCTGCCTCGCAGGCGCATCGCGCGGCGGCGCCGCGATCGTCATAATGTCGTGCCGGCGCAGCGAGCGTCGCGTCGGGGAGCGCAGCGATGGATTACACCACTCTTGGCCGCACCGGATTGAAGGTCAGCGTCGCCGGGCTCGGCTGCGGCGGGTTCAGCCGGCTCGGCCTCGGCACCGGCGGCGGCGACGACGGGGCGATCGCGATCGTCCGCCAGGCGATCGATCTCGGCGTCAACCTGTTCGACACCGCGGCCGCCTACGGCACCGAGGAGGTGCTCGGCAAGGCGATCGCGGGACGGCGCGACGGCCTCGTGATCTGTACCAAGGCGCCGTTTTCCTGGTCGAGTGGGCAGGCCGACCCGGCCGGCATCGTCGACAGCCTCGACGCGTCGCTGCGCCGGCTCG
>DATJOB010000213.1:0-4376 GCA_035507475.1 Allostellaceae bacterium | reverse complement strand
CCGCCCAGCGTCACCGCGAGCGGAAAGCCGAAATCGATCGGCAGCGCCGGGTAGTAGTTGTAGATGCGCCAGCCGCTGCCGATCATCACGATGATCGCCAGCGCGTTGATCCAATGCATGATGCGCCGGCTGAGCGGGTGGAGCTGAACCCCCGCCGCGGCGTGGCTGCTTTCGACACTCATGGCAGGACCTCCAGCCCCGCGCCCCGGCCCCGCTCGCGTATTGCGGGGGTGGCGAGATAGTTCAGGAACTTCGTCGTGTTCGGGCTGAGCGCGCGGTGCGTCCGGGCGGCCCAATAGACGAGGCCGGAAGCATCGGCGTCGAGGGTCCGGGCGACCGTCAGAGACCCCTTCCCCGCCACATCGCTGGCATAGACCACCGCGAGCTTCACCTGTCCTTCGCCGAGCAGGAAGACGCCGTCGGCAGTGCCGACGACGCCGATCGACCGGCTGCGGACGGCGTCCCACAAACCGCTCTTTTGCAGCGCCGCCTCGGTCTCGGCGCCGGCCGCGTCGACCGCCGGATCGACGACGGCGACCGGCTCCTTGCCGGCGACGCCGGCGAGGTCGGCCGGCACCGATCCCTGCGCGTCGGCGCGCGCCGCGACGACGAGCCGGTTGCGCCACAGCCGCACGAGGGTGTCGGGCTCGATCAGGTGTTGCGCACCGGCGCTCGCCGCCATGCCATCGCCCTGGCCGATGATGACGTCGTCGCGGGTGCCGCGCGCCAACTGCGCCAGATTGGCCCAGGTCGGCGCGGCGAAGACGCGCACCGCTATCCCGGTCTCGTCGCGCCACGCGGCGCCCAGTGCGGCGACGAACGAGCGCAAGGTCGGCTCGCAGAAGACCACCACGTCGGGCGCGACGGGATAATCGGCGCGCGCCGGCGAGACCGCGCAAAGGACCGCGCAGAGCATCGCGACGAAGGCCGAAACGAGGGTGCGCAGCATCGGGGAATCAGCCGGTTGTCGACGGAGAGCCGGTTGGCGACATTGCGGTCGCGGCCTCGTTATGTAGGGCGCCGCCGCGGCAGCGGAACGGCAGCTCACCGCGTTGTGACCATCCGGCGCCGGCGCGCGGGCAAGATGCGGATACGAACCAAGGTGCGGCGGCCGTTTGGCGCAGCCGTTCCGCGTTATACGGCGATTCCGGCGGTCGCGGCCAATGCTTTGTCGCGCCCCCGGCGCGCGCGGCGGCGGTTCGGCTATAGTGGCGGGGTTGCAACGCTGCGAGGCGCGGATGGCGAAGATCGTGATCATCGGCGGCGGGGTGATCGGCTCGTCCCTCGCCTATCATCTCGCCATGGCCGGGCATGCCGCCGACGCCGTCGTCGTCGAGCCCGATCCGACCTACGAGTTCGCGGCGAGCCCGCGCGCCACCGGCGGCATCCGCCAGCTCTTCACCGTCCCCGAGAACATCCGGATGGCGCAATATGGCCACGAGGTCTACGGCCAGTTCGAGACGCTGATGGCGGTGGACGGCGAGCCCGCGCCGATCACCTTCCAGCGGATGGGCTATCTCTGGTTCGGCTCGGGCAAGGCCGACGTGGATTCGCTGATCGCCAACTGGCGGGTGCAGACCGCGCACGACGCGCGCGTCGAATTGCTCGACCGCAAGGGGGTCAAGCAACGCTTTCCGTCGATGCGCGTCGATGACATCGATGCCGCCGCCTTCTCCCCCGATGACGGCTACATGGACCCGTACAGCGTGCTGATGGGCTTCCGGCGCAAGGCGGCAAGCCTCGGCATCCGCTACCTCAAGGACCGGGTCGTCGATTTCGAGGTCAGCGGCAAGCGCGTCGCCGCGGTGAAACTCGAATCGGGCGAGCGGCTCGCCGGCGAGCTTTTCGTCAATGCCGCCAATTGCTGGGGACCCGAGCTGTGCGACAAGCTCGGCATGAAGGTGCCGGTCGCGCCGCTGCACCGGCTGACCTTCTATTTCGAGATCCGCGAGACCTTGGAGGCGATGCCGCTCACCCGGCACATCAGCAAGAATGTCAGCTTCCGCCCGCAAGGCGCCGGCTACATCACCGGCAACACCAAATACGACCTCGCGCCGGGCTTCAACTGGGAGGTCGACTATTCCTATTTCGACGAGTCGATCTGGCCCGGCCTCGCCGAACGCGTCCCGGCCTTCGAGGCGCTCAAGGTCAAGGGCGCCTGGGCCGGCCATTACGACCAGAACAGCTTCGACAACAACGCGATCCTCGGGCCTTGGATCGGCGGCATCGAGAATTTCCACATCGCGCTCGGCTTTTCCGGCCACGGGCTGATGCAGGCCCCGGCGGTCGGCCGCGGGCTCAGCGAGCTGCTGCTCCACGGCGAATACCGCACGCTCGACCTGTCGCGCATGGGCTACCGCCGCATCCTCGACGACAAGCCGCTGCTCGACGACGTGCCGATGGCCTGATCCGCTCCGCCGCCGCGGCCAGCGAGGATGGCACGCCGCTTGCCAGGGTCGAGGGATGTCGCCCCCCTCGCCCATCGCGGAGATGAAGCGGAGATGAAGATGCCGTTGCGCGCCGTCACGCTGCTCCTGGCGCTGCTGGCGCTGTGGCTCATCGCGCCGCCGTCCCGGGCCGAGGACGCGCTGCCGCTGGTCGAGAAGGGCAAGCTCACCTGGGGCATGGCGGCGACCTTCCCGCCCTTCGAATCGATGCAGGACGGCAAGCTCGTCGGCTTCGACGTCGACATGGTCGAGGCGATAAGCGCAAAGGTGAAGATCGAATCCGCGCCCGCCGGGATCGAGTTCAAGGGGCTGATCCCGGCGCTGCTCGGCAACCGGATCGATATCATCGTCAGCGGCATGTACATCAACCCCGAGCGCAGCCAGGTGGTCGACTTCATCCCCTATCTGCGCGTCGGCAACCAGCTCCTCGTCGTCAAGGGCAACCCGACCCATATCGCCGGGCCGGACGATCTGTGCGGCCGCCGCATCGTCGTGCCGGTCGGCACGATCTACGAGAAGGAAGCGCAGGCCCATGCCGCGGACTGCCAGAAGGACGGCAAGCCGGCGCTGACCGTGCTCTCGCTCACCTCGACCGCGGTCGGCGCGCTGGCGATCAAGGAGGGGCGCGCCGACGTGCTGATCGCGGCGACCCCGACCGACGCCGCGCTCATCAAGGAATCGCCCGACGCATTCCAGACGACCGGCCCCGTCTTCGAGAACAACACGCTGTTGGGGATCGGCATCAGCAAGGAGAAGCCGGCGCTCAAGAACGCGCTCGACGCCGCCTTCAAGGCGATCGTCGCCGACGGTACGATCGCCGCCCTCATCAAGAAATACGGCTTGCCTCCCGACAGCGCCCTCTGACCGCAACGGCCGCGAGACGACAGGAGTCCGCGATGTCGATCTTCTCGCCGCACCTGATGCTGGGCTACCTGTTCAGCTTTCCCTTCCTGCATGCCGCGCTGATGACGGTATGGATCAGCCTCGCCGCGCTCTTTGTCGGCATGCTGATCGGATTGGTGCTGGCGGCCGGCCAGGAGGTCCCGTCGCGCGTCGTGCGCGGCGCGATCACCGCCTATCTGTGGCTGTTCCGCGGCACGCCGGTGCTGCTGCAGCTGGTCTTCGCGTTCAACGTGCTGCCGGTGTTCAAGATCGTCCTGCCGGCCTATGCCTGCGCGATCCTCGCGCTCGGCCTCAACGAAGGCGCCTACATGACCGAGATCATGCGCTCAGGCATCCGCGCGGTCGGGCCGGGGCAGCGGCTTGCCGCGCGCGCGCTCGGCTTCGAGGACCGGCAGATCATGCTCTGGGTGGTGCTCCCGCAGGCGCTGCGCATCGTCATTCCGCCGATCGGCAACCAGTTCAACGGCATGCTCAAACTGTCGGCGCTGATCTCGGTGATCGGGGTGCAGGAGCTGCTGCTCACCGCGGACCAGACCGCGTCGATGAATTTCCGCTACCTGGAGACCCTGACGACCGCCGGCATCTACTATCTGGCGATGACTACCGTGCTGATGGTGGTCCAGGTGTTCATCGAGCGCGCCTGCGCGCGGCGGCGCGGCCGGGCGCCGTGGTCGTTCTCGCTCAAACTGTTCTCCTCGGCCAATCTCGGGATGGTGCGGTGACGCTGCTGCTCGAGGGCACCGCCCTGTGGAAGAGCTACGGCGACAACGAGGTGTTGCGGGGTATCGACCTCAAGGTCGACGAGGGCGAATGCCTGGTGCTGATCGGCCCGTCGGGCTCGGGCAAGTCGACCCTCCTCAAATGCCTCAACCTGCTCGAGCCGATTTCCTCCGGCAGCATCCTCTTCGAGGGCAAGGAGATCGCGGGGCTGCGGCGGCACGAGGCGAGCGCGGTGCGGCGCCGCATCGGCATGGTGTTCCAGAGCTTCGAGCTGTTCCAGCACCTCAGCGCCGAGGACAACATCGC
>DATJOB010000212.1:0-3772 GCA_035507475.1 Allostellaceae bacterium | reverse complement strand
ATTGCGCGGCGATCGCGCCGCGGCTGCGGATCGTCTGCGGCCTGGTGCTGGTGCCGCTGCACAAGCCACTGGAGCTGGCCGAGGCGCTGGCGACGCTCGACCTCCTGTCGGGCGGCCGGCTGGTGTTCGGTGCGGGCATCGGCTACCGCGACGTCGAGTTCAAGGCGTTCGGCGTGCCGCGCGGCCGGCTCGGCGCGCGCTTCGAGGAGACGATGCTCGCGGTCAAGCGGCTATGGGCCGAGGAGGCGGTCACGATGACCGGCGCCGGCTGGGAGCTCGACCGCGCGAGCTGCCCGGTCAAGCCGGTGCAGCAGCCGCACCCGCCGATCTGGATGGGCGCCAATGCCGATGTCGCGGTCGAGCGCGCGGCGCGGATCGGCGATTGCTGGTACATCAACCCGCACAACACGCTGGCGACGATCGAGCGTCAGCTGGAGATCTACAAGCGCGCGCTCGACGCAGCCGGGAAGCCGTTTCCCGCCGAGGTGCCGATGCGCCGCGAGGTCTTCGTCGCCGCCTCGCGGGCCGAGGCGATCCGCCTCGCGCAGCCCTATCTCGAAGAGAAGTATCGCGCCTACCGGGCCTGGGGGCAGGACAAGGTGATGCCCGAGGGCGACGATTTCGACCACGAATTCGCCGAGTTGCTGGAGGACCGCTTCCTGATGGGGTCGCCGGCCGAGGTCGCCGAGCAGATGGTGCGCCTCAACCGCCGGCTCGGGGTCAACCACATCGTCGCCTCGGTGCACTGGCCCGGCATGCCGAACAGCCTCGCGCTGGAGCAGCTCGAGATCCTGGCGCGCGAGGTCATGCCGCAAGTGCGCGCGGCCTAGCTGCGATGGCGGCGGTGCGTCCTTCGAGGCCCCGGCTGTCTCCGGGACACCTCGGGATGGCGATGGTCTGGCCCGCGCCCGACGGTGGGTAGCAGCCGCACGCGATCCATCGCCGGCATCAGTTCGGGTGGACGATGGTGCGCAGCATGACGCGGCGCTCCTCGGGCGCGGCGTCGGCGGCGCCGCGGTGCATCGTCGCGATCTCGTCCCAGATCACCACGTCGCCGACCCGCCACTGGTGGTAGTAGATGTTGTCGTCCCCGATCGAGTGGTCGCGCAATTCCTCGATCAGCGGGTCCGATTCCGCGTTCGTCATGCCGACGAAGCCGTGGCAGTGGGTCGGGTTGACGAACAGCACGTTGCGGCCGGTGACCGGGTGCGGCTTGACCGCCGGGTGGAGCTGCTCCGGCCGCCCGGCGTTGCGCGCCGCGATATGCTCGGGCGTGTAGATCTTGCGCGCATCGGGGCCATCGGTATAGCCGTGCCGGCCGGTCATGCCGGCGAGCCGTTGCTGCAGCGCCGGCGACAGCGTTTCGTAGGCCGCGTACATGTCGGCGAACATCGTGCCGCCCTTTTCGCGCGGCACCTCGACCGCGTGCAGGATCGCCAGCCGCGGCAGCGCCTCCGGCGGGTCGTAGGTCTCGTCGGCATGCCAGCTCGACGCGCGGGTCACGCCGAACCTGTCGACGCCGCCATCCTTGGCGACGTTGGTGATGAACGAGACGCGCGGGTCGTCGGGATGGCGGTAGTTTTCGAGGATGTGCGGCCGCAGATGCCCGAAACGCGCGCCGAAGGCCGCGAGCTGCTGGGCGTCGAGCCGCTGCTCGCGGAACACCAGCACCGGATGGTCGCGGAAGACCTCCTCGATCTCGGCGAACGTCGCGTCGTCGAGCCGCGCCAGGTCGGCACCCAGCACCTCGGTGCCGAGCCGCTTGCCCAACCGACGCAGCGACAGGTGAGCGGTCATGGCCTTCCTCCGCGAGCTGCTTCCGCAACGATAGCACTGTTGAAGGGATGTCATTGCCGCGAAAGCGGGAACCCATGAGCACGGTTTCAGCCGACCCTGGGCTCTATCGGCCGGTGTCCGCGGGTTCCGGCTCTCCGCTTCGCTTCGGCGGGAATGACGGGCGGATCAATTCACCAGGATGATCTTGCCGATGTGCTGCGAGGATTCCATCAGCGCGTGCGCCTTCGACGCTTCGGCGAGCGGGAAGGTCTTGTAGGTGCAGGTGCGCAATTTGCCCTGGCCCCAGAGCGGCCAGACCTTGTCCTTGAGCGCGGCGACGATCTGCGCCTTCTCGGCAATGCTGCGCGAGCGCAGCGTCGAGCCGGTGATGGTCAGATGCTTGCGCTGGATGATCCCGAAATCGGCGTCCTTGACCTTGGTGCCGCCCATCAGCGCGACGAAGCACAGCCGGCCCTCGCGCGCCAGCAGGTCGAGCTCGCGCGGGATGTAGTCGCCACCCACCATGTCGAAGATCGCGTCGACCCCGCGCCCGTTGGTGAACTCCTTGCCGACCTTCACGAAATCCTCGGTCTTGTAGTTGATCGCGACATCGGCGCCGTAGTCGCGGCAAGCCTGGCATTTCTCATCCGACCCGGCGGTCGCCAGCACCTTGGCGCCGAACGCCTTGGCGAGCTGGATCGCGGTGATGCCGATGCCGCTCGATCCGCCCTGCTGCAGGAATACTTCGCCGGCCTTCAGGTGAATGCGGTCGAAGACATTGGTCCACACCGTGCAGAACGTCTCCATCAGGCCGCCGGCATCGGTGAGGCTCACGTTCTGCGGCACCGGCAGGCATTGCACTGCGGGCACCGCGCAGTACTCGCCGTAGCCGTCGGCGACGAGCAGCGCGCAGACCTCCTCGCCGGTGATGAAGCCGCTCACGCCCTCGCCCAGCTTGACGACCGTGCCCGAGCATTCGAGCCCGGGGATGTCGCTGGCACCGGGCGGCATCGGGTATCGCCCCTGGCGCTGCAGCGTGTCCGCCCGGTTGATGCCGGCCGCGGCGATGCGGATCAGCACCTCGCCCGCCTTCGGCTCGGGCACCGGGCGCGTCGCCGGCACCAGCACCTCGGGTCCGCCCGGCTGCTTGATCTCGATCACCGTCTGCGTCGTTGGGATGTTGGCGAGCATGGGTTGCCTTTCGTCTGTCAAGGCGAGAAGCGTGCCCGATCCACAGGGAAGCGATCTCGCGCAAGGGAGTTTCCTTGCCCCGGAGATTGCTTCGTCGCTACGCTTCTCGCAATGACGCGGTTGCCGGGGAGGAATCGATGCCGTCGCTCAAGGACAAGGTCGCGCTGGTGACCGGCGCCGGCGCCGGGATCGGCCGCGCCACCGCGCTGGCAATGGCCGGCGAAGGCGCCGCGGTCGCCGCCGCCGACATCGACCCGGCCGCGGCGCAGAAGGCGGTCGAGGCGATGGCCGGCAAGACCAACCGGGCGCTGGCGATCGAGGCCGATTGCGGCGACGTCGCCAGTATCGACGCGATGATCGCCAAAACCGTCGCCGCGTTCGGCCGGCTCGACATCATCGTCAACAATGCCGGCGTCACCCGCTTCGCCCATGTGATGGACCTGACCGAGGCGGATTGGGACCGCATCCACCGGGTCAACGCCAAGGGCGTGTTTTTCTGCCTGCAGAGCGCGGCGCGCCAGATGATCGCGCAGAAATCGGGCGGGCGGATCATCAGCATCGCCTCGATCGCCGGGCGCGGCTACACCAACGCCTCCAACGTCGCCTATGCCGCGAGCAAGGGCGCGGTCATTTCGATGACCAAGCTCGCCGCGCACCAGCTCGGTGCGCACGACATCAACGTCAATGCGATCTGCCCCGGCGTCACCCGCACCGAGCTCGGCGCGCGCAACGCGGTCGGCCGCGCCGCTGCGCGCGGCGTCAGCGTCGAGGAGCTCTATGCCGAGCAGGAGGCGACGATCCCGAT
>DATJOB010000211.1:0-2357 GCA_035507475.1 Allostellaceae bacterium | reverse complement strand
GAAGTGCGCGAGGAAACCGCGATCGAAGTCAAGTCGGTGGCGTACCACTCGTCGCAGCCCTGGCCGTTTCCAGGCAACATCATGCTGGGCTTTCATGCCGAGGCGGCGACCAGCGAGATCACCGTCGATTACGGCGAGCTCGAAGACGCACGCTGGTTCGAGCGCGACTGGCTCCTCGCGCATGTCGACGACGACAGCTTCCGGCTGCCGCGGCTCGATTCGATCGCCCGGCGCCTCGTCGAGGATTGGCTTTACCGCCGCGCCGGCCCCGGCGCGGATGCGGGCTGATCGAAATTCGGCTCCGGCCTGCGCCAGCGCCCGGGCGGAACTCGACAAGTTCCGACCAGTTTCATCGTCATGCCCGGACGTGCTCCGGACATCTCAGGGCTGGGCCAAAGCCGTGGATGGCCGGCTGAAACCCGGCCATGACGGTCAAATCCGAGGTCGCGCGCTAGAAATACGACGTGGCCTTGACGAAGCCGCCCAGCACCAGAACGATCAGGAACGCGTTGACGTACCACGGAAACATTGCCGCCTCTCTGCGCTCGCGCCGTGCCGCCGCACGACCTTGAAGACCGGCACGCTATCGCGTCGGGCGCACAAAAGATCGGTTCAAGCGGCGACAAATCGTTACAAATTGCGTCACCGGCTCATCGCCGAACGGCCGCCGCGCACCAAGGGCATCAGCACCAGCCCGACGACGAACAGCCCGCCCAGGAGCAGGATCACGTCGTTGAAGGTCAGCACCAGCGCCTCGCGCTGCACCGTCGCGGCGAGCAGCTTGATCGCCGCGGGCGACCCGCCGCCGGCGAAATGCGGGTCGAACCGCCCGGTCTGCGTCTCGAGGAAATGCTGGACCGCGGGGCGCGCGGGGTTGACGTCCTCGATCAGCCGGTTCCAGTGGAAATGCAGCCGGTTGTTCATGATCGTGCCGATCGTCGCGAGGCCGATCGCGCCGCCGAGGTCGCGCGTCAGGTTGTAGAGCCCGGCGGCGTTCTTGAGCGCGGTCTGGCGCAGCGTGCTGAGCGAAATGAGGTTGGCCGGCAGGTAGCAGAACATCAGCGCGACGCCGCGCACGATCTGCGGCACGAGCAGCTCGGGAAAGCTCGCCTGATTGGTGAGGCGGGCGGTCAGGTAGATCGCGACCGCGAAGAGCCCCATGCCGATGCCCAGCATGATGCGCAAATCGATGCTGCGGGCGATGCGCGCGGTGAACGGCGACACCACCATCTGGGCGAGGCCGGTGACCACCACGGTGGTGCCGATCTGGAACGCGCTGAACCCGCGCACCTCGGCGAGGAACAGCGGGATCAGATAGGTCGCGCCGTAGAGCCCGGTGCCGATGACGAAGGTATAGAAGGTGCCGAGCGCGAAATTGCGGTTGGTGAAGGCGCGCAGGTCGACGATCGGCTGCGAATAGGTCAGCACCCGCCAGAAGAACAGCACCGAGGCGAGCGAGGAGACGACGACCGCGGCCCGGATCGTCTCGTCGTCGAGCCAGTCCCAGCGCGGCCCTTCCTCGAGCGCGTATTCGAGGCCGCCGAGGAACAGCGCCATCAGCACGAGGCCGCTCACGTCGAAGCTGCGCAGCAGCGACAGGTCGGGCTTGTCGATGTCAATCAGCCACCAGACGAGCACTGCGACCGCGAGCCCCGGCACGATGTTGACGAGAAACAGCCAGTGCCAGGAGAGCGTGTCGGTCAGGTAGCCGCCGATGGTCGGGCCGAGCGTCGAGGACAGGTTGAGGATCAGCGAGATGATCACCATGATCTGGCCGAGCTGCGGCTGGCGGAACTTGGTGTAGACGACCGGGAACACGGTCGGCGTGATCGCCCCGCCCGAGGCGCCCTGCAGCGCGCGGAAGATGATCATCTGGCTGAGGCTCGTCGCGCTGGCGCAGAGCAGGCTCGCTCCGGTGAAGCCGAGCGCCGCGCCGACGAACACGAGCCGCGTCGAGAAGAGGCGCGACAGCATGCCCGAGAGCGGCACCATCACCACGTCGGCGATCAGATAGGCGGTCTGCACCCAGCTGATCTCGTCGGGGCTCGCCGACAGGCCGCCCTGGATCTGGGTCAGCGAGCTGGTGACGATCTGCACGTCCATGATCGCCATGAACTGGCCGAACACCATCGCCAGCACGCCGACCCAGTCGCGCCAGTCCGGCGCCGCGGGTGCGGCGCGGGGCTCGGCGGCAAGCGGCTCGGCGACGTCCGTCGTGGGCGGCTCGGCGGCGTCCGTCGTGGGCGGCGCGGCGGCGCGGCGGCGCGGTGCGCTCGCGGCGTCGGTCATGCGGCAGGGCTCATGCGGCAGGGCTCATGCGGCAGGGCTCATGCGGCAGGGCTCATGCAGCAGCGCTC
>DATJOB010000210.1:0-4383 GCA_035507475.1 Allostellaceae bacterium | reverse complement strand
CGCCGCCGATGTAATCCTGCAGCGCGTCGAGCGTGTTCGGGGTGTGGTATTCGGGATGCGAGCCGGTCACCACCGCGCGGTACGGCCGCAGCAGCGCCGCACCCTCGCGGTCGAGGTCGTGATCGGTGACGACGTCGAAGGCGATCCCCCTGGCGCTCAGCCAGTCGATCAGATGGGTATCGGCCGGGAAGTGCCGCAGTCCCGAGCCGCGCGCGTCCAAATAGGTGATGTAGCCGGGCCGCATCGTCAGCAGCGGCCGGCGCTGGCTCGAATAGCAGACGCCGCTGCCGTCGCGGTGGAAATTGTAGGTCGAGGCGGCGTATTCGGGATGCTGGTCGGCGTTCCACGGATAGGCGCGCCACGCCGCCTGGCGCGCCCGGAACGCCGCGTCGGCGTTGCCGCGCCGGTGGTTGCCGTAGATCTGGTAGGTGAAGGTCGAGGCGAGGAAGACCAGCGGCGCGCCCGTCGTGCCGCGCGGCGGCAGCACGTAGATCGGCACGATGTCCTCGATCGCGCCGCAGCGCAGCCGCACCCCGTAGACGCCGGAGCGCAGCGTCGCGGGGATCTCGACCACGAAATCGGTCTCCCAGCCGCAATCGTAGAGGTCGTCCTCGTGGAAATGGATCGCGGCGTAATCGCGCGGCGCGTGGCGCCAGCACATCTCGGCCCCGCGCCAGCGCGAGCCGCAAACCGCGCGGGTCGGCAGGTTGCGCAGCGCGCCGTGCAGCCCGTGCGGCCCGCGATCGACGATGCGCTCGCTGCCGATCGCCTCGCTGAAGTCCCACCAGGCAAGGCAATCGCCGGCCGCCGGTTCGAGCGGCGCCGCGCCGTCATGCGCACCGGCGAGGATCGCCGGGTCTTCGACGCGGCCGTTGAAGAACGCCTCGAAAGGATTGCCCTGCAGGCCGGGATGCGCCGCGGGCATGGCGGCGACGGTGATCCCGGCGAGCGGCCCGAGCCCGCCGGCGAGCTCGGCCTCGCCGCTGTCGGCGACGCCCCAGCTCTGCTGCAGCGCGGTCTGTCGCAAGCGCAGCCGGCCGCCGGCCGCGATCACCCGCAGTTCGTACCAGCGGCGCGCCAGCATCGGCGCGGCGACCTGCGCCCGCTGGCTGCCGAGTTCGAGGCTCGCGCCGTCCGCCGCGACCCGGAGCAAAAGCCCCCCGGCCAGCGCCAGCACCACCGGGCGCCGCCCGTCGAGCAGCCAGGGCTGCACCCGGACGACGAGAGTGCAGGGGTCGGGCAGCGCGATCGGATGGGCAACAGCGACCGTGGCGCACGACCCGAGATGCACCGGCTGAAAGCGCGACGGATAGTCCCCGGTGAAGCCGGCGGCGACCTCTTCCAGCTTGATGCCCGGTCCGGACGGGTTGGCGTCGCCATGGACGATGCGCACCAGATCGGCCCGGTAGGGCGCGCCGAGCGCGCTCGACACCTTGACCTCGATGCGCTCGCCGGGGCGCGCCGAGAAGCGGTCGACATAGCCGACGAGCGGGACCACGCCGCTATCCCGCGGCCGCCAGTCCGCGGCGAGGCGCCGCCGCCGTCGCGATCGCATAGCCGGCCGCGGCGGCGTCGCGGTGGAACATCTCGACGGTTTCGAGCGAGTACCGGTCGAGGTCCTTGCCGATCAGCGGCAGCTTCGCCAGCACGTCGTGCGTCACGGTGATGATGTGGCAGCCGGCGGCGTCGGCGTGAAAGATGTTGAGCAGCTCGCGCGGGCTCGCCCATAGGAGCTCGGCGCGCGGTCGCGCCGCGAGCACGCGCGCCGCCTCGCCCATCAGGGGCAGCGGATCGACGCCGGTATCGGCGATGCGCCCGGCGAAGACCGAGACGATGGCCGGCGTCGCCGGCGCGAGGCACGCGGCGATCTCGCGCACCTGGGCCAGCGTCATCACCGCGGTCACGTTGACCGCGATCCCCTCGGCCGACAGCGCTTCGATGACCGGCCCCATGAAGACCCGCCCGGTGTTCATCACCGGGATCTTGACGTTGACGTTGGCGCCCCAGCCGGCGATGACGCGCGCCTGGCGCAGCATCCCGGCGGGCTCGTCGGCGAACACCTCGAACGAGATCGGCCGGTCGGGGATTGCGGCGACCAGCCGCCGCGCAAACGCCTCGTAATCGGCGATCCCGGCCTTGCGCATCAGCGTCGGGTTGGTGGTGAAACCCTTGATCAGCGGGTTGGCGTAGAGCTTGAGGATCGCGTCGAGATCGGCGCCGTCGGCGAAGATCTTCACGCCCAGCCGGTTCAGCTCATCCATGCGCCCCCGCCTCCCCGCGGGTTTATGCCAGCCGCCTGCCGTCGCGGCAACCGGGCCTCACCGCCGCGCCCGGACCTGGTCAAGCGCGAGCCTAGCCGCGCACGATCGTCATCGACCCGTCGTGGTCGAAGCGGAACGGCACCTCGGCAAGGCCCTCATCCGCCATCGCGCGGCGCAGCCGGGTGCGGTCGAGCGTGTAGAACAGGAGGAAGCCGCCGCCGCCGGCGCCGACCATCTTGCCGCCGACCGCGCCGGCCTCGCGCCCGACCGCATACCAGCGGTCGATCGTGTCGTTCGACATATTGCCGGAGCGGCGCTGCTTCGTCTGCCAATGCTCGTGCAGCAATTCGCCGAAGCGCAGCGTGTCGCCCTGTTCCAGCGCCTCGCCGATCCGCCGGCCGATCTCCTTGGTGAGGTGCAGGTTTTCGAGCATCGCGCCGTCGCCCGCGGCGGTGCGGCGGTGCTGGTCGTCGAGGATCGCCGCGGCCGAGCGCGAATAGCCGGTGAAGAACAGCAGCAAATTCTCTTCGAGGTCCGACAGGGTTTCGGTCGAGATCGCCAGCGGGCTCACCTCGACCGTGTCGTCCGGGTTGAAGCGGAACCGGGTGATGCCGCCATAGGCGGCGATGTACTGGTCCTGCTTGCCCACGGTCTGCCGCAGCGTCTCGATTTCGAGGCGGCAGGCCTCGTCGGCGATCTCGGCGGCGGTGGCCGGCCGCCGCCGCATCGCATGCAGCGCGCGCAGCAGCCCGACGGTGAACGATCCCGACGAGCCGAGCCCGGTGCCCGCCGGGATGTCGGCCATGCTGACGATCTCCAGCGCCGGCGGCATCTCGTGCAGGCGCAGCGCCTCGCGCACGATCGGGTGCTCGATCGCGTCGATCGTCCCGACCCGCTCGTATTTCGAGTATTTGATGAGATACTCGTCGCGGAATATCTTGTTGATGCCGATGAAGATGTACTTGTCGATCGCCGCCGAGATCAGCTCGCCGCCGAACCGCCGGTAATAGGACGGCAGGTCGCTGCCGCCGCCGGCGATCGAGATACGCAGCGGCGTGCGGGTAAGGATCATCGGCGCGCCCTCAAGTTCATCTGATCCCCGCCTTTGGTCGGGATGGCCAACACCGCCGTCGAGCCTCCCCGGTCGCGGCCGGACTGTCGACCTCGGGCGACCCGGAGAGTGCGGCAGTATCGGCGCGATTGACAAGCCTCGCCAGCGGCAGGGGCGGTGAGTTGACGCTATCTGAGTCGATCTGCTATTGGCGAAAGAGCTCCAGTCGGAGCATCCAGTTGGCCAGCTGGGCCAACACAGCTCTCCCAGGCCCCTCGCACCGCCTATCGTTGCCAACAAGGCGCACCGAGGCAGTAGCCCCTATGATAGAAGCGTGAGAACCCAACAGAGAGTCGTCTCGCCCCACCCAGCCGAGGCACCGGGATCGCTCGGCCTGCCAGCGAGTATCGCAGCGACAACGCACTTATGGGCCGATGCGGACGCTTTCGTGCGCAGCCGCTACGTCACCGCAATATTCTGGGTCACGGCATTCATTGTGTTCGATCGCTTCTTTCTTCTGGGGCGGATCGCAATGCCGTCCACCGATCAGCTCTTCGCACATTACCCCAACCTGGTCTTCGGTTACCGCGCCCTGCGCAGCGGTGAGCTGCCGTTATGGAATCCCTACATTTTCGCCGGCACCGACTTCACCGAGAGCATGCATAACCACATGCTCGACCCGTTGAATTGGCTGCTGCTGACGGTACCCGAAGCGTATATTTTCCACCTCCTGACTTTACTCCACTTTGTCGAATTGGCGCTCGTAGGCGTCCTCGGCTTCAAAATAGCGCGCATCTACTTAATCGATGCGTGGGCCGCGCTGTTCGTTGCGCTCACCCTTCAACTGTCGCAGTTTCCGTGGTTCACAATGACAACACTGATCGGTGCACACCTGCTGGTGTTGGCGCTGGTCGGCATCTATCTGATCCTGACATGGCAGCAGCGCAGTCTGCTGGCGAGCTACGTCCTGCTGTCACTGTGCTTCTTTGAGATCTTCGTGAAAGGCCATGTCGGCTACGTCGCCGCTTTTGGCTTGCCGGTCATCATCGCGTTTGGCGTTACGGCTTGGCC
>DATJOB010000209.1:0-18278 GCA_035507475.1 Allostellaceae bacterium | reverse complement strand
GCAAGATCGTCAATGGCGTGCTCTTGCTCCAGGGCAATACCGGCACAGGCGAGAATTGGCTGCGGCCGAGCCTTGCCGACCACCTTTACGGTCCGGGGCAGCCGCTCGACGCGCGCAAGTATTTCCTGATCATGCAGGACGCGATCGGCCGCGGTCGGTCGTCGAAGCCGTCCGACGGGCTCAAGGGCAAGTTCCCGCGCTACCGCTATCGCGACATGGTTGAGAGCGGCTACCGGCTCATTACCGAAGGGCTCGGCGTCGGCCATCTGCGCCTCGTGCTCGGCAGCTCGATGGGCGGGATGCACGCCTGGATGTGGGCCGAGGCCTATCCCGATCTGATGGACGGCGTCGTGCCGCTGTCGTGCCAGCCGATCGAGATCAGCGGGCGCAACTGGATCAACCGGCGTGCCGCGGCCGAGGCGATCCGACACGATCCCGACTGGCAGGGCGGCTTCTACGAGCGGCCGCCGCGGCATTACGTCTACAGCGCGGCGGCGAACTCGCTGCGCACCGAGAGCCCGACCCGCATCCAGGAGATGGCGCCGACGAAGGAAGCCGCCGACCGGCTCTACGACGAGCGCGTCGCGCAGGCCGCCAAGGGCGACGCCAACGACGCGCTATGGGCGATCGAGGCGATCGCCGATTACAACCCGGAGCCCGAGCTGCACAGAATCAGGGCCAAGGTGCTCCTGATCAACGCCGCCGAGGACGAGGCGAACCCGCCCGAGCTCGGTACCGTCGAGCGGGCGATGGCCAAGGTCAAGGACGGCCGCTATGTGCTGATCCCGGCCGGCCCCGAGACGCACGGCCACTTCACCCATTTCTACGCCGCGCTGTGGAAGAAGTACCTGATCGAGTTCATGGCGACGCTCGGGCCCGAGCGCGCCGCGGCCGCCGATTAGCGCAGGAACACCACCGATGACGCCACGCTGTCTGCTCGCTGCCGCCTTCGTCTGCCTGGCGGCTCCCGCCTTGGCGCAGCAATCGGGCGGCAAGCCCGGCGCCGACTGGACCGGCTACCAGGAGGGCGACTACGTCGTCCGGGACTACAAGTTCGCCGACGGCGAGAGCCTGCCCGAGGTCAAGCTCCATTACCGGACCATCGGCACGGCAAAGCGGGACGCCGCCGGCGCCATCGTCAACGGCGTGCTGCTGCTGCAGGGCAATACCGGGACCGGCGCCAACTGGTTCCGGCCGACGCTGGCGGGCGAGCTGTTCAAACCCGGCCAGCCGCTCGATGCCGGTCGCTATTTCATCATCATGCCGGACGCGCTGGGACGCGGCGGATCGTCGAAGCCGTCGGACGGGCTCAAGGGCAAGTTCCCGCACTACCGCTACCACGACATGATCGACCTGACGCACCGGCTGGTGACGGACGGGCTCAAGGTCGCGCATCTGCGCCTGGTGATCGGCAGCTCCTTGGGCTGCATGCAGCAATTCCTGTGGGCCGAATGGTATCCCGAGCTGATGGACGGCACGGTCGGCCTGTCGTGCCAGCCGGTCGAGATCAGCGGCCGCAACTACATGCTGCGGCACGGCGCGGCCGAGCTGATCCGCCACGACCCGGCCTGGAACGACGGCAATTACGACAAGTCGCCGACGCTCTACATGTACGCGGCGGCCGGCAACGATCTGACCGAGAGCCCGGTGCGCGTCCAGGAGGAGGCGCCGACCATGGCGGCGGCAAAGGCGCTCTACGACAAGCGGCTTGCCGAGCTGATGAAGAGCCGCGACGCCAACAACACGCTCTACGAGATCGAGTCGATCTACGACTACAGCCCCGAGGCCGACCTGCCCAAGATCAAGGCGCATGTGCTGCTGATCAACAATGCGGAGGATTTCGCCGACCCGCCGACGCTCGGCACCGTCGAGCGCGCCTTCAAGAAGATCGCGCACGGCACCTATGTGCTGACCCCCTACGGCAAGGAGACGCACGGCCATTTCACGCATTACTACGCCGCCGTGTGGAAACCCTATCTGGTGAAGTTCATGGCCGGCCTGCCGCCGGCGCCTGCAGGCCGCTAGGGATGGCGGATTTCACCGCCGGCGACGGCCTCAGGCTCGCCTATTACATCGACGACTTCACCAATCCCTGGGCGCAGGCGCCGACCGTGCTGTTGCTGCACGCCGCGATGGGCAGCGCGCGGCGCTATTTCGCCTGGGTCCCGCATTTGGCGCGGCATTACCGCGTCGTCCGGCTCGACCTGCGCGGGCACGGCGCCTCGCAGGTGCCGCCCGCCGATCGGCCGCTGACGCTCGATCGGCTGGTGGCGGACGTCGCCGAGCTGCTCGACCGTCTCGGCTGCGCGACGGCGCATATCGTCGGCAATTCGGCGGGCGGCTATCTCGGCCAGCAGCTGGCGATGACCCGCCCCGAGCGGGTCGCCAGCCTCTGCCTGTTCGGCTCGACCCCGGGTCTCAAGAACAGCCAGGCGCCGAGCTGGATCCCGCAGATCGCCGCGAAGGGGTTGCGCGGCTTTCTCGCCGAGACGATCCGCGACCGGCTCGCCGCGGACGCCGATCCCGGCCTCGTCGAATGGTTTCTCGACGAGGCGGCGAAGAACGATCCGGCTTTCATCGGCAGGTTCGTGCTGCTGATGGCGAGCTATGACTGGAGCGGCGAGGTGGCGCGCATCGCCTGCCCGACGCTGGTGGTGATTCCCGGCGCCGAGACCGTCGGCAGCGTCGCCAATTACGAGCCGTTCCGCTCGCTGCGCGACGTCGAGTTCCGGGTTTACGAGGGCCTGCCGCACAACATCTGCGACGCGGTGCCGGACCGTTGCGCGGCCGATGTGCGCGATTTCCTGACGCGGCGCTTTCCCCCGGCGTGAGCCGCCCGGCGCGGTGCGACGGCTCTTGCCGATCGGGACCCGCCGGCTATAGTCGCGGCGTCCCGCGGCGGGTGTGGCGGAATGGTAGACGCGGCAGACTCAAAATCTGCTTTCCGTAAGGAAGTGGGGGTTCAAGTCCCTTCACCCGCACCAATGGCCTAGCTCGCCCGGGGCGTTCGGCGGCGCGCGGCTGATCCGAGCGATTGGCGGATCAGCCGGGGATAACCGTGATGCGCGAAGGTCACCGCCGCCGCGTCCTCGCGGGCGCCAAGGTCGATTTTTAGAGCATCGGCGGGCCCAGGGACGGGCGGCGGCGCGGTGCCCGAACGCAGCGATGGCAGCCTTCCGGAGAATCGTTGTTATCTTAAGGCGCCAGAGCGCCTGGGGGCCATGCGCGTGTCCGGCGAAATCCCTCTCGCAACCGTAGCTTAGGAGCATCCGATATGGCTCTGACCGTTCGGCCGATCACTGTCGACGATGCGGCGGCGGCCGGTCGCATTTGCTACGACGCATTCAAGGCAATCGCGGGTGCGCACAGCTTTCCGCCCGATTTCCCGAACGCCGAAATTGCCACCGGGCTGATGAAACAGTTGACGGGCAATCCCGCGGTGTACGGCGTTGTCGCCGAGCTCGACGGTCGGGTCGCCGGCAGCAACTTCCTCTACGAGGCCGATCCGATCCTCGGCCTCGGCCCGATCACGGTCGATCCGGCAGCGCAAAATGCGGGCATCGGGGCGGCGCTAATGCGTCACATGCTCGACCGCGCCGAACGCAACCACGCGCCGGGGGTTCGCCTGGTGCAGGCCGGCTATCACACCCGGTCGCTCTGCCTCTATACGAAGCTCGGTTTCGCCGCGCGCGAACCGCTTGCCAATCTGCAAGGGCCGCCTCTGGGGCTTACCCTGCCGGGATGCGCCGTCCGCCTGGCGGTCGCGGAGGATCTCGGGGCCTGCAACCGATTGTGCCGGGCGGTGCACGGGCACGAGCGCGGCCATGAACTGCGCGACGCGATTGGCCAGGGCAGCGCGTCCGTCGTTGAACGCGGCGGCCGGATCTCCGGCTACGCAACGACCGTCGCCTTCTTCGGCCATGCGGTCGGCGAGAGCGATCAGGACCTGATGGCGCTGATCGGCGCCGCGCCGTCCTTTGCCGGTCCCGGCTTCCTGCTGCCGAGCCGCAACACCGCGCTGTTCCGCTGGTGCCTCGATCACGGGCTGAGGATGGTCCAGCCGATGACGCTGATGAGCCTCGGCCTCTATAACGAGCCCCAGGGCGCCTTCCTGCCGTCCGTCTATTTCTGAGCGTAAACGGCGCTGGGCGCATCTTGCGCTGGAACCGAGTTTTGTTGAGGGTCTTCCCGATCGACGGCGGCGCAGCGCGCAGAGGTCCTGTCTATGGACACGACACCGGGCAGCACACTGGCAGACGCACAGAGCGTCATCGCGGATCTGCAGCGCAGGCTGGCGGAAGCGGAAGCCCGAGAGGGCGCTACCGCCGAGGTCCTCCAGGTCATCAACGCATCGGCGGGCGATCTCGTCCCGGTGTTCGACGCCATGCTGCACAGGGCGATGCAGTTGTGCGCGGCGAATTTCGGCATCCTATGGACCTATGACGGCCAGCATTTGCGGCCCGTCGCGCGCCGCGGCGTACCGGCGGAATACGCCGAGTTCCTGACAAGCGAGACGCATTCCGCGGCTGACGACCCGCTGACGCAGCGTTTTCTCGCCGGTGAGCCATTCATCTACGCCGAAGGGGTCAACGAGTACTATGAAGCGGGGAACCGGTATGCCCGCGCCCTGGTCGAGCTAGGCGGCGGCCTCAGCCTGCTATCCGTGCCGCTGCGCAAGGACGGCACGCTGTTCGGCTTTTTCATCGTCTATTGGGGCGAGGTGCGCGAGGTCGACGACCGGCAGGTCGCGCTGCTCCAAAACTTTGCGGCACAAGCCGTGATCGCGATGGAAAACGCGCGGCTGCTGAACGAGACGCAGCAGCGCACCGCCGAACTCACGGAATCGCTCGAATACCAGACCGCGACCAGCGACGTGCTGAAGGCGATCAGTCGCTCGGCGATCGATCTCGATGCCGTCCTTGACACCGTCATCTCGGCGGCCGTGCAGCTTTGCCGCGCCGAATATGGCGTCATTTTCCGCAACGACGGCAGCGGCGAATATCGCTTCGCCGCCGGCTACGGCAACAGCCCGGAATACGAGGAAAGCGAACGCCAAGCGGTGATCCGCCCCGGTCGCGGCACGATTGTCGGGCGGGCGGCTCTCGAAGGCCGCGCCGTGCAGATCGCCGACGCGCAGAGCGACCCGGACTATGAGGACAAGGAAGGCGTCCGCCTCGATAACGCGCACTCGATGCTCGGCGTGCCGCTGTTGCGCGAGGGCCAGGTGGTGGGCGCGTTTGGCCTGGCGCGCAACCGGGTCGAACCGTTCAGCGCGCGCGAAGTGGAGCTGGTCACGATCTTCGCCGACCAGGCGGTCATCGCGATCGAGAACGCCCGGCTCCTTAGTGAGACGCGCGAGGCGCTGGAGCAGCAGACCGCAACCGCCGAGGTGCTGCAGGTCATCAATTCGTCGCCCGGCGATCTCGCGCCGGTGTTCGAGGCGATGCTGGATAAGGCCGCGCGGCTGTGCGATTTCACTCTCGGGATTTTATGGACCTACGACAGCGGCATTTTTAAGCCGGTCTCGTGGCGCGGCGCACCGACGGCCTACGCCGATTTCCTGGCGAGCGCGACCGGCTTTGGGCCATTTCCCGCGACAAGCGGGCTGGGACGGATGGTCGCCGGCGAAGACGTCGCGCAGATCGACGACGTCGCGGCCTCGCAGGCCTATGGTCCGAGCAACATCGCGGGACATGCCCTTGTCCACCTCGCCGGGGCACGTACCGTTTTGTGCGTGGCGTTACGCAAGGACCAAGAACTCCTGGGCGTCATCACCGGATACCGCCGCGAGGTCCGCCCGTTCAGCGACAAGCAGATCACGCTGTTGCAGAACTTCGCGGCCCAGGCCGTCATCGCGATCGAGAACGCGCGGCTCTTGGATGAAATCCGCCAGCGTCAGGCCGAGTTGCGCGTCACCTTCGACAACATGGCTGACGGCGTCGTGATGTTTGACGAGCAATTGCGTCTCGCCGCGTGGAACAGGAATTTCCAGGAAATCCTCGATCTGCCCGACGAGCTCTTGGCCGAGCGCAAGGCCTATTCCGAATACCTGCATATCCTCGCCGAGCGCGGCGAGTTCGGGCCAGGCGATGTCGAGGAGGAGCTGAGCCGCCGCCTCGCCCACGCCAGCGAGGAGTTGCGGTATGAGCGCACCCGGCCCAATGGCCAGGTCCTCGAAGTGCGGCGCAACGCGGTCGCCGGCGGCGGGTTTGTTCTGATTTATTCCGACATCACCGAGAGGAAGCGGTCGGAGGAGGAAATCCGCGCGGCGCGCGACGCGGCGGAGAAGGCGCTCGGCGAACTGAAGACGGCGCAGGCGAGCCTGATCCAGGCGGAAAAGATGGCCTCGCTCGGCCAGCTGACCGCCGGCATCGCGCACGAGATCAAGAATCCGCTCAACTTCGTCAACAATTTCGCCGCGCTCTCGGTCGAGTTGCTGGAAGAGCTGAAAGAGGTCGCCGAGCCGGCCTTAGCCGCGTTGGGCGATGACAGGCGCGACGAACTCGACGAGACGATCGGCACGCTGAGCGGCAATCTCGAAAAGATCGCCGAGCACGGCAAGCGCGCCGACAACATCGTCAAGAGCATGCTGGAACATTCGCGCGGCGTCTCCGGCGAGCGCCGCGAGGTCGACCTCAACGCGTTGGTCGAGGAAGCGCTCAATCTCGCCTATCACGGTGCACGCGCCCACGACCAAAGCTTCAACATCACGCTTGAGCGCGACCTCGATCGCGATCTGCGACCCATCGAACTGGTGCCGCAGGACATCACCCGGGTTTTGCTCAACCTGTTCGGCAACGGCTTCTATGCCGCCAACAAGCGCGCAAAGGCGGATGGCGGCGGCCGGCCGATGTTGCATGTCGCAACGCAGGATCTGGGCGGAGCGGTCGAGATCCGCGTGCGCGACAACGGCACGGGCATCTCGGCGGAGATCCGCGATAAGCTGTTCCAGCCGTTCTTCACGACCAAGCCGACCGGCGAGGGCACCGGGCTCGGTCTGTCGATCAGCTACGACATCGTCGTTCAGCAGCACGGCGGGACGATCACGGTCGACAGCGAGGAAAACTCGTTCACCCAATTCACGATCCGCCTGCCGCGCCAACGCGCGGGAACCGGCGGGGCAGCGGCGTGAGCGTCGGCGTCCTGGTCGTCGATGACGAGCCGGACCTCGCCGATCTCTTTCGCCAGCGCTTCCGGTGCGAGGCGCGGCAACGCACCTATGCGCTGCAGCTTCCGGGTGCCGCGGGTTAGCCTGTTAGCCTGTCGGCGACGCCCGCTATCGGACGAACGACCGGCCATTCGTTTATGCGATCGATCCCCGCCGGGTCAGACCGGCGCGGTCTGCGTCTCGAGCCATTCGGCGAGGGCCGCTTCGGTCGCCGGCACCAGCGGCGCGAGCTCGGCGGCGGCCCGCCCGACGGCGGCGGAGTCGCCCGCCTTGCAGGTCGTTTCGAGAGCGCGCGCCAGCTCGCTCAGCTTGAGCGCGCCGACATTGGCGGCGGTCCCCGCGAGCGCGTGCGCCTCGCAGGCGAGCTCGTCGAGATCGGCCTCTTCGACCAGCTGCCGCACCCGCTCGCCGCGCTCGCCGAGACCGCCGGCGAACATGCGCACGAACTCGGCGAGCTCGCCGGCCGGCAGCGCCGCCTTCAACAGATCGATACGTGCGAGATCGAACAGAGCGGCCGCGGCCGTGGCCTCGCTCCCGCCGGCCGGGGCGGCCCCGCCGACCGGTGCCGAGACAGGCGCCGCGTCGCCGCGCTCGGCGACCCGCGCCAGCGCCGCGAAGAGGGCGGCGGGATCGAGCGGCTTCGACAGGTAGTCGTCCATCCCGGCAGCGAGATACTGCTCGCGCGCGCCGGCCATCGCATGCGCCGTCAGCGCGACGATGGGCGTGGCGTTCTTCGGGGCGGGCAGGGCGCGGATCTGCCGCGTCGCCTCGACACCGTCGAGCACCGGCATCTGCACGTCCATCAGCACCACGTCGTAATCCGCCTTGGTCACCGCCGCGACCGCCTGCTGGCCGTTATCGGCGACGTCGACATGGTGATTGGCGTGCTCCAGCAGCATCGTCGCGAGGCGCTGGTTGATCTTGTGGTCCTCGGCCAGGAGGACCCGCAGCGGTCGCACCGCGGCCGGCGCCTCGGGCGGCGGGGCCGCGCGCGGCGCGACCGGCGCCGGCTCGCTCTTGCCGAAGAGCCGCGCGAAACCGTCGAGCAGCGACTGTTCGCGGATCGGCTTGGTGAGCACGACGTCGACGATCTCGTAAGTCTCCGCCGACAGGCCATAGCTACCGGCCGAGGAGGCGATCATCAGCTTGGTCTCTGAGACGTTCGGCGTCTGGCGGATGCGCCGCGCCAGCGCGTCGCCGGCGATACCCGGCATCATGTGGTCGAGGATCACCACGTCGAACGGATGACCGTGGTGCCAGGCCCGCTCCAGCTCGGCGAGCGCGCGGAACCCGTCATCGGCGGCGACGCATTCCATCCCCAGCGCGTCGAGCTGGCGGGACAGCACGCGCTGGTTCATCTCGATGTCGTCGACGATCAGCGCGCGCAGTCCGCGCAGCGTCTCGGGCAGTGCGGCGCGGCGGATGGTCGGCGTGGTCGCGGGCGACAGCGACACCTCGAACCAGAACTTGCTGCCGCGGCCGAGCGTGCTCTCGACGCCGATCGTGCCGCCCATCAGCGTCACCAGCTGGCGGCAGATCGCAAGCCCCAGCCCGGTGCCGCCGAAGCGGCGGGTGATCGAGCTGTCGGCCTGGCTGAATTTCTCGAATAGCCGGGCCAGCATCTCCTCCGACATGCCCGGGCCGGTATCGCTGACCTCGAAGCGCAGGCAGGGCGTCGCCGCATCGCTGCCGCGCGCCAGGACCTCGATCGAGACCGCGCCTTTCTCGGTGAACTTGATCGCATTGCCGACCAGGTTGAGCAGCACCTGGCGCAGGCGCGTCGGGTCGCCGCAGAAACCGGCGCGCGCCGCGGGATCGACGAAGACCGCGAGGTCGATGCCCTTCTCCTCCGCCTTCGGGCCGAGCAGGCTGACCGTCGCCTCGACCATGTCGACGAGGTCGAAATCGATGCGCTCGAGGTCGAGCTTGCGCGATTCGAGCTTGGAGATGTCGAGGATGTCGTTGATCAGCGTCAGCAGCGCTTCGGCGCTGTCGTTGACAGCAAGCGCGCATTCGCGCTGCTCGGCGGTCAGCTTGCTGCGCAAGAGGATGCCGTTCATGCCGATGATGCCGTTCATCGGCGTGCGGATTTCGTGCGACATGTTGGCGAGGAACTCGGACTTGGTGCGGCTCGCCTCCTCGGCCACCTCGCGCGCCCGCTCGGCCTGTTCGCGCGCCGTGGCGATGCTGCGCGAGACCATGTAAGAGAGCGCGATGCCGATCAGCAGCACGGCGATCGCCGTGGTGACGTCCACCAGGGTGACGTCGCTGAGGACGCGGGTGGCCTCGCTCACCATCTGACTTTGCGCCCGCAGGTTGTGCCCCTCCAGGTCTTTGGCGATCCCGTCCAAAGCCCTGGCCGCTTCGAGCTGCTCCTTGGTCGCGACCCGATAGCGGTCGGTCGCGCTGATCAGTGCGTCGATCGCGGCGGCATAGCGCTGCGCCATCTCGGGGAGGGCGTCGGCGATCCGGTGAAGCGCCGGGTCCTGCGCGACGGGGCGCAGATCGTCGATCCCGCGCTGGAGGATCGTGAGGAACGCCTTGGCGCTGTTCGCATCGGCCGGGTTCAACGAGCTGAAATAGCGCGTCGCCGCGACGAGGCTCGCCTGCATGCTCTCATCGAGACGCACGCCGTTGGGAACCGCGTCGATCTGCTTTCCGCGCAGCAAACGGCCGACCACGGCAGAGGTGGCGTTGGCCAATTCGCTGCTTGCCTGCTTGACCGTCTCGCCGGCCTGGAAGCGGTCGTGAACCGTCTCGAAAGTCGCCTCCGTCGTCGCGCGATATTGCGCGAAGGCCGGCCGGATATCGTCCGAGTCGACCGTGCCGCCGAGTGCGGCAATGCTGTCGAACGCAACCGCGGTTGCCGCCAGCTGGCGCCGGGCAGCGCCTTCGTCGGAAGCGGTGCCCGTGAGTGCGAAACGGCTGACCTCGGCGTTGAGCTCCCTGACGTGTCCCGCGAGTTCCAGGGCGGAGATGGCGTCGCCGGAACTCACCCGCGAGGCCTCGACGCTGCCGTCGACAAAGCGCATGCCGACGATCGATGTGACCGCCAGCACCGCGCACAGCAGGAGCAGCACGGCGAACCCGGCAAAGGTCCGCAGGCGAACCGACAGACGGCCGAAACCAAGGACGTGACGCATCTGAATTTCCCTCAGGATCCGTCGCTCATTGCGCCGCGATCTTGGCCTGGCGGATGGCATCGATCATGTCGCGCCCGAATTTCTTCTCGAAGGCCGGCATGGCCGCCGCCATGGCGTCGGCGAATTGGGCCTTGTCGATGTCGGTGACGACCTCCATCCCCTGCTGCCGCAGGAAGGCGATGCCGTTCGCCTCGGCCTCCGCGGCGAATTTGCGCGAGGCCAGCCCGCCGAGGCGCGCCGCCTCGACAAACGCCGCGCGATCGGCCGGCGAGAGATCCTGGTAAAGGTCCTTCGACATCAGGAAGGCCGCCGGGTCGTAGATGTGCCCGGTCAGCGTGAGGTACTTCTGCACCTGGTAGAATTTCGAGGCGATGATCGTCGCGACCGGGTTCTCCTGGCCGTCGAACCGGCCGGTCTGCAAGGCGCCGTAGACGTCGGGAAAGGCGAGCGGCTTGGTGTCGGCGCCGAGCGCGTCGAACCCCGCCACCATGACGTCGCTCTGCGGCACGCGCAGCTTCAGCCCTTTGAGGTCCTCGACGGTGCGGATCGGGTGCTTGGAATTGGTGATGTGCCGCATGCCGTTCTCGCCCCAGGCGAGGGCGACGATGTCTTGCGCGGCGAACTTCTTCAGCAGCTCCTGGCCCCACGGCCCGTCGAGCACGGCGTAGGCGTGGCGCGTGTCGCGGATCAGGAACGGGATGCCGAAGACGCCCATCTCGGGCACGAAATTCGGCATCGGCGCGCCGGTGATGAACGCCATGTCGACGGTGCCGAGCTGCACGCCTTTCATCATCTCGACTTCGCCGCCGAGCGCGGCGTCGGGATATTGCGCGATGCGGTAGCGGCCCCCGGTGCGCTTCTCGACCTCTTCGGCGAAGACTTCGGCGCCCGCGCCAAGCTGCGAATGCGGCGCGAGGATGTAGCCGAGCTTCACCACCCGGACGTCGTCGGCGCGACCCGTCGCAATCTGCAAGAACCCGAAGACGACCGCGGCCGCGACCGGCCATAACAGCTTGCGCATCCGGCGTTTCCCCCTATTCTCACTGCCGGACTACACGAGATTATTGAATAAAAATTTAACGATAACTGCGCGGTCCGGGGCGACCGGCGACAGCTGCTGGTTGCACATGGGGTCGGGCGGGCGGCGGCTCGGGCGCAGCGGAGAGCGCCCGTCGTGCTTGCCGGCCGGGGGGTGGATTACGGGGCGAGCGAGGCGTAGGGCGCGAGGGCGGCGCTGTGGGTCAGGCGGAAGCCGCCGTAATCCTGCCGCGCCTCGTCATAGTCGTGGCTGAATGACAGCCGGGCGACGCGGCCGCCCTGCTTGATGTTCCAGTCGTCGTAGCCGGCATAGCCGGACCAAGCGGTCGAGTTCGACAGCCAGGCGTAATGCGCCAGGCGCACGCCCTTGATCGCCCGGCACACCGCGCCCGAGCCGTAGACCCCGGCCTGGTATTTGGGCCGCCCGCCGCCCGCCGCGGCGAGACCGGCCGCGACACCGCGGAAATATTGGTCGACCGCCGGCAGCGCCGCCGGGCCGGCATCGAAATCGACCGCGAAATAGATTGCGCTGCCCGCCGGCTGGCCCAGCGCGTTCGCCTGGTTGTGCGCGGCGATCGCATCGCCATAGCCCGAGGCGTAGGAGAAATACGCCGGGTCGTGCGAGTGCGATTCCCAGATCGCCACCATCGCCATCCCGAGCGACGACAGGCGCTGCGCCTCGCGCGCGGACAGGGTCGGCCAGCGCGACTGCGGGTTGCGGTAATAGCGCGCGACGAAGCCGAGACGGCTGTCCTTGAGCTCGTTGAGGTTGTCGCTGGCGTCGGTCGCCAGGTCGATCCCGTAGGCCGGGCCGAAGCTGCGCTGACCGAGCGAAGTCGGGGCCGGCGGCGGATGCCCGGCGCAAGCAGCAAGCAGCAGCGCCGCCGCCAGCGGTGCGATCTTCTTCAGCATCGATGTCGCTCAGGCCCCCCGAAACGTGCGTCGCCTGCCGCAACTACTCGCGATTATTATGCTTTTACAGAAGCGCCGAGCCAATCGGCAAGTGCCGCGAAGCCGTCGACCACAATGTCGCAGGCCGGGTTCGGCACCGGATCGGGCGGTCCGGCCGGTCCCCACTCGTCCGGACGCCGCACAAAGGCGGTGCGGAAGCCTTCGCCGCGCGCCGCGTCGAGATCGAAGTTGTGGCAGGCGACCATCAGGATCCGCTCGGGCGCGGTCTGCAGCAGCCGGGCGGCGCGCTGGTACGCTTCGGGCCGGGTCTTGTAGACGCGCAGCATCTCGCACGCGATCACCGCGTCCCATGCGATGCCGTTGCGCCGCGAGACCGCCATCACCAGCGCCAGGCTGAGGATGGTGAACGAGACGCAGAGGTAATCGCGCCGAAGCCGCGCCAGGGCCGGCACGAAATCCGGCCAGGCGTCGAGCGCGTGCCAGCGCGCGGCGATCGCCGTCCGGTCGTCGTCGGTGAACGCGAGCCGGTTCTCCGTCGCCAGCGCGTCGATCAGCTCGCGATGCACGTCGTCGATGGTGAACGGCGGATCGACCGCGCCGAGCATGCGCCTCAGGGCCCGCCGACGGTATTCGTTGGCCAGCGCGTGCCAATCATGGTCGAGGCCGCGCCGCATTCCCGCCTCGGCGAGCGCGGCGGCGATGCCGCCATGCCAGTCGAGGATCGTCCCGCCGGTGTCGAACGCGACCACCGCAATCTTTTCCATTGCCGCTCGCCTCGCCGATTGCATCCGCGCATGCCGGCTCTGCCCGCATTTCTGTGGACCCTCACGCCGGCAGCCGTAAGATAGCGCTACGGTTTAGGCGCAACAGCCCGAATCCTACAGGGAGCCCCGCATGGACCACCCGCTCATCTCCGGCGACAACCATATCGACCTGACCTATTGCCCGGCCGATCTATGGTCGTCGCAGGCGCCGCAGAAGTGGAAGAAGCTGGCGCCGCGCGTCGAGGAGCGCAACGACGGCCAGCACTGGTTCGTCGACGACATCGATCGCGGGATGTGGAACGGCGTCGGCCCCGGCTTCCTGCCGTATACGCGGGGCGCCTTCGACCATATCGACGAGATGTGCGATCTCGGCTTCGAGTGGAATTCCTACCCCGGCGCCAATCCGCGGCCGACGACCCCGGAGCTGCGCGTCGCCGACCTCGACCGCGACGGTCTGCAAAAGGAGATCGTCTACGGCTGCCTGATGGTCAACGACCTGATCGACAGCGCCGAGCTGCGCGGCTGGGTCGACGCCCGCTACAACGACTGGGTCGCCGATTTCGCCAAGCGCTCCGACCCGAACCGCGTCTTCCCGCTGGCGATCATCCCTAACACCGATCCCAAGGCGGCCGCCGCCGAGGTGCGGCGCTGCGCCAAGATGGGGCTGAAGGGCGGCGACCTCGCGTTCAAGCGCATGTCGCCGCCGCTCTACCACCCGGACTGGTTCGTGCTGTGGGAGGCCTCGGCCGAGTGCAAGTTCCCGATCTCGTTCCACTCGACCGGCTTCAAGGCGCTGCGCGCGCCCGACAACCCCGAGATGGAGAAGGAGGTCTTCACCCAGTGGCGGCTGGTGCGCTCGACGCTGTTCCAGCTCGACACGATGGAGGTGCTTGCCTCGCTGCTCGCTTCGGGCGCCTGCGAGAAATACCCGGACTTCAACTTCGTCCTGGGCGAGAGCGGCGTCACCTGGCTGCCCTATGTGTTCGACCGCTGCGACACCGAGTACCACGACCGCGCACGCAGCCTCGGCTTCAAGATGAAGCCGAGCGACTATTTCCGCCGCCAGGGCTTCGTCACCTATCAGCAGGACAAGTATCTCGAGCCGATCGTTCCGCTGATCGGCGAGGACAACATCATCTGGGGCGCCGACTATCCGCACCCTGACTGCATCTGGCCGAATTCGCGCGAGACGCTGGCGCAGAACCTCGCCGGGTTCTCGGCCGCGACGCAGAAGAAGATCGTCCACGACAACGTGGTGCGGCTCTACGGGCTCAACTGACGCCGTCGGCGTCGTCTGGCGAAGCGGCGGGCTTGCCCGGCCGTTTCGCGTGTGCCGTCGCGGCTATCCAGCGTCCTTCGAGACGCGCTCCATGAGCGTTCCTCGGGATGACGGTTCTTCCCGCTGCGCTGTCATGCTGAGGAGGCGCGAAGCGCCGTCTCGAAGCACGCAACGACCTAGCGGTCGACCCAGGCGATCCGCAGCACGTTGGTCGAGCCCGGGGTGCCGAACGGCACGCCCGCGGTGATGACGACGCGCTGGCCCGGCCCGGCAATCTCCTCGCGCGCCGCGACGCGCACCGCGCGCTGCACCATATCGTTGAAGTTCTTGATGTCGGGCGCGTGCACGCAATGCGCGCCCCAGAGCAGCGCCAGCCGCCGCGCGGTGCCGAGATTGGCGGTCAGCGCCAGGATCGGCACCGCCGGGCGCTCGCGCGCGGCGCGCAGCGCGGTCGCGCCCGAGCTGGTGGACGAGACGATCGCCGCCGCGGCGACCGGCGCCGCGACCTGGCACGCCGCGGCGCTGATCGCGTCGCGCGGCGTGTGCTCGGGTTCGAGATGGCTCGCCGCCAGGGTCGCGAAGTAGAGCGGGTCCTCCTGCACGCGGCGGGCGATGCGGTCCATGATGGCGACCGCCTCGCACGGGTATTCGCCGACCGCGGTCTCGGCCGAAAGCATCACGGCGTCGGCCCCCTCGTAGACTGCGGTGGCGACGTCGGAGGCTTCGGCCCGCGTCGGGGTCGGCGCGTGGATCATCGATTCGAGCATCTGCGTCGCGACGATCACCGGTTTTCCGGCGAGTCGGCAGGCGTGGATGATCTGCTTCTGGACGCTCGGCACATCCTCGGGCGGCATCTCGACGCCGAGGTCGCCGCGCGCCACCATCAGCGCGTCGGCCAGCTCGATGATCTCGTCGAGCCGGCGGATCGCCGACGGCTTCTCGAGCTTGACCATCAGCCCGGCCGCGTTGCCGATCAGCTTGCGGCCCTCGGCGACATCCTCCGGTCGCTGGACGAAGGAGAGCGCCACCCAGTCGGCGCCGTTTTCGAGCGCGAAGGACAGGTCGGCGCGATCCTTGTCGGTCACCGCCGAGATCGGCAGCACGCAATGCGGCAGGTTCACGCCCTTGTGGTCCGACAGGGTGCCGCCGACGAGGCATTCGGTATCGGCGAAATCGGGGCCGCAATCCCTGACCCGCAGCCGCACCTTGCCGTCGTCGATCAACAGCTCGTTGCCGGGCTCCAGCACCCGGAAGACCTCGGGGTGCGGCAGCGGCGCCCGGTGACGGTCGCCGAGCCGGTCGTCGAGGTCGAGGCGGAACTCGTCGCCCGCGGCGAGCTGGACGCGCCCGCCGGCGAAATTGCCGAGCCGCAGCTTCGGGCCCTGCAGATCGGCGAGGATGCCGATCGGCCGCCCGGTGTCGCTCTCGACCGCGCGGATCGCGGCGAACAGCTTGCGGTGGTCGTCATGCGTGCCGTGGCTGAAATTGCAGCGAAACACGTCGACGCCCGCGTCGAACAGGGCGCGCAGCATCGCCGGCGTGCCGCTGGCCGGGCCGAGCGTGGCGACGATCTTGGCGCTGCGCTGCCGCCGCATCGGGAGCTTTCTCCGCGTCGCGCGCTCAGGCGCCGGGTTCGGACGTAACGAAGATGGCGCGAAAATCGTTGACATTGGTCAGCGTCGGTCCGGTGACGACAAGATCGCCGAGCGCGGCGAAGAACCCGTAGGCATCGTTGGCGGCCAGCGCCGCCTTGATCCCGACCCCGGCCTGCGCCGCGCGGGCGATGCTGTCCGGCAATAAGATCGCTCCCGCATTGTCTTCGGTTCCGTCGATCCCGTCGGTATCGCAGGCGATTGCGGCAATGCCCGGCGCGCCGTCGAGCGCCGCCGCTAGCGCCAGCAGGAATTCGCTGTTGCGCCCGCCGCGCCCCTCGCCGCGCACCGTTACCGTGGTCTCGCCACCCGACAGCAGCACCGCGGGCAGAGCGACCGCGCCGGCGCCGACCCGCAGCCTCTCGGAGCGAAGCTGCAGCGCAATTGCGGCATGCATGAGGCCGATATCGCGCGCCTCGCCCTCGATCCGGTCGCTCAGCACGATCGGCACGACGCCCGCGGCCTGGGCCGCGTCGGCCGCCGCGGCAAGCGCCTGCTGCGGGCTCGCGATCAGCGTGTAGCGCGCGTCGGCGAAGCTCGCGTCGCCCGGCTTCGGCGTCTCGTCCCGCGCGGCCTCGAGATGGGCGATCACCGCACGCGGCTCGTCGATGCCGTACTTGGCGAGCACCGCGCGCGCGTCGGCAAAGGTCGAGGGGTCGGGCACGGTGGGGCCCGAGGCGATGACCGCGGGATCGTCTCCTGGCACGTCCGAGATCGCCAGCGTCACCACCCGCGCCGGCGCCGCAGCCGCGGCGAGCCGGCCGCCCTTGATCGCCGAGAGGTGCTTGCGCACCGTGTTGATCTCGCCGATCGTCGCGCCGCAGCGCAGCAGCGCGCGGGTCACCGCCTGCTTGTCGTCGAGCGTCAGCCCGGGCGCCGGCAGCGCGAGCAGCGCCGAGCCGCCGCCCGAGACGAGGAAGACCAGCTGGTCGTCGGCGCCGAGACCGCGGGCGAGGTCGAGAATGCGGCGCGCCGCCTGCTCGCCCGCCGCGTCGGGAACCGGGTGGCTGGCCTCGACCACCGCGATCCGGTCGCAGCGATCGGCATGTCCGTAGCGGGTGACGACGATGCCGTCGAGCGGGCCGGGCCACAGCGTCTCGAAGGCGCGGGCCATCGCCGCCGCGGCCTTGCCGGCGCCGACCACGACGGTGCGGCCGGGGACCGCCGCCGGCAACGCCGCGGCGATCGCCCGCCGCGGGTCGGCGGCGCCGAGCGCGGCGGCGAAGAGGGCTTGCAGGAATTCGCGGGGCGCGACGCGATCGCGCGGCATCAAGGGCTATTTCCGTCTTGCCAAGCTCAATGCCATTTCATATCGAGCGCGGGGGAAAGACCAGCGCTACATCGGGCAGCGCCGCCGCGCGATCGGCGCGGCGCGATATGCCGCAGCAAGCTGAAGGGGTAGGAGAAGGCGAGTGAGGGTGTTTTGCGGGCGCGCGATGACGGTCGCGGCTTGGGCGCTGGCGCTCGCGTTGGCGCCGCTCGCCCCCGGCGGCGCGCAGACGCCGGCCCAGGGCCGCGGTCCGGCGCCGGTGGTGATCCCTCCGGCGGCGGTCGGTCCGGCCGCTCCGGCACCGGCAGCTCCCGCACCCGCCGCTCCGGCGGCGAACCCTGCGGCGAACCCGGCGGCGAACCCCGCGGCGACACCCGCCGCGCCGCCGCCCGAGACGCCGTTCGCCAGCCTCTTCGAGCAGCTGGCGGGGCATCTTGTCGGCGTCGTCGTCAACATCTCGACGACGCAGGCGCCGCCGGCCAAGACTGCGCAGGAGCCCGCGCCGGCCTCGCCCGGCGCCTCGCTCGACGATCTGTTCCGCGATTTCTTTGCCGACCGCGGCGCACCCAACGGCTTGCCGGGACCGCGCGCCGCCTCGCTCGGCTCGGGCTTCATCATCGACCCGTCCGGGCTCGTCGTCACCAACGCGCACGTCATCGCCAATGCCGACCAGATCACGGTGACGCTGAGCGACGACACCGCGCTCCAGGCGCAGGTGATCGGCCGCGACGCGGTCACCGATCTGGCGCTTCTCAAGGTCGATGCGAAGACGCCGCTGCCGGCGGCGAGCTGGGGCAACTCGAGCAAGGCCAAGGTCGGCGACTGGGTGCTGGCGATCGGCAACCCGTTCGGCCTCGGCGGCACGGTGACCGCCGGCATCATCTCGGCGACCGCACGCGACATCCACTCGGGACCGTATGACGACTACCTGCAGACCGACGCGTCGATCAACCGCGGCAACTCGGGCGGGCCGATGTTCAACCTGCAGGGCGAGGTGATCGGCATCAACACCGCGATTTATTCGCCCTCCGGCGGGTCGATCGGCATCGGCT
>DATJOB010000208.1:0-2810 GCA_035507475.1 Allostellaceae bacterium | reverse complement strand
AACGTCTGGTGCGGCTTTTCCGGCGGCGAGGGCGAGGACGGCGTCGCGGTCTATGCGCCGGACGGCACGCTGATCGGCCGCATCCTCTTGCCCGAGCGCTGCGCCAATCTGTGCTTCGGCGGAAAGAAGCGCAACCGCCTCTTCATGGCGGCCTCGCAGTCGGTCTACACCTGCTACGTCGAGGCCCAGGGCGCGATCGGCGGCTGAGCCCGCCGGCGCCGCCCGACCCGCCGCAATGGCTAACGAACCGTCAACAATTTGACACGATAATGATGGTTTCTGCTGCCGGGAGCTTGCGAGCCCGGCGGCGCGCCGCTGGTGGGGCGTGGGGACGCAGGGAAGCGCAGATGCTGCTGGGGGACGTACTGACCCAACTCGGTCTCGCCACGCGGGCGGACATCGACGCCGCGCTCGCGCATCAGCGACGGCACGGCGGCTATGTCGGCGCGATCCTGGTCGCGATCGGCGTGATCAACCCGGCGCAGCTCGCCACGGCGCTGCGGGCGCAGCGCGAGATGAGCGCCGGCCGCCGCCCGGCCTGCGAGGCCGACTCCGCTCAGTAGGGGCTTGAGGAGCCGGCGCGCGCGGGGTTCTTCGGCGCCCCGCCGCGCATCTCGGCGACCGCAGCGGCCGCGCCCGTCGTGACAAAGCGCGTATCGCCGCCGACGGTGACGAAACGGAAGCCCATGTCGAGCGCCTTCAGCGCATAGGACGGCATGCCGCAATGCAGCCCCGGTACGATGCCGTGCCGCTTGCAGGCCTCGAGCACCTTGTTCAGCAGCGCAATCATCCAATCGTCCGGCTTGTCGCCGCCGGGCGGGTAGCCATGCGAGATCGACAGGTCGCTCGGGCCGACATAGACCGCGTCGAGCCCCTTGACCGAGCAGATCTCGTCGAGATTGGCGATCGCCTCGCGCGTCTCGATCATGCCGAGCGCGACGACGATGTCGTTGGCCTTGGCGTGGTAGTCGGCGCCGCCATAGAGCGCGGCGCGGATCGGCCCCGAACTTCGCGTACCGGCGGGCGCATAACGCATCGACGAGACGAAGGTCTCGGCCTCGGCGCGGTTGTTGATCATCGGGCAGATGATGCCGTAGGCGCCGGCGTCGAGCGCCTTCTGGATATGCGCCGGGTCGTTCCACGGCACGCGCACCAGCGGCACGGTCTCGGTGGTCGAGATCGCCTGCAGCATGGTCACCATCATCTGGTAGTCGATCATGCCGTGCTGCATGTCGACGACCAGCGAATCCCACCCGGCATGGGACATGACCTCGGCGGAGAAGCTCGACGGTATGCCGAGCCAGCTGTTGATCACCGGCTTGCCGGCCTGCCACAGCTCCCGCACTCGGTTGGGGCGCGCCATGGGAACCTCCTCGGTCTGCAAAATCGCGGAGCGCGATCCCGCCAGCTTGGCACCGGCGAGTCAAGCCCGCCCCCGCCGGCCGCTCAGTAGAGGGTGCCGCGCTTGTCCGGCTGCATCAGCCCGGCGATATGCCCGACCGCGGCCTCGGCCAGCGTCATCCGGACCTTCTGCGCCAGCTCGTTCTGGCGGAACGGCTTGCCGATGATGTGGCTCTCGCTGATTCCGGCGAGCGCGCTACGATCGGCAAAGCCGGTGATGAAGAGCGTCGGCAGCGTCGGTCGAGCGCGGCGCCGCAAGCCGGTTCCAGCCAGGGTGGGTCGACGATCGGACGGCGACGACCGCCCGATCGCAGAGCGTCAGTCCAGCACTTCGGGGTTGATGCAGTTGTCGCGCGCCGGCTTGCCGTCTATCACCGACAGGATGTTCTCGACCGCCACCACCGCCATGCGCGACACCGCCTCCTTGGTGACCCCGGCGACATGCGGCGCGGCGATGAAATTGTCGAGCGTCAGCAGCGGGTTGTCGTTGGGCGTCGGCTCGTCGACAAAGACGTCGAGCGCGGCGCCGGCGATCTTCTTCGCCTTCAGCGCCGCGTAGAGCGCGGCCTCGTCGACGATGCCGCCGCGCGCGGTGTTGACGAGAAAGGCGGTCGGCTTCATCCGGGCGATCCGCGCCGCGTTGAACAGGCCGACGGTTTCCGGGGTCTTCGGGCAATGGATGGTGATGAAGTCGGCATGCGCCACCGCGGCGTCGAGGTCGGCGACCGGCTCGTAACCCATCCCGCGGATGGTCTCGGGGTAGATGTACGGGTCGTGGATCATCACATGCGTTTCCATCGCCGCGAAACGCTTGGCCGAGCGCGTGCCGATCTTGCCGAAGCCGACGATCAGCACGTGCTTGCCATAAAGGTCGACCGGCATGTCGTTGTAGCGCTCGTGCCAGCGGCCTTCCTTGACCATGCGGTCCATCGCCGCCCCCTTGCGCGCCAGCGACATGGCGAGAAAGAGCCCGGCCTCGGCGACGCTCACCGAATTGGCGATGCCGCCGATCATCAGCGGGACGCCGCGGCGGGTCAGCGCCGGGACGTCGACCGCGTCGTAGCCGACGCCGATCCGCGAGACGACTTCGAGCTGCGCCGCAGCGTCGAGCTCCGGATCGCTGAACGGCTGCACACCCAAGGCGATACCGCTCGCTTCCTCAAGCATCTTGTGAAATTCGGGGCGCGGCAGGTTGGGCTGGAACGCGACGCCTTCGACATCGTCGCGCGCCTCGATCAGCGCCCAGCCGGAGCGCGCCATCGTCGTCGGCACCATGATCTTCTTGCGGTTGGTCGGGGCGCTGAGGGCCATCGCAACTTGCTCCGTCGCTAGCGGGGTCGGGGAAGGTTAGGCGCCCTGCTTGCCGAACACCAGATCGGGCAGCCAGAGCGTCATCGCCGGCCAGTAGG
>DATJOB010000207.1:0-4925 GCA_035507475.1 Allostellaceae bacterium | reverse complement strand
GTGATGATGCTCGAGCATATCGGCGAAAAGCCGGCCGCCGAGCGGCTGATGCGCGCGATCGAGCGGGTGACCGCCGACCCGGCGCTGCACACCCCCGATCTCGGCGGCAAGGCGACGACGGCGCAGGTGACGGCGGCAGTATGCGCCGCGCTGCGCCAAGCGAACGACTGACGCCGCGCGCTGTCCCTCCCGCTCCGCGGCTTGCGCCGGGACGCGGCGGAGGGTGACGAGCGCGCAGCTTTGCTCCAAGCTGCGCGCCAGCGCTCCGCAAAACGACCGAGGAACCGATGGCGTCGCCCTCACCCGTCTCGCCGCCGATATCGCCGCCGATATCGCCCCCGATATCGCCCCCGATATCGCCGACTGGGCATTTCACGCCGCGCAACGAGTGGCTGGCGCGCCATGTCGAGGAGGCGATCGAGCCCGCGCTGCCGATCGTCGATCCGCACCATCACCTCGTCGAGCGGCCCGAGACCGGGCGCTATCTGCTCGACGAGCTGCTCGCCGACACCGGCAGCGGGCACAACGTCACCGCCACCGTCTATCTCGAATGGCTGTCGATGTACCGCGCCGACGGCCCCGCCGCGCTGCGCCCGGTCGGCGAGGTCGAGTTCGCCAACGGCGTCGCCGCGATGGCGGCAAGCGGCGCCTACGGCAAGACCAAAGTGTGCGCCGGCATCGTCGGCTATGCCGACCTCGCGCTCGGCGCCGCGGTCGAGCCGGTGCTGGTGGCCGAGATCGAGGCCGGCGGCGGCAAAGTCGGTGACCCGGGGAGCGGGCGGTTCAAGGGCATCCGCTACATTTCGGCGACGCATCCCGATCAGGCGGCCTGGGGCGCGGCGATCCTGCGTCCCGAAGGCATGCTCGCGCAGGCCAAGGTGCGCGAGGGCTTCGCCAAGCTCGCCGCGCTCGGCCTCAGCTTCGACGCCTGGTGCTACCACACGCAGATCGCCGAGCTGACCGATCTCGCCCGGGCGTTTCCGCAGGTGCCGATCGTGCTCGACCATGTCGGCGGGCCGATCGGGCTCGGCCGCTACCTGGGCAAGCGCGACGAGGTCTTCGCCGCGTGGCGCGCCAGCCTCAAGGAGCTCGCCGCCTGCGCCAACGTCACGATCAAGCTCGGCGGCCTCGGCATGCGGATGTTCGGCTTCGATGTCCACCAGCGGCCGGAACCGCCGAGCTCGGAGGTCCTCGCCGGGCTGTGGCGGCCCTATGTCGAGACCTGCATCGAGGCATTCGGCCCCGATCGCGCGATGTTCGAGAGCAACTTCCCGGTCGACAAGGGGAGCGGCAGCTACCAGGTGTTCTGGAACGCCTTCAAGCGGATCGCCGCGGGCGCTTCGGCGAGCGAGAAGGCGGCGCTGTTCGCCGGTACCGCGACCCGATTCTACCGGCTCGGCTGAGCCCGGCGCGCCGTCCGCAGCGCCCGGCGGCCTGATTCTTCCGGCGCGGCGCGGGCTTCCCCGGGCCGGTCGCGCGCGGCTTGATCGCCCCGGCCGCGCTGCCCAGTCTGCGCCGGATGGGCGGAGAAAGACCGTTCGGGTTGCGGGTTGGGCGGGGCTGCCGCTGGCTGGCGCTGCTCGCGCTGGCGCTCGCGGCGCCGGCGCCGCCGGCCGCTGCCGACGACCGGCAGGCGATCTGCCAGACGATCGCCGACGCGGCCGCCGCCGACGGGCTGCCGATGGGCTTCCTCGCGCGGCTGCTATGGACCGAGAGCGGGTTCCGCAGCACCGCGCGCAGCCCGGCCGGGGCCGAGGGCGTCGCGCAATTCATGCCGCAGACCGCGGCCGAGCGCGGCCTGCGCGACCCGACCGACCCGTTCCAGGCGATCCGCCACGCGGCGGCGCTGCTCGTCGAGCTCGAGGGCAGGTTTGGCAATCTCGGCCTCGCCGCGGCCGCCTACAACGCCGGTCCGGCGCGCGTCGCCAAATGGTTGCAGGGGCTCGCGACGCTGCCGGTCGAGACGCGGCTCTACGTGCTGGCGATCACCGGCCGCCCGCCCGAGGACTGGGCGTCGCCGCGGGTCGCGCTCTACCCGGCGAGCTATCCGCTGCCCGGGCTCGACTGCCTCAACGCGACCGCGACCGCGGCGCGGCGCGAGCCGGCCGCCGAGGCACTGCCGGTGCCGGCGCTCGAGGCGCGGCTCGACGGCCATCTCGCCGCCGCGATCGCGCTTTTCGGGGCGCTGTCGCGCAGCGAGGTCGCCGCGGTCAAACCGGCATGGCACGGCCGGCAGAAGGCGGCCGACTCGCTCTGCGCCATGTTCCGCGCCGAGGGCGCGTCGTGCGAGGTGGTCGGGCGGTAGGCGGGCGCCTACTTCGTCGGCGCCTGCTTCAACGCGGCGAGCCGCTCCTCGACCTGGTGGCGCACCGGCGCGTCGGCCGGCAGCTGCGCCAGCAGCCGGCTCAGCAGGTCCTGCGCCTTGTCCTTGTGCCCCTCGGCCTCCTCCTGCAACCCGACATACCACAGCGCCTCGGCGTTCTTCGGGTCGGCGGCGAGGATCTCGCGGAACAGGTCGGCCGCCTGCGGCGGCAGCTCGTCGCCGCCGGCGGCTTCGATCATCGCCTCGGCGTATTGCTGCTTGAGCGCCGGATCGTCGGGCTTGAGCTTGGCCGCGCGGGCAAACGCCTCCTCGGCCTTGGCGGGCTGGTTCAGCACCAGATAGGAGCGGCCGAGCCGCGTCCAGCCCTCGACATCGTCGGGCTGCTGCTGCAGCTGCGCCGCGAGGCGCTCGACCATCGTGTTGATCATCGCCTGGCGGTCCTGCGCCGACATCCCCTGCGTCGCCTTGGCGGCCTCGGCGACCTCGGCGCTCGACGGCATGGCTGCCGCCGCCGAGGGCGCGCCCTGCGGCGCAGCGGGCGATGCGGGAGCCGCCGCCGACGGGCCTGCCGCCAACGGTGTCGCCGGCGGCGTCTTGCGCGGCGCGCCGGCCGAGGTCTTCAGCGTCGCCGGGTCGACCCCGGCGCTGCGCGCCGCCTCGTCGATGCGCCGGCGCAACAGCGGCAGCCAGTCGGCGTCGGCCGGGGAATCGGCTTCGAGATCGACCCAGTCCTGCAGCGCCGCCTTGGCGTCGCCTTGCTGCAGCTTGGCGAGCGCCAGGTAATAGCGCGAGCGCGGTGCGCTCTCGGGATCGGCGAGCGCGGTCTGGAAGGCCTGCCTGGCCTCGGGCGTCACGGTGCCGTTGGCGGCGAGGATCAGCGCCTCGCCGTAATCGCCGACGATTTCCGGCTTCTGCCCGGACAGGTCGGCGGCGTGGCGATAGGCGTCGACCGCGTCGGCATAGCGTCCCATGCCGACATCGGAGCGCGCGAGGAGCAGCCAGCCGGAGACGTCGTCGGGATGCGCCTTCAGATGCTCGGTGAGCTTGCGCATCGCGTCGGCCATGTCGACATGCGGGTCGCTGGCGCTCGTGGTTCCCGCACCGGCCGCGGTGGCGCCGGCGGGTTGGCTGCGCGCCGCGAACGGCTGGTCGGGCTGGGTCGGCGAGCCGAGCTGCCAATAGAGCGTCCAGGCGGCGAAGGGCAGCACGACGATGGCCACCGCCGCCACCGCGAGCGGCAGCGCGGACGAGGCAGCCGGCGCCGCACCCGGCGCCAGCGCGAGGATGCGCCGGCCGATCTCGCTCTTCGCCGCCGCCGCCTCGTCGGCGCCGATGATGCCGCGGCCGACATCGCGGTCGATCTCGGCGAGCTGGTCGCGATAGACCGCGAGGTTGTAGGCGTCGCGCGTCTCGTTGCGCCGGCTGCGCGCCAGCAGCGGCACCAGGAGCAGCGCCACCGCGAGCGTCGTCAGGGCGAGCATCGCCAGCGCGAGGCCCATGCTCATCGCCCGCCCTCCTGTTCGAGCAGCCGCGCCAGCCTGCGCTCCTCGTCGACGGAGAGCGGCGGCGGCTCGGCGACGCGCTTCTGCCGCCGCAGGTAGCGGGCGAGCCCGGCCAGCCCCAAGGCGAGGAGCAGCGCCGGTCCACCCCAGAGCAGCCAGGTCGCCGCCTCGAAGGGCGGCTTCAAGAGCACGAAATCGCCGTAGCGGGCGCGGATGTAGTCGACCACCTGGCGGTCGCTGTCGCCCGCCTTGAGGCGCTCGCGCACCAGCACGCGCAGGTCGTGCGCCAGGTCGGCCTCCGAATCGTCGATCGACTGGTTGCGGCAGACGAGGCAGCGCAGCTCCTGGCCGATCGCGCGCGCCCGCGCCTCGAGCGCGGGGTCGGCGAGCATCTCGTCGGGCCGCACCGCCTGCGCCGGCACGACGGTGTAGAAGACGACGACGAGCGCAAGGAGCAACCGGAAGCCGATGTCGACGAGGCCGCAGCGAAGCTGCCGGCCGCCGCCGCTGCGACCCTCCGCCGTCTCGACGCCGGAGGGAGGACCGCGCAGCGGCCGCGAGAGGGCCGGCACCGACAGCAAGCTCCGGGTCATTTCTGCAGCCGGGCGACGAGCGGCAGGATCGTCTTGTCGATATCGGCCTGCGACAGCGGCCCGACATGCTTGTAGCGGATGCGGCCGGCGCGATCGATGAGGAAGGTCTCGGGCACGCCGTAGACCCCCCAATCGATGCCGACCCGCCCGCTATCCATGCCGATCCCCGTATAGGGGTCGCCGAGCGCGTCGATCCAGTTGCGCGCCGCCTCGCCGGCGTCCTTGTAGTCGATGCCGTAGATCGGCACCCGGCCGGTCTTGGCGAGCGCGTTCAGCACCGGATGCTCCATCCGGCACGGCGCGCACCACGAGGCGAAGGCGTTGACGAGGCTGACATGGCCTTCGAGGTCGGCGGTCGAGAACCCCTTGTCGTGGCCCGGCAGCGGCGGCAGGTCGAAGCGCGGCGCCTCCTCGTTGATCAGCGCCGAGGGCAGCACGTTGGTGTCGATACCGAGCCCGACATAGAACGCCGCCGCCATCAGCGCGAAGACGACGACCGGCAGAACA
>DATJOB010000206.1:0-3494 GCA_035507475.1 Allostellaceae bacterium | reverse complement strand
CCTACTGGGACTGGTTTGCGGCGATGGGCGGCATCTGCAGCATCGACCGCATGGGAAGCGCCGTCCCGCCGCTTGCTGCGCGCGATCATGTGCACCTGACCCGGCCGGGATACGAGGCGATGGCCGACCTGCTGTTCGGCGACCTGATGCGCGAGTATGAAAGCTGGAAAGCGCGCCCGCCGACCAGCTGAGACCCGCAGAGCCGAGGCCCCGAGACTTGAGGCCCGCCGAGACGCCGATGCCGACAGCGCCGACCAGCCCTGCGTTCGACCACCGGCTTCACGCGATCCGCGAGGACCTCGCCGACAGCGCGCTGCGCGACAAGGTCGACGCGCCGCGCTATGCCGAAGGCCGGGAGGGGCACGTGATCGCCGGTCTTGCGCCGGTGCGGCGGGCGCCGCGCGGCGACGCGCCGGTCGACACGTACTACCATTTCGGCGAACCGGTGCGCGTCTTCGACGAGGCGGCGGGCTTTGCCTGGTGCCAGTCGCGGCGCGACCGCTATGTCGGCTATGTCGCGGCGGCCGCGCTGCAGCCGGGCGAGCCCCCTCAGCCGACGCATTACGTCGCCGGGCGCGGCGCCTACCGTTATGCCGAGCCGGATCTGCGCGCGCCGGCGGTCGATTTCCTGCCGCGCCATGCGCCGGTGAGCGCGGCCCAGCAGGGCCTCGAATGCCGCGGCACGCGCTACATGGCCCTCGCCGGCGGCGGCTTCATGCCCGAGGGCTGCGTCGCGACCGCGCCGCCGCAGTCGCGCGACCTCGCCGCCGCCGCGAGCCTCTATCTCGGCTGCCCCTATCTCTGGGGCGGGCGCAGCGCCCTCGGCATCGACTGCTCGGGGCTGGTGCAGGAGGCGTTCCGCGATCTCGGGCGCACGGTTCCGCGCGACGCCGACCTGCAGGCGACGACGATCGGCAAGCCGGTCGCGGCGGCCGATCCCGCCGCATTGCGGCGCAACGACCTCGTCTTCATGCCGGGCCATGTGATGATCTGCGCCGGGCGGGGGCGCGTCATCCACGCCTATGGCGGCGACATGAGCGTCCGCCGCGACCGGCTCGCCGATCTGCTGCGCGGCTGGGGCCGTGTGCTCGCCGAGCTTGCCGTCAGGCGACCCGGCTGAGAGGAGCGGGAAATGGCGAAGGTCGTCTGGGAGGGCGAGCCGAGCGCGGACAGCGGGCCACTCGTCACCTACCGCCTGCAATGCTATCGCCACGAAAACTTCGTCGCCGAGGCGGTCCGCTCGGTCTTCGCGCAGACCTATAGCCCGCTCGAGATCCTGATCACCGACGATTGCTCGCCCGACCGTACCTTCGACATCATCACCGAGCTGGCGGCGGGCTATCGCGGGCCGCATCGCGTCGTGATCCATCGCAGCGAGCAGAACCGCCACAATTTCGGTCACGCGAATGAGGGCCTGCCGTTCATCGGCGGCGAGTTCTTCCTGTGGTTGTCGGGCGACGACGTCGCCGAGCCCGAGCAGGTCGAGCGGCTTGTCGGCGCCTGGCGCGAGAGCGGCGCCAGCGGCGTGTGGAGCAATCTGCGCCTGATCGACGCAAACGGCGCCGAGCTGGGCCTGATGCTGGCCGGCGATCAGCCCTATAGCCTCGATCTCAGCGACTACGCCGACGGCCGCTTTCTCGATTTCCATTACGCCGGGGCCTGCGGGTACAGCCGCGATGTCATCGATCGCTACGGCCCGATCCCGACCGCGTTGGGGGCGCAAGGCATCGAGCACGAGTTCGGCTTCCGCGCCGCGCTACTCGGCCGCAAGCGCTACCTGCCGGAGCCGTTGGTCCGCAGCCGCCGGCATCCGCACCGCATTACCATCGGCGACAACGAGAAGGACCGGCGCGACGACCCGATGGTCGTGCACGAGCGACAGCTTCACGTGCGCCTGGCGACGCTGCTGCGCTGCCGCGACCTGGTGACCGATGTCGACGGGCGGCTGCGGCACCCGGACTACGCCGATATCGCCCGGGCGCTCGGGCAGCAGATCGTCAACGAGACGCGGCGCCTCCTGGAGTTCGCGAACTTCCGCGAGCTGCGCCGCCGCGGCGCCGAACGCGGCGAGCCTCCGCTGCAGCATTCCGGGCTGCGGTACCCGCCCAACGGCATCAGCCTGGTCCGGGCGCTTCCCGAGCACGCGTGCAACCTGGTCGCCGCGGAATGCAAATATTTCGCGCTGCCCTGGGCGCTCGGCTCGGTCGAGCCGTGCCATCTGCGCAACCACCGTTATCCCGCCGTGCTCAGCGCCTGGACCGAGGCGCAGCTCCTGGCGCTGCTGGACGATCGATCAACCCCGGGTTGACTTCGTCACCGGCTCTGTGAGGGGATCGAACGCCCGGTCCGCCAGCCATCGGAGGAGATATGGCCGATCGCGTCGTGATCTTCGGTGCCGGCGGGCTCGGCTCGGAACTCCTGCAGACCATCAAGGATGCGAAGGCGGCCGGCCGCGACATCGACTGCGTGGGCTTCGTCGTCGACCCCGCCTTCCCGGCCCCGGCCGCGGTGCAGGGGATACCGGTTTCAACCGCGCTGGCGCCGTTCGCCGGCGATCCAAGCGTCAGTTTTATCGTGGCGATCGGAGACCCGGCGGCGCGTCGGCGGATCGCCGCCGCCATAGAGAGCGCGGCGGGACCGCGTTTCGCCACCATCGTCCATCCCGGCAGCTGGGTCGGCGACACGGTCACGATGGGTCCGGGAACGCTCGTGCTCGGCCTTTCGTCGATCACGACAAACATACGCATCGGACGTCACGTCGCCATCGGCCCCCAGGTTGCCGTCGCGAACGGCTGCGTCCTCGACGACTATTGCACATTGGCCCCGAGAGTCGCGCTGGCCGGCCACGTCCATCTCGAAGAAGGCTGCGAGGTCGGGATCGGCGCCGTCGTGCTGCCGCGCCGGAAGGTCGGCAGATGGTCGGTCATCGGTGGGGGAGCGGTCGTCGTTCGACCCGTCTCGCCCGAGACCAAGGTGGCCGGCGTGCCGGCGCGCGAAATCGGCGCGCGGCCCGACGACGGCGAGCGCGGCTGCTGACCGACGCCGCTTCCGCCGAGCCGGCCGCCCGGCGCAACCATTAATTCCTCCGGAACTTGGGGTTGCCCGGCGCGTTCGTGGAACAGTCCGCTCGCAATCCAAAAGGTTGCGGGCCGCCAGCCAACGAGGATCGACATGCTGTACTGGGCCTTGGTCTTCTTCATCATCGCGGTGATTGCCGGTGTGTTCGGGTTCGGCGGCGTTTCGGCGGCCGCGGCCGGCATCGCGCAGATCCTGTTCTATCTGTTCATCGTGATCTTCCTGATCGCGCTGATTGCCGGCCTCATCGGCCGGCGCAGTGTCGGGCCGCCGCTTTAGCCGCAGCCGCGGCGCCGAAAGGGCCGGCGGGGCGATGGCCTCGCCGGCCCTTTCTTGTGCGCCCGGCCCTCTCTGCGCGGCGCCCGGCGGCTTGCGCCGCCAGCGGCGATGCCGCAAGGTCGCGACGGGACAGGCGCGGG
>DATJOB010000205.1:0-3259 GCA_035507475.1 Allostellaceae bacterium | reverse complement strand
CAATTTCGCGGCGATCGACCAGCGCTGGACCGTCGTCGAGAAGGGCAACTACCCTGCGGCCCAGGACCGCGTGCGCAAGCTGCTGGTGCAGCTCGCCGAGCTGGAGCTGGTCGAGCCGAAGACCGATCGCGCCGAGCTGCTCGGGCGGCTCGATCTCGACGACCCCGCCAACGGCAAATCGACGCTGGTCAGCGCGCAGGACCGGACCGGGACGCGCGTCGCGCAGCTGGTCATCGGGCGGCGGCGGCCCAACGACATCGCCGGCGGCGAGCCCGGCGTCTATGTCCGGCGGCCGGACAGCGACCAGGCCTGGCTGGCGCGCGGCTCGTTCGAGCTCGGCGGCGACGCCATCGCCTGGCTCGACCGCCGCATCCTCGACATCGCGCCGCGGCGCGTCGCGGCGGTGGTGCTGACCGCGCCGGACGGCGCCAGCGTCACCGTGGCGCGTCGCTCGCCCGACCAGCCCTTCGCGCTCGATGGCGCGCCGGCCGATGCGCATGCCAAGGACGACGACGCGCTCGCCGCTCCGGCCGGGGCGCTCGAAGCGCTCGATCTCGACGACGTCAAGCCGGCGGCCGAGGCGCCGATCCCGGAAACCGGGGTGGCCACCGCAGCGTTCACCACCTTCGACGGCCTCGTCGTCGGGCTGCGCCTGATGCCGGCATCGGGCGCTGCGGCGGGCGGGAGCGGCGATTGGGTGGCGATCGCGGTCAGCGGCTTCGGCAAGGGCGAGGCCGAGGCGAAGACGCTCAACGCTCGCCTCGCGCGCTGGAGCTTTGCGATCCCGGCGGCGCGCGCCAAGCTGCTGCGCACGACGCTCGCCGAGCTGCTGCAGCCGAACGGATCGTGACGATGGAAACGCTGGTGCCGTCGCCCTGCCTGGGGATCTGCATCGTCGACCCGGCGACCCGGCAATGCCGCGGCTGCCTGCGCACGGTCGACGAGATCGCCCGCTGGTGGGAGGCGAGCGCGGCCGAGAAGCGGGCGATCCTGGCGGCGCTCGCGGCGCGCAAGGCGGCGGCGGAACCGGCGCGCGATGCCTAGAACCGCCGCGATGCGTAGAGCGGGGCGTAGCGCGCGGGCAGTGCTGGCGGCGCTGCTGCTCGCCGGCTGCGCCGGGGCCGCGGCCGGCGCCTGGAGCAAGCCGGGGGCCGACGCGGCGGCGACCGCCGACGCCTACCGCGATTGCGCGGCGCTGGCCGAGACCGCGACCCGCACCGACGCGCAGGTCGATCAGGACATCGCCGCGAGCCGCGCCGCCGATCTGCAGCGCGCCAGCATCATGCGCGCCCAGGCGCAGCAGACCGCCGAGACCGGCCGCGACCGCGCCGCCGCGATCGTCGGCTCCTGCATGGAGGCCAAGGGCTTCACCCGCCGGCCGCAATAAGACCGCCCGCAATAAGACCGCCCGCAACGGGCCGCCCCAGACCGCTGAGAAGGAACCGGCGATGAGCGCGCTCCATGCCTTTGCCCTGGCCGTGCTGCAGGGCGTCACCGAGCTGTTCCCGATCTCGAGCCTCGGCCACGCCGTCATCGTGCCGTCGCTGCTCGGCTGGCCGATCGACCAGCACGCGCCTGCCTTCCTGCCCTTTGTCGTGGTGCTGCATCTCGGCACCGCGGCGGCGCTGCTCGTCTATTTCTGGCGCGCCTGGGCGTCGATCGCGCTCGGCGTCATCGGACTTGGGCCGAACCCCGGCGACGCACGGCGCGCGCTGGGGCTGATCGTCGTCGCGACGCTGCCGGCCGTGGTGATCGGCGTCCTCTTCGAGAAGCTGGTGCGCGGGCTCTTTGCCTCGCCGCTGATCGCGGCGCTGTTCCTCATCGTCAACGGCTTCCTGCTGCTCTTCGGCGAGCGGCTGCGCAGCCGGGTCCCCGGCGGGCGGGCGGCTCCCGAACGGGCGGCCCCGCTCGGCTGGAAGGGCGCGCTCGCCATCGGGCTCTGGCAATGCGCCGCGTTCATCCCGGGGATCTCGCGTTCCGGCGCGGCGATGGTGGGCGGCCTCCTCTGCGGCCTCCACCATGTCGAGGCGGCGCATTTCTCGTTCCTGATCGCGACCCCGATCATCCTCGGCGCCGGCGTCCTCGAAGTGCCCAAGCTGATCGCGCTGCCCGGCCACGGCATCACGGCGCTGTCGCTGGCCGCGGGGCTCATCGCCGGGATCACCGCCTATCTCAGCACCGCCTTCCTGATGCGCTATTTCCGGCGCCACGATTTCGAGGACGCGCTGGTGCCGTTCGCGATCTATTGCTGGGCCGCCGGCGCGCTCGCCGCGCTGATCATCGTCGTCTGACGACGGGTCCGGTTGACACTCGCCGGCCGGCTCGCTCATGGTTCGGCGCCGTTTCTCCAGCCGGACCCCCGCCATGAGCGACACCGATCTCGCCCGCACCGTCGACGCCGCCTGGGAGGCGCGCGAGACGATCTCGACCGCGACGCGCGGCGCGCCGCGCGACGCGGTCGAAGCGGCGCTCGAGGGCATGGACAGCGGGCAGTTGCGAGTTGCCGAGAAATCCGGCGACGGCTGGCGGGTCCATCAATGGCTGAAGAAGGCGGTGCTCCTGTCGTTCCGCCTCAACGACATGTCCGAGATCGCCGGAGGCCCGGTCGACAGCGAGCGCGGCGCCGCGCGTTGGTGGGACAAGGTGCCGTCGAAATTCGCCGGCTGGTCGTCGAACCGGTTTCGCGATGCCGGCTTTCGCGCAGTGCCGGGAGCGATCGTACGGCGCTCGGCCTTCATCGCGCCCAACGTCGTGTTGATGCCGAGCTTCGTCAATGTCGGCGCCTATGTCGGCGGCGGCACGATGGTCGATACCTGGGCGACGGTCGGCTCCTGCGCCCAGATCGGCAAGAACTGCCACCTGTCGGGCGGGGTCGGCATCGGCGGCGTGCTCGAGCCGCTGCAGGCCGAGCCGGTGATCGTCGAGGACGATTGCTTCATCGGCGCGCGCAGCGAGGTGGTGGAGGGCGTCATCGTCGAGCGCGGCGCGGTGCTGGCGATGGGGACCTTCATCGGCGCGACCACCAAGATCGTCAATCGCGACACCGGCGAGATCCACATGGGCCGGGTCCCGGCCTATTCGGTGGTGGTGCCGGGGTCGTTGCCGGGCCGGCCCCTGCCGAACGGCAGCCCGGGCCCGAGCCTCTATTGCGCGGTCATCGTCAAGCAGGTCGACGAGCAGACCCGCGCCAAGACGTCGATCAACGAGCTGCTGCGCGATTGAGTTCGTGCGTAACGATGAAGCCGCCGAGGCCCCGGAT
>DATJOB010000204.1:0-17045 GCA_035507475.1 Allostellaceae bacterium | reverse complement strand
TCTCGCGGTCGAGGCTTGCCTCGACCAGCGCCACCGCGGCGAGCACGGTGAGCCCGATGCCGAGCGCCAGCACGACGCGCGATGTCGGCGCTCCCGGCCGACAGAGATTGCCGAGCGCGAGGCGCAGCGCGACCCGGCGCGGACGCACGGCGCGCCGCGCCGCGGCGACGATCAGCGCCGCCGCGCCGCGGAACACGGCGAAGGCGGCTGCCGCGCCGGCGACGTAGTAGAGCGCGATCATGCGGTCGGGCGTCGTCAGCGCGACGAGCGCGGCGAGCGCGACCCCGGCGCCCGCGGCGCCGGCGAGCGCCGGCCACGGGACCGCGCGGCGCGGCGCCGCAAGCCCGGTGCCGGCGCGGAACAGCGACCCCGGCTCCACCCGGCCGATCGCCGCCAGCGGCGGCAGCGCGAACAGCGCGACGACGAGCGCCCCGCTCGCCGCGGCCACCGCAAGCGGCAGCGGATAGAGGCCGAGCCGCAGCGGGATCGGCAGCAGCTGCGCGACGAGCGGCGCCGCCGCCAGCGGCACCAGCGCGCCGAGCGCCAGCCCCGCCGCGATGCCCGCCGCGGACAGCGCGGCGAGCTGAACCGCATAGGCGGCGAACACGGTGCGCGTTGCGGCGCCGAGCGATTTGAGGGTGGCGATGGTCGCGGTCTTGCCGGCGATATAGGTCGCGACCGCGCTGCCGATGCCGATCCCGCCGACCAGCAGCGTGGTGACCGCGACCAGCCCGAGGAACAGCGCGATGCGGTCGATAAAGCGCTGCAGCAGCGGGCTCGCTTCGCCGGCGGTGCGGACCTGCCAGCCGGCGTCGGGAAACCGCTCCCGCGCCGTGCGGACCCAGGCGGCGGCATCGCTGCCCGCCGGCAGTCTCAGCCGATAGGCGTAGGTCACCAGCGCGCCGGGTTGGATGAGGCCGGTGGCGCCGAGCGCCGCCTGCGCGACGATGACCCGCGGGCCGAAAGCGAGCCCGCTCAGCGCCGCATCGGGCGCGTGCGCGACGACGGCGCGGAGCGCGAAGGTCGCCTCGCCGATCCTGAAGCGGTCGCCGGGAACGAGGCCGAGCCGCGCCGCAGCCGCCGGCTCGACCGCCGCGCCCCAGACGCCGTCGCGCATCGCCAGCGCCGCGTCGAGCCTGCCCGGCGGCGTCAGCGCGACGTTGCCGTAAAGCGGATAGGCGCCGTCGACCGCCCTCAGTTCGATCAGCGTGTGCCTGGCGCGGTCGAGCGAGACCGCCATCGCGCGCAGCAGCGCCACCTCGCCGACCGTGCCGCTCTCCGCGAGAAACCGCCGCTCGTCGGGGTCGGCCTCGCGGTGCACCAGGCGGACCTCGACATCGCCGCCGAACAGCACCCGCGCATCGGCGCGGATCGCGGCGCGCACCGCGGCGCCGAGCGAGCCGATCCCGGCGATCGCGCCGACGCCGAGCACCAGGCAGGCGAGAAAGATGCGGAAGCCGCGCACCCCGCCGCGCAGCTCGCGCGCCGCGAGACGCAGCGGGTAGAGGCTCACAGCACCCGCCGCAGCGGCGCGGTGCGGCGATCCTCGACGATCCGCCCGTCGCGCATCTGCAGCTGCCGCGCGCAGCGCGCCGCGAGCGCCGGGTCGTGCGTGATCAGCAGGAGGCTGGTGCCGTGGCGCGCGTGCTCGGCGAACAGGCTGTCGATCACCAGCTCGCCGGTCGCGGCGTCGAGATTGCCGGTCGGCTCGTCGGCGAGGAGGAGCTGCGGCGCCGCGACGAAGGCGCGGGCGATCGCGACGCGCTGCTGCTCGCCGCCCGAGAGCTGCGCCGGGTAGTGCGCGGCGCGCTGCGCGAGGCCGACCCGATCGAGCGCCGCGGCGGCGCCGGCGAACGGGTCGGCGGCGCCGGCCAGCTCGAGCGGGATCGCGACATTCTCGAGCGCGCTCATCGTCGGGATCAGGTGGAACGCTTGGAAGACGATGCCGATATGGCGCCGGCGCAGCCGCGCCAGCGCGTCCTCGTCGAGCGCGGCGAGCTCCTGCCCGGCCACCGCGACGCGGCCGCGGTCCGGCCGTTCGAGACCGGCCGCGACCATCATCAGCGTCGACTTGCCCGAGCCCGACGGGCCGATCAGCGCGACGCTTTCGCCGGCGCTGATCGCGAGCGAAACGCCGCGCAGGATGTTGACGGGTCCGGCCGCGCTCCCCAGTGTTAGATGTACATCCTCCATCACCACGAGCGGGCGGCCGGGATGGGGCGCAGCGGTCATGTCGGTTCCAAGGGCAGGGGCGCGCAAAAGCTCCGTCGATATGGCGCGGCGGCGCTGGTTTTCAACGCGGCGCTGGCGCTCGGCATGATGCCGGCGCAAGCCAGGGCGCCCGAGATCCTCGCCTTCGGCGACAGCCTCACCGCGGGGCTCGGCCTCCCCGAGAGCGAGGCGTTCCCGGCCCGGCTGGCGGCGCGGCTCGAGGCCGAGGGGATCGCGATCAGGATGATCAACGGCGGGGTCTCGGGCGACACCACGACCGACGGCCTGGCGCGGCTCGACTGGGCGCTGGCCGACAAGCCGGACCTGGTGATCCTGGCGCTCGGCGCCAACGACGCGCTGCGCGGCATCGACCCGGCGATCGTGCGCGCCAACCTCGACAAGATGATCGGCAAGATCAAGGCGTCGGGCGCCCGCGTGCTGCTCCTCGGCATGCTGGCGCCGCCCAACTGGGGCGCCGATTACGAGCACGCCTTCGACCGCATCTATCCCGAGTTGGCGAAGGCGCACGACGTGCCGCTCTACCCCTTCTTCCTCGACGGTGTGGCGATGGACCCGGCTCTCAACCAGCCCGACGGGCTGCATCCCAATGCGCGCGGCATCGCGGTCATGGTCGACCGCATCGCGCCGCTCGTCGCGCGGCTCGTCGGCCCGCCGGAGGGCCGCTCGTGAGCGCCGGCTTCGCCGCCGCTTTCGCCGCCGGCGATGCGGCGAGCCTCGCGCGGCGCCTCGTCGCCCAGCTCGGCCGCGAGGCCGAGGCGACGCTCGGCATCCTCTATGTCAGCGAGCCGGCGGCCGGGGCACTGCCCGCTCTCGTCGACGCGCTCGTCGCCGGCACCGGGATCGACCACTGGGTCGGCGGGGTCGGGCTTGGCGTCTGCGCCGCCGGCGAGGAGGTCTACGACCGGCCCGCCGCGGCGGTGCTGACCGTCGCGCTGCCGCCCGACGCCTTCCGCATCTTCGCCGCGACGGCCGACCCCGCCGCCGACCTGCCGCGCCGGCATGGCGCGTGGATCGACGCCGTGCAGCCGATCCTCGCGCTGGTCCATGCCGACCCGCGCTGCCCCGACCTGCTGCGCGCGACGATCGAGGCGGGTGCGGCGAGCGGCGCGTTCCTCGTCGGCGGGCTCGTCTCGCACCGCACCGCCGCGACCCTCGTCGCGCGCGGCCCCGGGGACAACGATCGCGGCAACGAGAGCGGGCTCGGCGCCGGCGGCATGGCCGGGCTGATGCTGGCGCCGGGGGTCGGCGTCGCCACCGCGCTGTCGCAGGGCTGCGTGCCGATCGGCCCGGTGCGGCGGATCGACGAGGCGCGCGACAACGTGGTGATGGCGATCGACGGCCGGCCGGCGCTCGAGGCGTTCCGCACCGATATCGGCCCGGAGCTGGCGCAGGATATGCGCCGGGTCGGCGGCGTCATCTTTGCCGGGCTCCCGGTCGCCGGCACCGACACCGGCGACTATCTGGTGCGCAATCTGATGGCGATCGACCCGGGCCAGGGCTGGATCGTGCTCGGCGCCGAGGTCGCGCCCGGCGACCCGATCCTCTTCTGCCGGCGCGATCCCGACAGCGCCCGGCAGGACCTCGTGCGCATGGTGCGGCAGCTCGCCGGCCGGCTCGGCGGGCCGCCCAAGGCCGGGGTCTATGTCAGCTGTGTCGCGCGCGGCGTCTCGCTGTTCGGCGACGAGGGCGTCGAGGCGACGATCATCCGCGAGACGCTCGGCGAGTTCCCGCTGGTCGGGTTCTTCGCCAACGGCGAGATCTCGCGCGACCGGCTCTACGGCCACACCGGCATCCTGACGCTGTTCACCTGAACGATCGTGCGGCACAACCGCGGGCCGCGCGATGCACGAGAAGAACAATGCTCCGCCTCTTTGTCGGGATCGCCTTCCCGCCCGAACTGAAGCTTCGCCTGTCGCTGCTGCAGAACAGCGTCGCCGGCGCGAAATGGGTCGATCCGGGCAACTTCCATTTGACGCTGCGCTTTATCGGCGAGGTCGACGAGGGCGTCGCGGCCGATGTCGACGAGGCGCTGCAGTGGCTCAAGGCGCGGCGCTTTGCGCTCGAACTGGCCGGTACCGGCGTGTTCGGCGGCGACAAGCCGCGCCAGCTCTGGGTCGGGGTCAAGCGCGACCCGGCGCTCGTCGCCTTGCAGGGCAAGATTGAGCAGGCCCTGCTCCGCGTCGGGTTGCCGCCCGAGCCGCGCAAGTTCGCCCCGCATGTGACGCTCGCCAGGCTGCGCGAGCCGCGCCGCGACGACCTTCGCCGCTTTCTCGCCGACGGCGCGCAATTCCACGCCGGGCCGCTGCCGGTCGAGCGCTTCAGCCTGATCGCGAGCTACCCGACCAAGGCCGGCTCGGTCTATGAAGACCAGGCGGATTATTTGCTGGTCGGATAGAGTTCCGCCAACGCGGAATACGGCACCGGCCGAAGCCGCGATGCCCGAGGACAAGGGGATATTTCGATGGCGCATTGGCTCGTCAAATCCGAACCGGGCAAATATTCCTGGGACCGGATGGTGCAGGACAAGCGCACCCACTGGGACGGCGTCCACAATTTCCAGGCCGCCAACAACATGAAGGCGATGAAGGAGGGCGAGCGCGCCTTCTTCTATCACTCGAACGAGGGCAAGGAGATCGTCGGCGTGGTCGAGATCGTGCGCGCCTTCTATCCGAACCCGGACGAGCCGAGCGCGCATTTCGGGCTGGTCGACGTGGCGCCGGTGAAACCGGCCAGGACCCCGGTGACGCTCGTCCAGATGAAGGCGACGCCGGCGCTCAGGAACATGGCGCTGATCCGCCAGTCGCGGCTTTCGGTGTGCCCGGTGACCGACGCCGAATGGGCGACGATCTGCAAGCTGGCCGGGATCGAGGCCTAGCCCGCTCGCCGATACGACCCCTCTGCCGCGTGCCCGCGTGCCGGAGAGGGGTTTAGTGGCGCACCCGCGACACGGAAATTGCGCCGGCCGCGCGGCTGCGCCATATCAGGATCAAACGCCGTCGCTGATGGGAGGAAGGCATGCCGGATGGCCATCTGATCGCGATCACCACGCACGCGCCGATCGGCAAGCTCAGCGAGGACGCCTATTTCCGGCGCTACCAGGAGTCGCTCGCCGACCCCGACGGCTTCTGGGGCCGCGAAGGCAGGCGGCTCGCCTGGATCAAGCCCTACACCAAGGTGATGAACGCCTCCTATGACGGCGACGTGTCGATCCGCTGGTACGAGGACGGCACGCTCAACGCCGCCTATAACTGCATCGACCGGCACCTCGCGACCAAGGCCGACCAGACCGCGATCCTGTGGGAGGGCGACGACCCTGACGAAAGCAGGAAGGTCACCTATCGCGAGCTGCACGAGCAGGTCTGCCGGCTCGCCAACGTGCTCAAGTCGCGCGGCGTCAAGAAGGGCGACCGCGTCACGATCTACATGCCGATGATCCCCGAGGCGGCTTTCGCGATGCTCGCCTGCGCGCGGATCGGCGCGATCCATTCGGTGGTGTTCGGCGGGTTCTCGCCCGACAGTCTTGCCGGCCGCATCGACGATTGCCGCTCGACCGTGCTGATCACCGCCGACGAGGGGTTGCGCGGCGGCCGCAAGGTGCCGCTGAAGCGCAACGCCGACGCCGCGCTCGCCGCCTGCTCGGTCACGGTCGACACGGTCGTCGTCGTGCGCCGCACCGGCGGCGCGGTCGACTGGGTGCCGGGTCGCGACGTCTGGTACCACGAGGCCTGTGCCGCCGCCTCGCCCGATTGCCCGCCCGAGGAGATGTCGGCCGAGGACCCGCTCTTCATCCTCTACACCTCGGGCTCGACCGGGAAACCCAAGGGCGTGCTGCACACGACGGGCGGCTATCTCGCCTATGTCTCGATGACCCACGAATACGTCTTCGACTACCGGCCGGGCGAGGTCTACTGGTGCACGGCGGATGTCGGCTGGGTCACCGGGCACAGCTACATCGTCTACGGGCCGCTGTCGAACGGCGCGACCACGCTGGTGTTCGAGGGCGTGCCGAACTATCCCGACGCCTCGCGCTTCTGGCAGGTCTGCGACAAGCACGGCGTATCGATCTTCTATACCGCGCCGACCGCGATCCGCGCGCTGATGCGCGAGGGCGAGGGCTTTGTGAAGAAGGCGAGCCGCAAGTCGCTGCGCCTCCTCGGCTCGGTCGGCGAGCCGATCAACCCGGAAGCCTGGATGTGGTACTACGAGCAGGTCGGCGAGGAGCGCTGCCCGATCGTCGACACCTGGTGGCAGACCGAGACCGGCGGCATCCTGATCACCCCGCTCCCCGGCGCGACGCCCTTGAAGCCGGGCTCGGCGACGCGGCCGTTCTTCGGGGTCGAGCCGGTCATCGTCGACGGCGAGGGCAACCGGCTCGACGGCGTCTGCGAGGGCAATCTGTGCATCGCACGCTCCTGGCCGGGGCAGATGCGCACCGTGTTCGGCGACCACAAACGCTTTGTCGAGACCTATTTCTCGACCTTCAAGGGGCTCTACTTCACCGGCGACGGCGCGCGGCGCGACCCCGACGGGTTCTACTGGATCACCGGCCGCGTCGACGACGTCATCAACGTCGCCGGCCACCGGCTCGGCACCGCCGAGATCGAGTCGGCGCTGGTCGCCCACCCCAAGGTCGCCGAGGCTGCCGTCGTCGGCTATCCGCACGACATCAAGGGCCAGGGCATCTACGCCTATGTGACGCTGCGCGCCGACGAGCAGCCGAACGAGGCGCTGCGCAAGGAGCTGGTGTCCTGGGTCAGGCGGGAGATCGGCCCGATCGCCGCACCCGACCTCGTGCAATGGGCGCCGGGTCTGCCCAAGACCCGCTCGGGCAAGATCATGCGCCGCATCCTGCGCAAGATCGCCGCCGACGAGCACGACCAGCTCGGCGACACCTCGACCCTCGCCGACCCGGCGGTGGTCGACGACCTCGTCGGCAACCGGCAGAACCGCGCGGAGGCTTAAGCCTCCGCGCCGGCCGCCCGATCGATCGCGCCTTCGATCAAGGCCGCCGCCTCGTCGGGGCCGGCCCAGCGCACGATCCGGGTCCACTTGCCGGGCTCGAGGTCTTTGTAATGGCTGTAGAAATGCGCGATCTGGTCGCACAGGATCGGCGGCAGGTCGCGGTACGAGGCGACACTCGTGTAGAACGGGTGCAGCGCGTCGACCGGCACGGCGACGATCTTGTCGTCGCGGCCTTTCTCGTCCTCCATCATCAGCACCCCGACCGGCCGGCAGCGCACCACCGCGCCGGGGACGACCGGTCCCGGCCCGACGATCAGCACGTCGAGCGGGTCGCCGTCATCGGCCAGCGTGTGCGGCACGAAGCCGTAATTGCCGGGGTAGAACATCGCGGTATGGAGGAAGCGGTCGACCAGGAGCGCGCCCGACTCCTTGTCGAGCTCGTATTTGACCGGGGTGCCGCCCTGCGGGATTTCGACGATGACGTTGATGTCGTGCGGCGGTGACCGGCCGGCCGAAATCTTGGCGATGTCCATCGCACCTCCACGCGCTACCCGACGAACGCCGCGAGAGCCGCGCCGTCCGGCCGCCAGCGGCGACCGGCGCTAGGGTGCTTTCGGCGCGGCCTGCAGCAGCCCGGCGACCTGGCCGTCCGCCAGCCTCACCGTTCGCGACGGCGCGACCACGGGCGGCTTGCCGCCGCCGACGGTGAGGCGGCCGCGCCCCTCGACCAGCATCACCCCGGTCGGCTTGCGGCTGATCGGCGTCGCGTTCGGCCATTTGAGCAGCTCGTCCTCCAGCCCCTCGGCGCCGAGCTCCCAGTTGCGCACCGGACCGGTGTCGAGATGGACGAATTTCGAGCGGGGATACCAGCCGACCCCGCCGCGCCGCATCGCCCGCGCCGCCGCCACGGCATCGGCGAGCCTGGCCGCCGGAAAGCTCACGTCGAGCGCCCGGCCGTAGAGATGCTGGCTGTTGTCGGCGACGCCGAAATTGGTCCGTTCGAGGAGCCGGTTGGTCTCCATCGAGCGGTAGGCCGAGAGCACGACCGCGCTCTTCTCGCCGATCGCCGCCATCACCCCGGCGAGAAAATCGAGGACCCCGACATCGATGTTGGTGACGCCGCCGCTGCGCCGGTCGCGCAGGAACATGTCGAGCTCGACCACGGCGGTGCGGATCGGGCCCTTGTCGTCGCGGTACGCAGCGTCGAATACCGTCCCGCTATGCGCGTCGACAAGGCGCAGCCGGCGCCCCGCCGGGACGACCGGCGCCGCCCAGAGCCTCGCCGGGACCGCCGCGGCGCCCGCCGCCGTCAGAAGAAACCGCCGCCGATGCATGCCCCTGCCGCAAGCTGCCGACCCCGCCGGATCATGGCAGAATCCGGTAACGGATTGATATAACGTATTAAATCAAAATATTGGCGAGCAATACAACCGTTGCGTTACCGGATCAGCCGAGCGCCTGGCGAAGCTGCCGCCCGGCGACGACGAGCATCGCCAGGTCCGGGCTCGGTGCGGCGCGCAGCTCGGCGGCGATCGCCTCGGCCGGCGCGAGCTGCGCGGTGCGCGCCCGGGTCCAGGCGGCGACCGGGTCGTCGGCGGCGCCGTTGCCGTCCGGCGCGGCGCTCAGCACGCGCTCGGCGAGGTCGGCCTGGAGCGCGTAGAAATCGTCGATCAGCGTATCGACCGCGGCCTTCTGCCAGGCGGTCTCGGCCGGCAGGCGGCGGGCGGCGTCGCGCAGCCCGTCGAGCGCGAAGCGGTCGCCGACGCCATAGAAGCAGCGCGCTGCGCGCTCGATCGGCCGCGCGGTGCGCTCGGCGAGGTCGCCGATCTCGAACGCCGTCGTCAGGAAGACGATGCCGCCGACCTCGGCGGCGAGCGCTTGCGGCACGCCCGCGGCGGCGAGGCGCGCGACGCGGCCGTCATAGAGTGCGCGCTCGTCGGCCGGCAGCAGGCCCTCGAGATTCGCCGACAGATGCGCCACCGCCGGCGCGAGGCGCGCGGTCTCGGCGGCGAGCGCCAGCCGGCCGGCACGCAACAGCCAGAGCGCGGCATGCTCGACGATCCCCGCCACGTCGAGCAGCATCTCGTATTGCAGCGCCGCCGGCACGCGGTTGTCGAGCGCCTCGACCGCGCCCCACAGCGCGGGCAGCCGGAACGCCTCGCGCACGATGCGATAGGCGCGGGCGATCTCGGCGGCGCCGCGCCCGCTGCGCGCGGCGAGGTCGTGGACGAAGGCGAGCCCGGCGCGGTTGACGAGATCGTTGGCGAGCCGCGTCGCGACGATCTCGCGGCGCAGCGGGTGCGCCGCGATCTGCGTCGCGAAACGCTCGCGCAGCGGCGCCGGGAAATAGTCGCGCAGCTCGCCTGCGAGCTCCGGCGCGTCGGGCAGGTCGGATGCGAGCAGCTCGTGGTCGAGCGACATCTTGGCGTAGGCGAGCAGCACCGACAGCTCGGGCCGGGTCAGCCCGCGCCGCGCCGCGCCGCGCGCCGCGAGCTCGGCCTCGTCGGGCAGGAACTCGATCGCGCGGTCGAGCCGGCCGGCCTTCTCCAGCTCGCGGATGAGCCGCGCCTGGCTGTCGAGCGCGGCCCCGGCGCCGACAGCGCTGCGCGCCTCGGCGACCGACAACGCCTCGCCCTGCAGGTAGTTGTCGCGCAGCACCAGCGCCGCGACCTCGTCGGTCATCCCGGCGAGGAGCGGCTCGCGCTCGGGCGCGGCGAGGCTGCCGGTGGCGATCGCATGGCCGAGCAGGATCTTGATGTTGACCTCGTGGTCCGACATCGAGACGCCGGCCGAATTGTCGATCGCGTCGGTGTCGATGCGCCCGCCCTTGGCGGCATATTCGATGCGCCCCTTTTGCGTCACGCCGAGATTGGCGCCCTCGCCGACCACGCCGGCGCGGATCGCCCCGCCGTCGATGCGCACGGCGTCGTTCGCCTTGTCGCCGACCTGGGCGTGCGTCTCGTCGCGCGCCTTGACGAAGGTGCCGATGCCGCCGAAGAACAGCAAATCGACCTCGGCGCGCAGCAGGTGGCCGATCAGCTCGGCGGGGGTCAGGTGCTCCGCGGCGATGCCGAAGCGGCGCTGCATCTCGGGGCTGACCGCGATCGACTTGGCGCTGCGCTCGAAGACGCCGCCGCCCGGCGAGATCAGGCTGCGGTCGTAATCGAGCCAGGTCGAGCGCGGCAGATCGAAGAGCCGCCGGCGCTCGGCGTAGCTGCGCTCGGCATCCGGCTCGGGATCGATGAAGATGTGCAGGTGGTTGAAGGCGCCGACGAGCCGCGTGTGGCGCGACTGCAGCATGCCGTTGCCGAACACGTCGCCGGCCATGTCGCCGACCCCGACGCAGCTGAACTCGGTCGTCTGGATGTCGCGGCCGAGCTCGCGGAAATGGCGTTTCACCAGCTCCCAGGCACCGCGCGAGGTGATGCCGATCGCCTTGTGGTCGTAGCCGGCCGAGCCGCCCGAGGCGAACGCGTCGCCGAGCCAGAAGCCGTATTCGATGGCGATCGCATTAGCCGTGTCGGAGAAGGTCGCGGTGCCCTTGTCCGCGGCGACCACCAGATAGGGATCGTCGTCGTCATGCCGCACCACCGCCGGCGGCGGCTCGATGTGGTGCGTCTCGGGCGTGTCGGCGACGATGTTGTCGGTCAGGTCGAGCAGCCCGCGAATGAGGAGCTTGTAGCATTCGATTCCCTCGGCCGCGAATTCGGCCCGGTCGGCGGGCAGCCGCTTCAGCACGAAGCCGCCTTTCGAGCCGACCGGGATGATCACCGCGTTCTTGACCGTCTGCGCCTTCATCAGGCCGAGGATCTCGGTGCGGAAATCCTCGCGCCGGTCGGACCAGCGGATGCCGCCGCGCGCCACCTTGCCGGCGCGCATGTGCACGCCCTCCATGCGCGGGCTGTAGACGTAGATCTCGAAGAGCGGGCGCGGCAGCGGCAACAGCTCGATCCGGCTCGAGGCGAGCTTGACCGCGAGGCAGGGCTTCGGCGTGCCGTCGGGCAGCGCCTGGAAATAGTTGGTGCGCACCGAGTTGACGACGAGCAGCAGGAAGCCGCGCAGGATGCGGTCCTCGTCGAGGCTCTCGACCGCATCGAGCGCATGGTCGATCGCCTGCAGCTCGGCGATCGCGCCGAGCGAGCCCGGCGGCGGCGCGGGATCGAAACGCGCCTCGAACAGCGCGACGAGACGCCGCGCGATCCCCGCGTGCGCCGCCAGCGTGTCCTCCATGTAGGCCTGGCTGAAGGTGCTGGCCTGGCGCAGCACCTTGCTGTAGAGCCGCAGGATGGTCGTCTGCCGGGCGCTGAGCCCGGCCGCCAGCACGAGCCGGTTGAAGCCGTCGTTCTCGATCGCACCGCCGGCGACCGCGACCAGCGCCGCCTCGAAGTTGCCGCGAAGCTGCGCGGTGAGTTCGCCCGGCACGGCACCCTCGGCGAGCGTGAATTCGTGCACCCAGACCGCCTCGCCGGCCGCGCTGTCGACGCGGAACGGCTCCTCGGCGATGATCCGCAGGCCGAGATTCTCGAGCACCGGCAGGATGTCCGAGAGCACCACCGGCGCGCCCTGCCGGTAGAGGCGCAGCCCGGGCACCGCCTCGCCGTCGCGCGGGTGCAGCGACGCCTCGAGCGGCGAGCCGGCGAGCACCGCCTCGATCGGCGCCAGATCGGCGATCGCCTGGTCGGGCGCGGTGCGCGCTTGATAAGCCACCGGGAACGCCCGCAGCCGGGCCAGCCGCGCGTGCGCCTCGCCTTCGCCGAAGGCGGCGACCGCCGCGGCCTCGAGGCGGTCGATCCACAGTCGGCCGGCCTCGGCAAGCCGCGCCTCGACCGCCGCCGCATCGACCTCGCGCACCCGGCCGTGCGCCGGGCGCACGATGAAATGCGCCCGGGCGAGCGGCGAATCGTCGACATGGACGTGGCGCGTCGCGACGCTGCCGGCGAACGCCTCTTCGAGGATCGCCGCGAAGCTGTGGCGCAGCGCCGTGTCGTAGCGCTCGCGCGGCACGTAGACGAGGCAGGAGACGAAGCGCCCGAGCGGGTCGCGCCGCACGAAAAGCGCGATGCGCTGCCGCTCCTGAAGGTTGAGGACGCCGATCGCCACCTCGTAGAGCGCATCCTCGCTCGCCTGGAACAGCTCGTCGCGCGGCAGCGTCTCGAGGATGTGGGTGAGCGCCTTGCCGTCATGGCTCTCCGGCGGCAGCCCGCTGCGCTCGAGCACGCGGGCGACCTTGCGGCTGACGATCGGGATGTCGCGCGGCCGGTCGCTGTACGCCGAGGAGGTGAAGAGCCCGACGAACAGGGTCAGCCCGAGCACCTCGCCGCCGCCGCCGAAGCGGCGCACGCCGATCGCATCCATCGGCGCGCTGCGGTGCACGGTCGAGCGGCGGTCGGTCTTGCTGATGATCAGCAGCTCGCGGCGGCGCATGAAGGCGCGCACATCGGCCGGCAGTGCCGCGATGTCGCGCAGCCCGCCAAAGGCGCGGTAGCCGGGCTCGCGCAGCACGCCGAGCGGCGGTTCGACCGCCTGGCCGCCGGCGAAGTCGTACTCGCGCATGCCGAGCAGCGTGAAATGGTTGTTGGCGAGCCAGTCGAGGAACGCGACATCCTCGGCGATCTCGTCCGGCGGCAGCGGCGCGGCGGCGATGCCCCGACTGAGCCGCCGGAGCGCGTCGCGCATCATGCCCCAATCGGCAACCGCGGCGCGCACATCGGCGAGCACCCCGCGCAGCGTCGCGGCGAGCGCCTCGCGCTCGGCCGCGCCGCGCTGGCGGGTGATCTCGACCTGCATCCAGGATTCGCGCAGGCCCTCGGCGAGGCCGAGCCCGATCAGGCTGCCGCCGGCGTCGCGCGCGGCGGCGAGGATCGGATGGATGACGAGATGCACCACGGCGCCGGCCTCGTTGATCGCCGCGGTCACCGAATCGACGAGAAACGGCATGTCGTCGTTGACGACCTCGACGATGGTGTGCGGCGACTCCCAGCCGTCGCGCGCCGGTTCGGGATTGTAGACCCGCACCAGCACCTCGCCGGGCTGGCGCCGCGCGCCGAAGCGCCACAGCGCCAGCGCGCCGCCACACAGATCGCCGGCGCGGCGCAGCGCCACGTCGGCCGGCGGGGCGTGCTCGTAGAAGGCAGCGATGAAGGCGCTTCCCGCCGCCGATTCGCCTGTCCCCAGGCGCGCGCCGGCGAGTGCCCGGGCGCGGGCGACCGCCGCCGCCTTGTCGTGCTCGATCCCGCTCGTCACGGCTCCGATCCTTCCGTCGACGAACCGCGCCGCCGCCGATCCGCAGCCTTGCCGCTAAGTTACGGGCACGGCAAGGCGTTTTCGCGCCGGATGCGACACCGCGGCAACAGCTGCGCAGAAAAGCGGCAAAATGCCGCTTGTGCAGGCATCTTAACCGCAAATAAACCTAAAATTATCTTCAAACGGTGAACGGATTTGGTGATACTGCCTGTCATTATACGGTCATCGACACGATGGCCCGGGAGGTCGCCGCGCGGATGGACATCATGGAGTTCCATGTTTGCCAGAGAGGCCGTGACGCGCGCTGGATCGTACGGCTCGATAACGCCACCTACGGCGACTACCTCGACAAGGAACAGGCGCTGCTCGATGCGGTAGAGGCGGCGCGCGACGCGCTTCAGGCAGGTCGCGAGGCGCGGGTTTTCCTGCGCGAACGGGCGAGCGCGGCGCGCATTTTCTGAGGCGCGCTTCGGCGCATCGAGGCGCCCGCTAAGCGCTCAGCCTGGCGATCATCTCGGCGGTGACGAGGGTCACGCCGCCCTCGCTGAGGTAGAAGCGCTTTTCGTCGAATTGCCGGTCCTCGCCGATCACCAGCCCTTCGGGAATGCGCACGCCGCGGTCGATCACGACGCGGTTGAGGCGCGCGTGGCGGCCGATTTCGACTTCGGGCAGGCACACCGCATCGCGCGTCCGCGCATGCGAGTTGACGCGGACGTTCGAAAACAGCAGCGAGCGCGCGACATGCGCGCCCGAGATGATGCAGCCGCCCGACACCATCGAATCGACCGCCATGCCGCGCCGGTCGTCGTCGTCGAAGACGAACTTGGCCGGCGGCAGCTGCTGCTGGTAGGTCCAGATCGGCCAGTTCGGATCGTAGATGTCGAGCGAGGGTACCGGCATCACCAGGTCGAGATTGGCCGCCCAGTAGGCGTCGATCGTCCCGACATCGCGCCAATAGGGCTCGGCCTCGGGGGTCGTCTTGACGCAGCTCTCCTCGAAATGGTGCGCCGCCACGCGGCCGCGGGTCACGAGGTAGGGGATGATGTCCTTGCCGAAATCGTGCGACGAGGCCGCATCGGCCGCGTCGCGCTCCAGCTCGGCATAGAGGAACGGCGCGCTGAACACGTAGATCCCCATGCTCGCCAGCACCCGGTCGGGCTTGCCGGCCATCGGCTTCGGCTGGGGCGGCTTCTCCTCGAAGCCGGTGACCCGGCGCGAGGCGTCGACCGTCATCACGCCGAACTCGCTCGCCTGGGCGATCGGCACCTCGACGCAGGCGACCGTGCAATCGCTGTCGCTCGCGACGTGCTGCGCCAGCATGTTCGAGTAGTCCATCTTGTAGACGTGGTCGCCCGCCAGCACGACGAAATAGTCGGGGCGTGCGGCGCGGAAGATGTCGAAATTCTGGAACACCGCATCGGCGGTGCCGCGATACCAGGTCGCCTCGTCGGTGCGCTGCTGCGCCGGCAAGAGGTCGAGGAACTCGTTCATCTCGGGGCGCAGGAACGACCAGCCCATTTGCAGGTGGCGCAGCAGGCTGTGCGCCTTGTACTGGGTCAGCACGCCGATCCGGCGGATGCCCGAGTTGAGGCAGTTCGACATCGCGAAATCGATGATGCGGAACTTGCCGCCGAAGAACACCGCCGGCTTCGCCCGCCGGTCGGTCAGCTGCCGCAGCCGGCTGCCGCGGCCGCCGGCCAGCACCAGGGCGATGGCCCGCCGCGCCAGCCGTTCGGTGGACCGATCCGTCGACAGCATGCGCTCTCCTCCTCGGCCGCTGCGCTAAACCACGACGCTCGGCGCGGTGCGCCCGGTGACCGCCGCGATATCGGCAAGCGCGGCGCCGGACGCGGCAAGCGGCGCCAGCAGGGTGCTCGCCGCGACCCCGTGCCGCGCCGGGTCGGGCTCGAAGCGCTCGATATAGACGCGCAAGGTCGCCCCCTCGGTGCCGGTGCCCGACAGCCGGTAGACGATGCGCGATCCGTCGGTGAAGCCGACCCGGATGCCCTGGTGCTCGCTGCGCGATCCGTCGACCGGGTCGGTGTAGGCGAAATCGTCGGCCTCGGCGATGGCGAAACCGCCGACCCGTGCGCCGGGCAGCTCGGGGAGCCGGCGGCGCAGCCCGTCGATCAGCCGGTTGGCACGCTCGCTTTCGATCGCCTCGTAATCGTGCCGCACATAGACGTCGCGGCCGTAGCGGCGCCAGTGGTCGGCGACCACCGCCGCGGCGGGTTCGCCGCGCACCGCCAGGATGTTGAGCCAGAACAGCACCGCCCAGAGGCCGTCCTTCTCGCGCACGTGATCGGCGCCGGTGCCGGCGCTCTCCTCGCCGCACAGCGCGATGCGCCCGGCGTCGAGCAGGTTGCCGAAGAACTTCCAGCCGGTTGGCGTCTCGTAGCAGGCGATCCCGAGCGCGGCGGCGACGCGGTCGGCGGCGCGGCTCGTCGGCATCGAGCGGGCGACCCCGGGCAGCCCGTCCTTGAACCACGGCACGAGCCGGGCATTGGCGGCGAGGATCGCCAGGCTGTCGCTCGGCCCGACGACGCAGCGCCGGCCGACCACCATGTTGCGGTCGCCGTCGCCGTCGGAGGCGGCGCCGAAATCGGGCGCGTCCGGCGCATTCAGCGCGGCGACCAGCGCCGCCGCATGGGTCGGGTTCGGGTCGGGGTGCAGCCCGCCGAAATCGGGCAACGGGTCGGCGTTGACCGCGCTGCCGGCCGCGGCGCCGAGGCGCCGCTCGAAGATCTCGCGCGCATAGGGCCCGGTCACCGCGTTCATCGCGTCGAAGCGCAGCCGGAAGCCGCCGCGGAACAACGCACGCAGCCGGTCGAAATCGAAGATCCGCTCCATGAGCGCGGCATATTCGTCGACCGGGTCGATGACGGAAAGCTCCATCCTATCGATTTTTGTCGAACCAATTTTGTCGAGCGGAATGTCGGCAGTATCGAGCGTTTGGTAGGCGGCGATCGTTTGCGTCCGGCGATAGATCGCCTCGGTTACCCGCTCGGGGGCGGGGCCGCCGTTCTCGGCGTTGAACTTGATCCCGAAATCGCCGTCGGGGCCACCCGGATTGTGGCTCGCCGAGAGGATAATGCCGCCAAAGGCGTGGCGCCCGCGTATGACCGCGCTGGTGGCCGGTGTCGACAGCAGGCCGTCGCGCCCGACGAGCAGTCGCGCGACACCGTTCGCCGCGGCCATGCGGATGATCGTCTGGATCGCGCGGTCGTTGAAGAACCGGCCGTCGCCGCCAAGCACCAGGGTCTGGCCGGCGACGCCGCGTCCCACCGCCTCGGGCAGCGCATCGAACAGCGATTGGACGAACGCCTCGACATAGCCCGGCTCGCGGAAGACTGCGACGCGCTTGCGCAGCCCGGAGGTACCGGGGCGCTGCCCGGCGAACGGCGTGACGGGAACGCTTTTGATTCTCATCGGCGCGCTCGGGCTGTGCCCGGCGATCCTAGAGCAAATTGTCCGAAGGCGGAACGGTTCCCGCCGAGCGCCGCCTTATCCCGGCACGCGCGGCCTGAGAGCCGGCGCCGGGCTATTGCTCGTGATAGCGGACGCAGGCCGCGGCGTCGCCGGCATGGGCGCGCATGCAGCGGTCGTAA
>DATJOB010000203.1:0-4321 GCA_035507475.1 Allostellaceae bacterium | reverse complement strand
ACGATGAGAGCGCGCCCACCTCACCCTCCCTCTCCCCCCAACGGTCCCGATGGGCCCGCTGGGCGGAGAGGGCAGTAGCGTGTTCCCCGCGCTCCATTGGGCGATCCCGCCGGCGCCGGCGCTCTTCGCGCAGCTCCTCGTCGGGCTGATCAACGGCTCGTTCTACGCGCTGTTGAGCCTCGGCCTGGCGATCATCTTCGGGCTCCTCAACATCATCAACTTCACGCACGGCGCGCAGTACATGCTGGGCGCGTTCTGCGCCTGGTTCCTGCTCAACTGGCTCGGCATCGGCTACTGGCCCTCGCTCGTCGTGGCGCCGCTCGTCGTCGGCCTCGTCGGGGTCGCGATCGAGCGGCTGCTGCTGCGCCACATCGCCCGGCTCGACCATCTCTACGGGCTGCTCCTGACCTTCGGGCTGGCGCTCGTCATCGAGGGGCTGTTCCGCCAGCAGTTCGGCTCCTCAGGGCTGCCCTACACGATCCCCGACGCCCTCCAGGGCGGGCGCAATCTCGGCTTCATGTTCCTGCCGATCTACCGGGGCTGGGTGATCGTCTTCTCGCTCGCGGTGTGCCTGGCGACCTGGTTCGTCATCGAGCGCACCCGGCTCGGCGCCTTGCTGCGCGCGGCGACCGAGAATCCGAGCCTCGTCCAGGCATTCGGCATCGACGTGCCGCGCATGGTGACGCTGACCTACGGTGCGGGCGCGGGGCTCGCCGCGCTCGCCGGGGTGCTCGCCGCGCCGATCTACCAGGTGAGCCCGCTGATGGGCTCGAACATCATCATCGTCGTCTTCGCGGTGGTCGTGATCGGCGGCATGGGCTCGATCCTCGGGGCGATCGTCAGCGGCTTCGCGCTCGGCCTCATCGAGGGGCTGACCAAGGTCTTCTATCCCGAGGCGTCGAGCACCGTGATCTTCGTCATCATGGCACTGGTGCTGCTGGTCAAGCCGGCCGGGCTGTTCGGGCGCGCGGGCTGAGCGATGCGGCGGCGCGACGCGCTGATCTGGACCGCGGCGCTGATCGCCCTGGCGCTCGCCGCGCCGTTTTTCCTTTATCCGGTGTTCGTGATGCGGGCGCTGTGCCTGGCGCTCTTCGCCTGCGCCTTCAACCTCCTGCTCGGCTATGTCGGGCTGTTGTCGTTCGGCCACGCCGCCTTCCTCGGCAGCGCCGCCTACGTCACCGCGCACGCGGTCAAGGTCTGGGGCCTGCCGACCGAACTCGGCATCCTCGCCGGGGTCGCGGTCGCCGCGGCGCTCGGCGCTGCGTTCGGCTGGCTGGCGATCCGCCGCCAGGGCATCTATTTCGCGATGATCACGCTGGCGCTGGCGCAGATGGTCGCGTTCTTCGCGCTCGAGGCGCCGTTCACCGGCGGCGAGGACGGCATCCAGGCGGTGCCGCGGGGGCATCTCCTCGGGGTGATCGACCTCAACGACACGCTGACCATGTACTATTTCGTGCTGGCGGTGTTCCTCGCCGGGTTCTTCCTCATCGAGCGCACCGTCAACTCGCCGTTCGGCCAGGTGATCAAGGCGATCCGCGAGAACGAGCCGCGCGCGGTCTCGCTCGGCTACCGCGCCGAGCGGTACAAGCTCCTCGCCTTCGTGCTGTCGGCGGCGCTCGCCGGACTGGCCGGGGCAACCAAGGCGCTGGTGCTGCAATTCGCCTCGCTCAGCGATGTCGACTGGACGACCTCGGGCGAGGTGGTGCTGATGACGCTGGTCGGCGGGGTCGGCACGCCGTTGGGGCCGGTGGTCGGCGCCTTCATCATCGTGACGATGGAGAACTACTTGGCGCAGACCGGCTCCTGGGTCACGATCATCGAGGGCGCGATCTTCGTCGTCTGCGTGCTGACCTTCCGGCGCGGCATCGTCGGCGTGCTCGCGCCCTATCTCGGACGCGGCGAGGCGCCGCCGGCGACGCTGCCTTCGCCCGAGACCTCTTGATCCGACAGTCGCGTCAGCTGCGCCAGCGCAGCGTGCGCGGCTTGACCGGGTTCTCGAACGGCCGGCCCTCGGCGCGGGCGCGGCGGTAGGCGCGCTTCAGCATGTAGTACCAGCGCGCCTGGGTGTCGGCGTCGTCGATCAGCGCGAGCACCGGATCGAAGCGCAACCCCTTCTGCTGGCGCGCCATGATCCCGCCGTCCTGCCGCAGGAAGGCGCGGATGAACGGCCGCGCCAAGGGCTTGGCGAGGCCAAGCCACGGCGTGTTCCAGTACCAGCAATGGTGGATGTCGGTGCGCTCGTCGTCGACCGGGGTGATCGCGGTCAGGTTGCACAGCACGAGGCGACCGGCCTCGATCCGCTCGATGCGCACGCTCGGCAGGCGAAAGTCGATCTCGGTCTGCGCGCCGGCGAGCAGCTTGTAGGCGCGCGAGTTGCTCGACGGCGCGTGGCGGCGCATCGTGAAGCCCCAGTCGGACGGGGCGAAGGCCTTGGCCTTCTCGTGCACCGAGCGGGCGCTGCGCCACCACCAGGCGCGGTGCACGAAGGGGCCGTGCGCCGGGTCCATCAGGCCGACCACGGCATGGTCGATCGCCGCCGAAAAGCGCACGCTCTCGACGATGCCGGGCGGCGTCGCCTCGGCGAAGCCGGGAAGCAGCGGCACCGGCGGCGCGCCACGCGGATCGTCGCCGAAATAGACCCAGATGTTGCCCTGCACCTCGACCGCCGGGTAGCGCGGCACCGCGACGCCGGCGCGGTCGAGGCTCTGCCCGGCGACAAGCGAGGGGATCGCGGTGCAGCGCCCGTCCGGCGCGAAGCGCCAGCCGTGATAGCAGCACTCGATCTCGCTTCCGTCGAATCGCCCCTCGGAGAGCGGCATGCCGCGATGCGGGCAGATGTCGCGCAGCGCAAAGACCGTGCCCTCCCGGTCGCGGCCGAGGATGACCGGCTCGCCGAGCATGACGCGGGCGAGCGTCCGGCCGCGCCGCACCGCCCGGCCGGGCGCGGCGTAATACCACGCCTCGCGCAGCGGGGCGGCGCCGTCTTCCGCCTGCCGTTCGCGGGCGCTCGTCATCGCGCCGGAATAGCGCGCGCCGCGCCGCGCCGCAATCGCATGCAATCGCGCATGATTGCCCCGCGGGCCGGAGCGGCCAAGGCGCTGCTATGCTGCGGCCGCCGCACCGGCTATTTTCCGGGCACGTCATGCCCGGTCTGCGCATCATCCGCCATCCCGCCTCCAGCGCCGCCTACGAGCGCGGCGCGGTGCTGGCGATGGGCAATTTCGACGGGCTGCACAAGGGCCACGCAGCGCTCATCGCCAAGGCTGCCGAACTGGCCGAGGCGCGTGGCGCGCCGCGCGCGGTGCTGACCTTCGAGCCGCATCCGCGCAACGTCTTCATGCCGGGCTGCGAGCCGTTCCGGCTGACGCCGTTCCGCGTCAAGGAGCGCGAGATCGCGCGGCTCGGCGTCGATCTCCTGTTCATCCAGCATTTCGACGCCGCGGTCGCGCTGCAGAGCGCCGAGGACTTCATCGACGAGGTGATCGTCGGCGCGATCGGGGCGGCGCATATCGTCGTCGGCCACGATTCGACCTTCGGCAACCGGCGCCGCGGCACCCCCGAGATGCTGCGCGAGCGCGGCGCGGCGCGCGGCTTCGCGGTCAGCGTCGTCGATCCGGTGCGCGACGGCGGCACCGCCTATTCCTCGACCCGCATCCGCGAATTGCTCAAGGACGGCCGGCCGCGCGAGGCGGCGGCGCAGCTCGGCCGCTGCTGGGAGATCGACGGACGGGTCGCGCTCGGCGATCAGCGCGGCCGCACGATCGGCTTCCCGACCGCCAATCTCGGTCTCGGCGAGTATCTGCGCCCGCGATTCGGCGTCTATGCGGTGCGGGTCTCGGGCGACGGGCCGGACGACCCGCTTGCCGGCCGCAGCGTCGACGGGGTCGCCAATATCGGCCTGCGGCCGACCGTCGGCACGCTGGTGCCGCGCCTCGAAGCGCATCTCTTCGATGTCGACTGCGACCTTTACGGGCGCCATCTGCGCGTCGCGCTGGTCGATTTCATCCGGCCCGAGCGCAAATTCTCGGGGCTCGACGAGTTGAAAGCGCAGATCGCCGCCGACGCACAAACGGCGCGCACCATATTGGCGAGCGAGCCCATGCCGCAATGCGAATAGCATGGAGCGCGGCTGCGCTTCGCGATCCGGCAGCCATTCGGGAATAGATCGACCCCCATGGTCGACGCGGTGCCGAGGCCAGGCAGGGCGAATCCTGCGTGTGCTGCATCGACGGCAGCGCTGGCCGGACCGCCTGTGAGCGCCACCAAAGCCCTCGAATTCGACGGGGGCGACTGTTATATCTCCGGCATGGCGACGGGTTGC
>DATJOB010000202.1:0-9768 GCA_035507475.1 Allostellaceae bacterium | reverse complement strand
GGAGAGCGGCACCACCGAGCTCGTCGAGGCGCTGCGCGCCGAGGCGCTCGATGTCGCGTTCGTGCGCTCGCCGGTCGGCGAGAGCGCGGCCGTCGCGGTCCGCCCGCTGCTCGACGAGCCGATGGTGGCGGCGCTGCCGAGCGGCCATCCGCTCGCGGCGGCGGCCGGCCCGCTGCCGCTCGCCGCGTTGTCGGGCGAGACCTTCGTCCTCTACCGCCGCCCGGTCGGGCCGGGGCTGCACGACGCGATCGTCGCCGCCTGCGATCGCGCCGGGTTCAGCCCGCGCATCGGCCAGGAGGCGCCGCGCATGCTGTCGACGCTGAGCCTGGTCGCCGCCGGGCTCGGCGTCACCGTGGTGCCGGCATCGATGAGCCGGCTCGAGGCCGAGGGCGTCGCCTACCGCGCGCTCGACCCGGCGGCGCAATTGACGGCACCGCTCAACCTGGCCTACCGACGCGGCGAGAGCAGCGCCGCGGTGCGCCGGTTCGTCGGCCTGGTGGAGCGCGGCGCGACGGACTAATCATTTTTCCTCGTCATCGCCGGACCCGATCCGGCCATCTCACCGGATCCCCGGTCACGCCCGGGGATGACGAACAGAAGGGAGCGAGCATGGCGCGCGGCAACCAGGTGCTGAACGGCGGTCAGGTCGTCGTCGATTACCTGATCCGCGAGAAGGTGCCCTACGCGTTCGGCCTTTGCGGCCACGGCAATATCGGCTTGATCGACGCGCTCTACGAGCGCAGCGACGAGATCAAGACGATCTCGGCGCGCCACGAGACCGTCGCGGGCTTTATGGCCGATGTCTATTACCGGGTGTCGGGCCAGCCGACCGCAACCTTCACCTCGTGCGGCCCGGGATCGGTCAACCTGCCGATCGCGCTCGCCAACGCCTATCTCGATTCGGTGCCGTTTCTCGCGGTGACCGGCAACATCCCGACCGGCCAGTTCAACCGGGGCGCCTTCCAGGAGCTCTACCGCCATTACCAGGCCGATTTCCCGTCGACCGTCCGCAGCCTGTGCAAGCACGTCTTCCAGCCGACGCGCGGCGACCAGGTGCCGCTGATGGTGCGGCAGGCGTGGAAGACGATGGTCACCGGCCGGCCGGGTCCGGTCGTGCTCGACATGCCGTTCGACATCTTCAAGGAGGCGGCCGGCGAGACCCCCGACCCGCGCGAGTGGAGCGGCAACATCTCGTGCCGTTGCGGGGCAGATCCGGAGGGCGTCGTCGCCGCCGCCGACATGCTGCTCGCCGCCGAGCGCCCGGCAATCATCGTCGGCCAGGGCGTGCGCTACGGCGCGCGGCCGCCGAGCTGCTGCGCCTGGCCGAGCGGCTGCAGGTCCCGGTCGGCGCCTCGGCGAGCGGGCTCGGCGCGATCGATACGCACCATCCGCTGTCGCTGGGCCTGGTGTCGCGCGGCGGGCTCTACCAGGCCAACGCCGCGATGCGCGAATCCGACGTGCTGCTGGCGCTGGGGGTGCGCTTCGACGACCGCACCTCGTCGTCGTGGATACCGGGCTACTCGTTCACGATCCCGCCGACCCGGCTGATCCATGTCGATATCGACCCCGACGAGATCGGCCGCAACTATCCCGTCGCGCTGGGGCTGATGGCCGACGTCCGCGCCTTCCTGCGCCAGCTTCTCGCGGAGATCGAGCGTCGCGACCCGCCGCGGACGACCCCGGCGCGGCAGGCCTGGCTCGCCAGGATCGACGGCTGGCGGGGCGAATGGCAGGCCGCGACGGCGCCCGGCTATGTCGACGACGCCACCCCGATCAACCCGCAGCGTGCCGCGGCGGAGATCGACAAGGCGCTGCCCGAGGATGCGATCCTCGTCAGCGATATCGGCGTCCATCACAACTGGCTCCTGCAATTCTGCCGGCCGACCCGGCCCGACTCGCTGATCGGCTGCATGGGGTTCGGCCCGATGGGGTTCGGCGTCGCCGGCGTGCTCGGCGCCAGGCTGGCCGCACCCGATCGCCCCTGCGTGTCGGTATGCGGCGACGGCGCCTTCTTCATGCACGCCAGCGTGCTCGGTACCGCGGTCGAGTACGGCATCCCCGCGGTCTGGGTGGTGTGGAACAACTACTCCTTCGCCTCGATCCGCGGGCTCCAGCGCGGCTATCTCGGCGGGCGCGAGCTGGCCACCGATTTCCGCCACCCCGAGACCGGCGAGCCCTACAACCCCGATTTCGCGGCGCTCGCCCGCGCGTGCGGCGTCGACGGCGTGCGGATCGATCGCGCCGGCGATCTCGGCGACGCGATCAAGGCGGCGATCGCCACCGGCAAGCCCTATCTGATCGACGCCAATATCGGCGCCGACCTCAACCCCGGCGGCGCCGGCGTCTGGGAGCTGCCCGGCCACGGCATCAGCCGCCCGTTCATCGGCGGCCGCTACGAGCCGGGCGGGTAACGCCTTTGACGATTGAACGATGAGGCGTCGCCGCTTTGACAGCGCGGGGGGTTCGGCCCATAAATTCCCATGCCAGACGGTCGGATGGCCGCTCTTTTCGCAAGAGTGATCTTGGGGAAGGGAGGAAAGTCCGGGCTCCACGAAGACGCGGTGCCGGCTAACGGCCGGCGGGGGCGACCCCAGGGATAGTGCCACAGAAAACACACCGCCAACCCCGCGGCCTGCCGCGGGCGGCAAGGGTGAAATGGTGCGGTAAGAGCGCACCGCGGCGCCAGCAATGGCGGCGGCAGGGAAAACCCCACCGGGAGCAAGACCAAGTAGGGGCGGCAGGCGCGGCGCAAACCGCGCCGGATGCGTCTTCGCATCGCCGCCCGGGTCGGTCGCGCGAGGCGTCCGGCAACGGACGTCCCAGATGAATGGCCATCCCCGCCGCCCGGGGCAACCTCGGCGGCGGGACAGAACCCGGCTTACAGACCGTCTGGCCTTCGCCCGCCTTGCGCCGGGCACGCCGCAGACCTGTCGTCGCCGAAGATTTTTCTCTGCGTTTCCAAGAGAACGAATAGAGAACGTTGGTCGAGCTAGTAGTGCGCCAATGGTGCGGCAGACTAGATGCGGTAGGCCCAGGCCCGATTCCAATAGAACATCTTGAATCGTCCATGATTATTATAAATCGTCTTGACTGCCCATATTATCCCATGCTATCCCAAGATCACCCATGGACGTGCGCCGGCGTTGGGGGGAACTCGGCGGCGCAACCGGGCCCGCCCCTTGCCGGGCGTCGATGGGCGAGCGTTGGGGGAAGTGAGTGGAACTGTTCTTGTCCACTTTCGTGAATAAGGTCGACCGCAAGGGGCGTGTTTCAGTGCCGGCGACCTTTCGCTCCACCCTGGCAACGCACCGCCACCCGAACCAGGTGGTGCTGATCCCATCCTTCAAGTATCCGGCAATAGACGGCACCGGCAGCGATCACCTCGCCGAAATGATCGCCGGTATCGATACCCTCGAGCAATATTCCGACCGGCGCGACGACCTTGCCTTGATTTTCGCCGAGTCGCGCTCGCTGCAGATCGACGGCGAGGGGCGAATCGTCCTCCCCGAAGACTTGAAGGGGCACGCGCAGATCGGCGACGAGGTGGCGTTTGTCGGGCTCGGCCGGATGTTCCAGATCTGGGAGCCGGGACGGTTCACGCGGCATCGCACCGAGGCGCGCGAGCGCGCGCGGCGCGACGGCGCGACGCTGCCCGCGCGCGGCGGCCATTAGCCGCGATGGCGGCCTCGGCCACCTCGCAGCGCGGCCCGGGACACGTCCCGGTGCTGGTCGATGCCGTGCTCGACGCGCTCGCCCCGCGCGACGACGCGGTCTATGTCGACGCCACGTTCGGCGGCGGCGGCTATAGCGAGGCGCTGCTCGGAGCCGCGCGCTGTCGCGTCTTCGGCATCGACCGCGACCCCGAGGCGGTGGCGCGCGGCGAGGCGCTGGCGGCCCGATACGGCGGCCGCCTCACGCTGATCGCCGGGCCGTTCGGCGACATGGAGCGGCTGATCGGCCCGTTCGCGCCGGGGCCGATCTCGGGCATCGCCTTCGACCTCGGCGTCTCCTCGTTCCAGCTCGACAGCCCGGAACGCGGCTTCTCGTTCCGCGCCGACGGACCGCTCGACATGCGGATGAGCCGCGCCGGCGCCAGCGCCGCCGATCTTGTCGCGCGGTTGTCCGAGCGCGAGCTGGCCGAACTGATCGCCACGCTCGGCGAGGAGCGGCACGCCCGGCGCGTCGCCCACGCCATCGCCGCCGGCCGGGCGCGCGGCCCGCTGGTCACCACCGGCGCGCTCGCCGAGATCGTGCGCGGCGCGATCCCGCATCATGCCTCCCGGCGTGAACCGGGGCTCGACCCGGCGACGCGGACGTTCCAGGCGTTGCGCATCGCGGTCAACGACGAACTCGGCGAGCTCGACCGCGGGCTGGCGGCCGCCGAGCGGCTGCTGATGCCCGGCGGCCGGCTCGCGGTCGTCTCGTTCCATTCGCTCGAGGATGCGCGGGTCAAAACCTTCCTGCGCCGGCGCAGCGAGCCGCCGCGCGGCTCGCGTCATCTGCCGCCCGCCGCCGCCGGACCGGCGCCGAGCTTCATCCTGCGCAGCCGCCGGGCGATCCGCCCCGCCGCCGACGAGGTCGCGCGCAACCCGCGGGCGCGCTCGGCCCGACTGCGCGCCGCCGAACGCACCGCTGCCGCGCCCTTTGCGGAGGCGCGGCCATGAGGCAGTTCGGCGGGCTGTTCTGGTTCGTGCTGGTGATGGCGACCGGGATCGCGAATTTCGCGGTCAAGCAGACCGTGCAGAACCTCGAGGACGAGCTCGGCGGGGTGCGCAAGAAGACCGTGGCAGAGCAGAAGGAGATCCACGAGCTGACCGCGGACTGGACCTTCCTCAACCAGCCCGAGCTGCTCGCCGACCTCAACCGCCGCTATGTCGGGCTGGTGCCGATGGCGCCGAAACAGGTTGTCGCCAGCATCGCCGCGATCCCGCTGCGCCCGGCGCCGCCAGCCGATGCGGCGGCGCCGCCGGAGACCGGGCCGCCGGCCGGCGCCATACCGCTCGAGACGGTCTCGCTTGCGGCGGAGCCGGTGCCGTCCGCTCCGCTTCCCGCTGCGCCGGCGCCGGCCGTCGCCGCGCCGCGCGCCGCCCCGGCACCGGCGGCAACCGCGGCCGCGCCGGCTGCGCGCCCGGCGACCGTTGCCTCGCTCGACGCGCTCTTCGCGCAAGTCGCCGGCGACCGCTGATGCTGTCGGCCCAGCGTCTCGACGACAACCCGTGCCGGCCGCGGCACTTCAAGCCGCCGCCCTGCGCGCCGGTGGTCGCCGACGCCGCCGCCGCCGAGCTGCTCGAAGCGACGCGCACCCGCCTCCTGCTCGCCGCCTCGCTGTTCGCGCTGGTGTTTCTCGTCGTCGCCGGCCGGCTGGTCGACGTCGTCGAGGGTCAGGCCGGCCCCGCCGACCAGCGGGTGGCACGCGCCCGGCTCGTCGCCCCGCCGCCGCCGGTGCGCGCCGACATCGTCGACCGCAACGGCACGCTGCTGGCGACCAACCTTGACAGCCCGGCGGTCTACGTCAACTCCAAGGAGCTGCTGCAGGCCGGCGAAAGCCCCGACGAGGCGGCGCGCGCGCTGACCAAGGCGCTGCCCGACCTGTCGGTGGCGGAAATCCGCGCCAAGCTCGTCTCCGGCCGCAGCTTCGCCTATCTCAAGCGCTCACTGACCCCGCGCCAGGAATACGCGATCAACAATCTCGGCATACCGGGGGTCGAATTCAGCCCGGAAGAGCGCCGCGTCTACCCGCTCGGCGATCTGGCGGCACACGCGGTCGGCTATTGCGGGATCGACAATATCGGCGAGGCCGGCATCGAGCGCGGGCTCAACCCGGCGATCCGCGGCCACGGCCAGACGGTCGCCCTGGCGCTCGACGCCCGCGTCCAGTTCGTGCTGAAGGACGAGCTGCAGCACGTCATCGACGAGTTCGGCGCGAAGGGCGCCGCCGGCATCATCATGAACGTGCATACCGGCGAGATCGTGGCGATGGCCTCGCTGCCCGATTTCGACCCCAACCATCCGCCCTCGACCAACCCGAAGACCGCGACCGCGGAAGACCGCGACAGGGTCTTCAACAAGATCACGTCGGGCGAGTACGAGCTCGGCTCGGTGTTCAAGATCTTCAATACCGCGATGGCCCTCGACAGCGGTGTCGCGACGATGACGTCGACCTACGACGCGCGGAACCCGATCGAGATCGGCCGGTTCACGATCGAGGACTATCACGGCAAGCACCGGGTGCTGAGCGTACCCGAGATCTTCATGTACTCGTCGAACATCGGCTCGGCGCGCATGGCGCTGGCCGCCGGCGCCGACCGTCAGCGTGCCTTTCTCGGCCGTCTCGGGCTGCTCGCGCCGGTGCCGATCGAGCTCGACAAGGTCGAGGTCGCCAAGCCGCATTTCCCGGCGGTGTGGCGGCCGGTCAACGTGATGACCATCGCCTTCGGCCACGGCATCGCGGTGACGCCGCTGCACATGATCACCGCGACCGCGGCGATCATCAACGGCGGCATCCTGCACCCGCCGACCATGCTCAAGGTGCCCGAGGGCGCTCAGGTGCCGGGCGTGCGGGTGATCTCGGAAAAGACCTCGACCCAGATGCGCAAGCTGATGCGCTATGTCGTCGAATACGGCACCGCCCGGCTGGCCGAGGCACCGGGCTACGTGGTCGGCGGCAAGACCGGCACCGCGGAGAAGAACCAGCACGGACGCTACGAGGAGAAGAAGCTGCTCTCCTCGTTCATCGGCGCATTTCCGATGAACGACCCGCAATATGTCATGCTGACCCTGGTCGACGAGCCGCACGGCAACAAGGAGAGCCACGGCTATGCGACCGCCGGCTGGACCGTCGCGCCGGCGACGAGCCGGATCATCGAGCGCATCGCGCCGCTGCTCGGCGTCGCGCCGGTCGACGAGCAGTCGCCCGAGATCGTCAAGTCCCTTCAGATCGAGAGCCTCGCAGGAAGGAAGATTGAAGATTACTGAGCTGGTCGGATCGGACGCCTCCCCCTTGGCGATCCGGTCAGCTTTGCCGGAGGCGAGCGACCGCGACCCCGAGATCCTCGGGATCAGCGCGGATTCGCGCCGGGTCGAGCCGGGTTTCCTGTTCGCCGCGCTGAAGGGCGTTGCCGCCGACGGGCGGCGCTTCGCTGGCGAGGCGGTGGCGCGCGGCGCGGTCGCGATCCTGACCGACGACCCGGACGCGCTCGCGCTCGACGCGGCGGCGCGGCGCCGCGTCACCCTCCTCGTCGACCCCAACCCGCAGCGCCGCCTGGCGCTTCTTGCGTCGCGCTTCCACGCCGCGCGCCCCGCCGTCCTCGCCGCGGTTACCGGGACCAACGGCAAGACCTCGGTGGCGCATTTCACGCGCGAGATCTGGCAGGCGCTCGGCCGCGGCGCGGCGAGCCTCGGCACGCTTGGCTGGGTGGTCGGCGACGAGCGCCATCCGGGGGCGCTGACCACGCCCGACCCGGTCGCGCTGCATCGCACGCTCGGCGAACTCGCCGGGCGCGGCGTGACCTGCGCGGCGATCGAGGCGTCGAGCCACGGGCTCGCCCAGCACCGCCTCGACGGGCTCGAATTCGCCGCCGCCGCCTTCACCAACCTGACCCGCGACCATCTCGACTACCACGGCGACATGGCCGCCTACCGCGCGGCGAAGGACCGCCTGTTCGCCGACCTGCTGGCGCCGCAGGGGAGTGCGGTGCTCAACGCCGACAGCCCGGAATTCGCCCGACTCGCCGCGCTGGTCGGCGGGCGCGGCAGCAAGGTCGTGTCTTACGGAACCGCCGAGGGCGCGGAGCTGCGGCTGCTGTCGCGCGAGCCGCACCGCCGCGGCCAGCGCGTCGCGCTTTCGCTCTTCGGCCGGCCTTTCGCGGCCGAGCTGGCGCTGATCGGCGACTTCCAGGCGCTCAACGTGCTCGCCGCGCTCGGCTTGGCGATCGCGACCGGCGCCGAGCCCGAGCGGGCGGCGGAAGCGCTCGCGAGGCTGACCACGGTGCCCGGCCGCATGCAGCTGATCGGCGAAAGCGACGGCGCCGCGGTCTTCGTCGATTACGCGCACACCCCGGACGCGCTGGCGACGGTGCTCGCCGCGGCACGGCCGCATACCGCTGGCCGGCTCGCGGTCGTGTTCGGCGCCGGCGGCGACCGCGACCCCGGCAAGCGCCCGCTGATGGGCGCGGCCTGCGCGGCGGCGGCGGACATCCTCTACGTCACCGACGACAACCCGCGCAGCGAGGAGCCGGCGACGATCCGGCGTGCGGTCCTCGCCGCCGCGCCCGGCGCGATCGAGATCGGCGACCGCGGCCGCGCGATCGCCACCGCGATCGCCGCGCTGGCGCCGGGCGACGTGCTGGTGATCGCCGGCAAGGGCCACGAAAGCGGGCAGATCGTCGGCCGCGAGACGCTGCCGTTCGACGATGCCGAAGTCGCCGCCGCCGCGCTGCGCCGGCGCCCGGCATCGTGAGGGCGCCGCATGACTTGTGGCCCCGCGGAGTTGCGGCTATGCGTTACCCCTTTTCCGCCGGCGCGTCGGCGCCCGCCGCCTTTCACGAAAAACCGCCGCATGCTTTATCTGCTCCTCTATCCGCTGAGCGACGAGTTCCACGCGCTCAACCTGTTCCGCTACATCACCTTTCGCTCCGGCGGTGCGGTCCTGACGGCGCTGCTCATCAGCTTCGCCTGCGGCCCGCGGATGATCGCCTGGCTCAAATCGAAGCAGGGCGAGGGCCAGCCGATTCGCGACGACGGCCCGGAGAGCCATTTGCTGCGCAAGAAGGGCACGCCGACCATGGGCGGGTTCCTGATCCTGCTGGCGCTGACCCTGTCGACGCTGCTGTGGGGCGATCTCGCCAATGCCTATGTCTGGATCGTGCTGGCGGTGACGGTCGGCTTCGGGCTCATCGGGTTCTTCGACGACTACCGCAAGCTCACCCGCCGCTCGCATCGCGGCCTGTCGGGCAGGATGAAGCTGCTGCTCGAGATCGCGATCGCCGTCGCGGTCTGCGTCGCGCTCGCGACGCTCACCCACCAGCCCCTGGCGAACACCGTCGCGGTGCCGTTCTTCAAGAGCGTGCTGGTCGATCTCGGCTGGTTCTTCGTGCCGTTCGGCGCCTTCGTGATCGTCGGGACGTCGAACGCCGTCAACCTCACCGACGGGCTCGACGGGCTGGCCATCGTGCCGACGATGATCGCGGCCGGATGCTTCGCCTTTATCGCCTACATGGTCGGCAACCTGACCTTCGCGACCTATTTGCAGCTCTACCACGTGCCGCATGCCGACGAGCTGACCGTGTTCTGCGGCGCGATCATCGGCGCCGGGCTCGGCTTTCTGTGGTTCAACGCGCCGCCCGCGATGGTGTTCATGGGCGACACCGGCTCGCTGTCGCTCGGCGGCGCGCTCGGCGCGATCAGCATCGTGACCAAGCACGAGCTGGTGCTGGCGATCGTCGGCGGCCTGTTCGTCCTCGAAGCGGTCTCGGTGATCGTCCAGGTGGCGAGCTTCAAGCTGACCGGCCGTCGGGTCTTCCGCATGGCGCCGCTGCACCACCATTTCGAGCAGAAGGGCTGGGAGGAGCCGACCGTCGTCATCCGCTTCTGGATCATCGCCTCGATCCTGGCGATTGCCGGGCTGGCGACGCTGAAGCTGCGCTAGCCGCGATGATCGTCGTCCGCGGATTCGCCGGTCGCACGGTCGCGGTGCTCGGCCTCGCCCGCTCCGGCCTGGCGACGGTCAAGGCGCTGGCGGCGGGCGGCGCTGCGGTCGCGGCATGGGAT
>DATJOB010000201.1:0-10496 GCA_035507475.1 Allostellaceae bacterium | reverse complement strand
TGCGGTCGCCGCCGCCGGTCGCGGGCGGCGCCGGCGCGGCCGGCTGCGCAGGCGCAGCGTATGCGGCCCCGGCGGACGCGGTGGCGCGCCGGTCTCGGACGACGCGTCGGGTTCGGACGCCGGCCGCTCTGCGTCGGACGGCGTCGTGCCGGCGGTCGCCGCGGCGACGCCCGGCGAATGCGGCCGCCGGCGGCGCCGGCGGCGATGCCGGGCGCGCGGCGTGCCGGGCGCGCGATCGGGACCCGCGCCGCCCTTACCAACCTCGGGTGCAGGTGCGTCGCCGGCCGCCGGCTCCGGCGGTCTCGGGTCGATGGGATCGTCGCTCGTCAGGACCGCAGCCCCTGTCAGCCGTCGCCGGCGACTCTAGCGTCCGGCGAAAAGCAAGGGAAGCACGCGGCGGCGCTTGCCGCGCGAGCGGGTCGTCAATCGTCGCGCGGGAACGGCTTGACCGGCAGCCGCGCAACGGCCGCGTGCCGCTTGCCGCGCTGGTTGCCCTTGCTGTTGTTGCGGATCGCGCCGTTCTTGCGCTGGCGCACCGCGCGCTCGTCGACATCCTTGAAGGGCGCGGCGAGTGCGGCGAACAGGCGGAACCGCCGGCGCCGCATCGGCCGCACCGACTCATCGGCGCTGCGCAGGCCGGTCTTGTCCGGGAAATCGGTGGCCGAAACCATGATGCCGCGCACTCCCTCGGGACCGATGACGCCCGGACAATAGGGACTGCGCGGCGGCGGCTGCCAGCATTTAAAGGGTTAATTCCGCGAACTTTCGACAATTCCCGGTAAAGCGCGAGCGATGCGTCGGCGGCCGCCGCGACGCGTGCCGCCGGGTGCGGGATCGCCGAGCGATCGTGCTAGGATGACGCCAATAGCGGCACGGTCGGGAGGGTGCGCGATGGACGCGGTCGTCGGCGAGGGCAGGTATCGCTACCGGGTGCATTGGGACTGGCAGCGGCCACCCGCCGATGTCGAGATACGCGCCTGCGCGGTGGCGGTCGACTCGCAGGACCGGGTCTATTGCTTCAACCGCAACAACCAGCACCCGGTGGTGGTGTTCGACCCGGACGGACGCTTCATCGGGTCGTGGGGTGCCGGGCTCTTCCAGTTCCCGCACGCCATCCGCGTCGACGCCGGCGACAATATCTGGCTGACCGACGAGCATTACGGACAGTTCTTCAAGTTCACCACCGGGGGCCGGCTGCTGCAGACGATCGGCGAGCGCGGCGCCCGCTCGGACACCGGCGTGCCGGACGACGACTACAGCTCCACCGCCTGGAAAAAGGTCACGCATGGCGGTGGGCCGTTCAACCTGCCGACCGATATCGTCGAGGCGCCCGACGGCGCGTATTTCATGGCCGACGGCTACGGCAATGCGCGCGTCCACAAATTCGCCGCCGACGGGCGCCACCTGTTCTCCTGGGGCGAGCCGGGCAACGCGCCGGGCCAGTTCAACCTGCCGCACGGCCTGTGGATCGACCGGCGCGGCCGGCTGCTCGTCGCCGACCGCGAGAACGACCGGGTGCAGGTCTTCGACCAGGAAGGCAAGCTCCTGACGATCTGGCCTGCCGAGCTGATCGGCCCGGCCTTCTTCTATGTCGACCGCGACGACGTCGTCTACGTGCCGGAGCATAATGGCGGGTTCATCAGCCTCCTGACGCTCGACGGCGAGCGGCTGGCGCGCTGGGGCGCGGAGATCCACCGCTCGACCCACGGCATCTGGGCCGATTCGCATGGCGACATCTATGCGGTGCAGCCGGGCGAGTGGGGCCGCATCCGCCGCGTCGTCAAATACGAGCGCCTGTAGCCCTCACAGCATGCCCAGTTCCGCCAGCTGGGCGCGCAGCTGCGGCGGCGAGCCGAAGTGGATGCCGCGGATGCCGAACGCGCTCGCCGCCTCGGCATTGGCCGCGACATCGTCGATGAACACCGCGCGGGCGGGATCGATCGCGAAACGGTCGAGCAGCAGCCGGTAGATCGCCGGGTCGGGCTTGATGATTCCGTGCTCGCCCGAGACGATGCCGCCGGCGAACCACGACAGGAAATCGAACCGGCCGAGCGCCAGCGGGTAGGTCTCGGCTGAATAGTTGCTGAGGAAATAGAGCGGCGACCCGCGCTCGCGCAGTTCGGCGAGAATTTCGACCGTGCCGGCGATCGCTCCGGCGATCATGTCGAGGTGGCGGGCGTAATAGGCGTCGATCAGCGCGTCGTGGCCGGGATGCTCGGCCTTGAGCGCCGCACAGGCTTCGCTGACGCGGCGCCCGGCGTCCTGGCGGCGGTTCCACTCCTGGGTGCAGACCCGGGCGAGGAATTGCTCCATCGCCGCCTCGTCGGCGAACAGCTTGCGATAGAGATGACGCGGGTCCCAGTCGAGCAGTACCCCGCCGAGGTCGAAGATCGCGATGTCGCGCCGGGTCACGCAAAGTCCCTTCTGCCGCCGCGCCGATTGTAGTCAACTCGCCGGGGAGCCGGGGAGGTCCAGATGCCGCAAACCGTCCGCGCCGTCGTCGTCGATCCGGCGGCGCCCGGCCGTCTCGCGATCGGACCGGTCGGGTTGCGCGATCCCGACCGCGACGAGGTCCAGGTACGGGTCACCGCGATCTCGCTCAACCGCGGCGAGACGCGGCGCGCGGTGCAGCAGGCCGAGCCGGGATGGCGTCCGGGGTGGGATTTCGCCGGCGTCGTCGAGACCGGCGCGGCCGACGGCAGCGGCCCCGCCGCCGGCACCCGTGTCGTCGGTATCCTGCCCTCCGGCGCCTGGGCCGAGCGGGTGAATTGCCGCAGCCACGCGGTGGCGGCGCTACCCGACGCGGTCAGCGACGCGCAGGCGGCGACGCTGCCGGTCGCGGGTCTCACCGCGCTGCACGGGCTGCGCCAGGGCGGCCTGCTGCTCGGCCGCAGGGTGCTGGTCGACGGCGCGTCGGGCGGGGTCGGTCATCTCGCCTGCCAGCTCGCCCAGGCTGCCGGCGCGCTCGTCTGGGGCCATGTACGCCGCGAGGAACAGCGCGCACAGGTGGCCGAATGGTGCGGCGGTCGGGCGATCGTCGGCCGCGACCTCGCGGCGGCGAAAGGGCAGGGGCCCTATTGGCTGATCCTCGACTCGCTCGGCGGCGCGGCGCTGGGCGCGGCAATGGGCATGCTCGCGCCGAACGGCACCTGCGTCACCTTCGGTGTCTCGGACGCGGCGACCGCGACGGTCGAGAGCCGCTGGTTTTTCGCCACCGGCGGGGCGCGGCTCTACGGGCTGACGCTGTTCCACGAGCTGATGAGCGTCGAGCGCGCCGGGATCGGGCTGGCGCTGCTCGCCGCCGAGATCGCTGCCGGCCGGCTCAGGCCGCAGATCGCTGTCGAGGCGCGGTGGAGCGAGGTCGCTCGGATCGCCGAGCGGCTCATCGAGCGCGACTTCACCGGCAAGGCGGTGCTGCACATCGACTGAGGCACGAGCCGCGGCGCGGCCGCCCGCCGGGCACCGCGCAACGGCCCGGCGGTCAGGTCGCCGGTCAGGCCGCCGGCTGGCAGACGTGGATCTCGCGGTTGGCGAGCAGGTCCTTGGTCTTGGCGCCGTAGGCCGCCATGTGCGGCGAGGCGGCGTGCGCCTTCAGGTGGTCGAGGCTCGCCCATTTCTCGACGACGACGAAGGTGTCGCCCCCGAACTTCGCGCCAAAGCCGCCCTCGGCGTCGATCACCGGGCCGTATTCGATGCAGCCTTCCTCGGCGTGGACCGCCGGCATGTTCGCCTTGAACAGCGCCAGCACCTCGTCGCGTTTGCCGGGCTTGGTCGTGATGATGGCGAGCACGTGGATCATCGGGCGTCCTCCTCGGGTGGGGCGAATGGCGCCACCATAGGCGGAGGACGCCCGCGCGGCCAAGGGCTCAGGCCGGACGCTCGGCGGGGCGCCCCGGCACGCGGCGGTCAGGAAGCGAGCGCGGCCGCCTTGCTGTTGAGCGCGGCGATCAGCCCGTTGATGCCCTGGCTGCGCAGGATCGAGCCGAATTCCGAGCGGCGCGTCGCCAGTTCGCTGATCGTGCCGTCGAGGTAGACGTCGGCGATCTGCCAGCCGTTGCTGCCCTGGCGCATCAGATAGTTGATGTGGACCGGCTCGCCGTCAGACTTGACGATCTGGCTGAGGATCACGGTCCCGGCCGGGGAGGCTTCCTCGCCCGTCACCTTGAGCTGCTCGCCGGAGTAATCGTTGAAGCGCTCGGCATAGACCGCGGCGACATAGCGCTCGAAGGCCTGCGTCACCTGGGCCTGCTGCGCCGCGGTCAGCGTGTTCCAATCCGGGCCGACCGCGAGGCGGGTCATGAACGGGATGTCGAAGCTCTGCGCGATCGCCGGAGCGAGCTTCGCATAGCGCCCCTGCGGCCCGAGCTGCGGCCCGTTGCGCATGGTGTCGAGCAGGGTCGAATAGAAGGCGCGGACGGTGTCGGCGCCGTCACCGGCGGCGGCGCCCGCCGCATCGGGGCGCGCGAGGGCGGCCGCGGTGCAGAGCGCGAGGGCGATGACGAAGGTGCGGATGGCCAACTGCAAACGCGTCATGATTGAACTCGCACAGGCAAACGGGGGAACACGGGGAGAGTTGAGAGCGGCCGGGCGGATTGCAAGCGCATAGCTGCAGTGCATCCCGGCCGGCACCTCGCTGATACGCGGGCGGCGACCGCCGGGTTTCAGCACATCGGCGCGGTCCGGCGCAAATGAATACGTGCACGACATGGCGCGACCAAACCGCCCTCGGGTGAATCTTCGGGGGATTTTCTGGTGAACCGCAGCCGTCGCGGCCCCTGTTTGCTCGGTTAACGACCGAGAGCGGGCGGTTAATCCCATGCACGCGACGGTTTCCGCCGGTGCGCGCGCTTGGCTAGACTGGCGGCGCAGCAAGGAGGGCGCCTGCCATGTCGTATATCTACCTCGTTCAGATGGATATCCCGGTGCAGCATGAGGCCGATTTCAACCGGATCTACGATACCGAGCACGTGCCGATGCTCTCGAAGGTGCCGGGCGTCAGCAAGGTGACCCGCTATCGGCTTGAGCGGTCGAATGACAGCCGGATGCAGAAATACCTCGCGATCTACGAGATCGACTCGCCGGCGATCGTCGAGTCGGAGGCGTGGGAGACGGCAAGCGCCTGGGGCGACTGGGCGACCAAGATCCGGCCGCACACGACAAGCCGGCACCACAGCTTCTTCAAGCGGATCTAGGGCGCCGGCTGAGCGGCGGCGGGCGCGGCGGCCGGGCCGGCGACAGCGCCGCGGCGCCGGCCGCGCACCCAGCGCAGCGCCCATTTCTCGACGCCGTGCCAGGACAGCCAGGCGAGCGGCAGCACCAGCACGAGCGCGCCGAGAAACACCTGCCACCACGCCGCCCGACCGCCCGACAGCCACATCACGAACTCCTCGCACGGCCAGCCGTAGATGTAGATGCCGTAGGAGAGGTCGCCGACATGTCGCGCGTAGTCGAGCCGCGGCCAATAGCGCGTCGCCGCATAGATCGTCAGATAGCCCCCGGGCAGCGCGAAGAAGGTGATGAACTGGCGCCCGACCTGGCTGGTCAGCGCCAGCGCGCCGACCGCGAGCACCGCCCAATACCAGCGAAACGCGATCCGCCCGCGCAGGAAATAGAGCACCATGCCGGCGGCGAAGTGGCTGAGCATCCACAGCCAGCCGCGGATGTCGTGGAGCCACATCAGCGAATGGTCCTGGTCCCACCAGATCGCGGCGACGCCGATCGCCAGCAGCGCGACGGCGACCGACAGCCGCAGCCCGCGCGCGATGCCGAGGACCAGCACCGTCAGGTACATGTAGACCTCGAAGCGCAGCGTCCAGAACGAGCCGTTGATCAGGTTGCCGACCGTGGTGTGGGCGAACAGCACCCCGGGGAGCGCCAGCGGGCCCGGCCACAGCGCGGCGTACTCGGTGAGGAAGTCGCGCAAGCCCCGATCGGCGAAATAGTCGGCGAGCGGCAGCGCGGTGACGACCGGCCCGAGGACGAAGGCGCAGACGAGGCCGTTCAGCACCAGCGCCGGATAGATGCGCATCGCGCGGCGCAAGACGAACCCGGCGGGCTTCGGCGAGCGGCAGAAGCTCTCGGTCACGAGGTAGCCGCTGATCACGAAGAACACGAAAACCCCGACGAGCCCGAGCGGGCACTGGTTGTGCGAGGCCCACACCAGCGGCTCGTCGCGCTGTGTCCCGTAGGCGATCAGGAACGAATGCGAGAAGATCACCGTGAGCGCCGCGACCAGCCGCAACAGGTCGAAATTGTTGGCGTGGCTCGGCGAACGGGTGACGGGCATCGAGGCTACTCCGGGCGCGGCTCGCCGACGATAACGGCGCGACGGCGAGAAAATGCGGCGTCACTCTTGCCGCGTGAAGCGGCACCGCGCAACATCGGCTGACCGGCCAGGCGGCGAAACGAACCTTGGACCAGCCCATCCTGATCCGGCCGGCAGAACCGGCCGATGGCGCGGCGCTGATGGCGGCGGCCGCGCAGATCGACGCCGAGACGGAGTTCCTCGGCGTGCCGGGTCAGCCGCATCCGTGGGCGGACCGGCCCGAGGCGCATCTGCGCAACCTCGCCGAGACCGGCCGCGGCGTCGTCTTGCTGGCGCTGGCGCCGGATAATGCGATCGTCGGCTATCTCTCGGCCTTTGCCGGGCATTTCGCGCGCAATAGCGGCAACGTCTTCATCGCCGTCGTCGGGCTGCGCGAAGCCTGGCGCGGCCGGGGTATCGGCACGCGGCTGTTCGAGGCGGTGGAGGCCTGGGCGCGGGGGCGCCGCGCCTGGCGGCTCGAACTGCGCGTCAGCTCGCTCAACGAGCGCGGCCAGGCGCTCTACCGCAAGCGGGGCTTCATCGTCGAGGGCCGCATCCGCGGCGGCGTCTTCCGGCACGGCGCGTGGACCGACGATTTCTGGATGGGCAAGCTGCTCGAGCCGCTGCCCGGTCGGCTGTCGGCGCAGGCCGCGCCGCCGGACGGGCGGCCGCGTCCCGCGGCGGCGGGTGCGCCGGTCGCGGCGCTGCGCGCGATGCAAGGCGGCGACGGCGCGGCGTTCCGCCAGTGGGACGCGCGCATGGCCGAGGCGATGCCGTTCGCGCTGAAGCTCCCGGCGGAGGCGCCGGCCGCCGAGGCGATCGAGCGCGACATCGCCAATCCGCCGACCGATCCGCGCCTGTGGCTGGTCGCGACCGTGCCGGCGCCCGGCGGGGAGGAGATCGTCGGCTTCGGCTCGGCGAACATCGAATTCGGCTTCCGGATGCAGCACGACGCCTTCGTCAACATCGCGGTGCTGCCGCACTGGCAGCGTCGGGGGATCGGCCGCCGGCTGCACGACCGGATCGAAAGCTGGGCGCTCGATCAGGGGGTCCGCCGGCTCACCGCGGCCGTGCAGGCCCCCAACCTCGCCGGCTGCGCCTTCGCCGCCGCGCTCGGCTACGACACCGAGGTTACGATGCGCTTCTATTCGCTGATCGGCGGGCGGATGGTCGACCGCCTTCGGCTCGGCAAGCTCTACGGCGGCTGAACCACCGCCGCTCGATCACTGCGGTCCGAAAACCTGGTCGATCCACTTGTCGAGTCCCGGCGCAATCCTCTCGTAGCCGGTGGCGTTGAAATGCAGGTAGTCGGGCGACAAATCCGTGCTCAGCAGTCCTTTGGCATCTAGCAGCGGCTGGCCGATATCGGTCGCCCAGATCGTCTGTCCGTCGGCGCAGGAGCCGATCATCTGGTTGACCTGGCTGGCTTCGACGCGCAACTGATCCCAGGGCGCGCCGCCGCGGGGCGTGAGACCGAGGAGCAGGATGCGCGCGCCGGGCAGCTTCTGGCGCAGTTGGATCAGCACCTGGCGCACGCCCTCGGCGGCTTCGGCCGGCGGGAAACCGTGGCCGAGATCGTTGGTGCCGATCATGACGATCACGCCCTTCGGCGGCGGCCCGTCGAGATTGCCGTGGTCGAGCCGCCAGCGCAGGTGCGCGGTGCGGTCGCCGCTGACCCCGGCGTCGAGCACGCCGCGCGGTGCGAGGTTCGCATCCCACACGCGCTTTGCTCCCCAAACCGGCTCGTCCCAGCGCTCGGTGATCGAATCGCCGAGGAACAGCAAGCGATAGGGCTTAGCTTTGACCGCCGCATTGATGCGGTGGAAGGTGGCGATGGCCTCGGGCTCGGTGCGCGGCGTCGGCGGTTCGGCCCACGAATTGAACGGGCCGCAGCGCGGCTGCGCCTGCGCCGGTGCGGCGGCGGCAAGCAGCGCGGCGGCGGCGATGACGAGCCGGACCGAGCTCATCCTTGGCAACTCCCGATCTGACCGTGAGACGACATCGAAATGCCGCGATAGGATACCGGCAATCGGCTGAGGAGGCGAGCGATGGCCGTGGAAATCCGTCCGCTGCAAGGCGAGTTTGCGGGCGAGGTCGCCGGCGCCGCGCCCGACCTGCGGGTCGACGAGGCTACGCTGGCGCTGCTCGAGGCGGCGTGGTTTCGCCATTCGATCCTGATCTTTCGCGGCCTCGACATGACCCCGGCGGATCAGGTCGCCTTCACCCGCCGGCTCGGGCCGCTGCACATCATGGTGCCGGGCGAGTTCAACATGCCCGGCCTGCCGGAGGTCTGGGTCGTCGGCAACGCCAAGGAGAACGGCCGGCCGATCGCGCTGCGCGGCGCCGGCATGGGCTTCCACACCGACGGCGAGGACAAGCGCATGCCCAACGCCGGCTCCTTCCTCTACGCCAGGATCGTGCCGCCCGAGGGCGGCGACACGCTGTTCGCCGACATGTACGCCGTCTATGCGGCGCTGCCCTCCGACGTGAAGCGCACGATTGCCGGGCGCCGCGCCCGGTTCAGCCGCGCCGAGATGCACGCGATCAACTACCCCGACATGCGGCCCTATACGCAAGCGGAGCTGGCGGCGCGGCCCGACGTCTATCACCCGCTGGCGCGGCGGCACGACCGCAGCGGCCGGGTCTCGCTCTATGTCGGGCGCTGGGCCTGCGACATCGAAGGCCTGCCCAAGGACGAAGGCCGCGCGATCATCGCCTTCCTCCAGGAATTCGCGCGGCAGGAGCGGTTCGTCTATCGCCACCGCTGGCGCGACGGCGACGCGGTGTTGTGGGACAATCGCTGCACCCAGCATTGCGCGACGCCGTTCGACGAGGCGCGCTACACCAGGCTCATGCACCGCACGACGCTCGAAGGGACCGCACCGATCATGGCCGAGGCACAGGCGTGACGAGCCGGCTCGGCTACTGGCTGGCGCCCTTGCCGGTGCTGCTCGGCCTCGCGCTGGCGGCATGGCTCGGGTTGTCCGAATATGCCATGCTGCGGGACACGATCATCCGCTTCGTGGCGCCGGGCGCGGTCGATCTGACGCTCGACGAGCCCGGCAGCTACACGATCTTTCACGAGGCCGACGGCGTCGTCGACGGCCGGCTCTATTCGGCGCCGACCGTCGGCGGGCTGCAGGTCGCGGTGACCGCGGCGGATGGCTCGGCGGTTGCGGTCGGCGCGCCGAGTATCAGCAGCAGCTACACGGTCGGCAGCCATAGCGGCAAATCCGTATGGTCGTTCGAGATCGCCCGGCCGGGCCGCTATCGGCTGGTCGCCGCCTATCCCGGCGGCGCGGCCGAGCCGCGGACCGTGCTGACGATCTGGCGCGGCTTTGTCGGCGGTCTCCTCAAGACCATCCTCGGCGCGCTCGCCGCGATGTTCGTCGGCTTCCTCGGCACGCTTCTGCTGGTGCTGACCACCTATTTCCGCCGCCGCCGTCTGGCGCGGCTTGCGCCAACGGTGCCGCAGAGCCTTTGATCTGGCAGAGCCTTTGATTTGCCGCCTCGTGCTCCGTATCGTCACGGGGCAGGCCGGGACAAGGCCGAGGAGGACGCTCTATGGCGGTCGACACCGCGCGCTGGCCCGGCTACCGGGAGGCCGACTTCATCCTCAAGGACTACCGCTTCGCGAGCGGCGAGGTGCTGCCCGAGCTGCGTCTGCACTACCGCACGATCGGCGTGCCGCGCCGCGACGCGGGCGGCAGGATCGTCAACGGCGTGCTGCTGCTGCAGGGCAATACCGGGACCGGCGAGAACTGGTTCCGGCCGAGCCTCGCCGACGAGCTGTTCGTCCCCGGCGCGCCGCTCGACGCGCGCAACTACTTCATCATCATGCAGGACGCGATCGGCCGTGGCGCATCGAGCAAGCCGTCGGACGGGCTGCGCGGGAATTTTCCCCACTATCGCTACCACGACATGGTCGAGTCGGGTTATCGGCTGATCACCGAAGGGTTGAGCGTCGCGCATCTGCGGGTGCTGATCGGCAGCTCGATGGGCGGGATGCATGCCTGGATGTGGGCCGAGAAATATCCCGATCTGATGGAAGCGGTGGTGCCGATGTCGTGCCAACCGGTCGAGATCAGCGGTCGCAACTGGCTCGGTCGGCGCGCCGCCGCTGAGGCAATCCGCAATGATCCGGGCTGGCAGGGCGGTTTCTACGACACCCAGCCAAGCTATTACCGCTACA
>DATJOB010000200.1:0-23491 GCA_035507475.1 Allostellaceae bacterium | reverse complement strand
GACCCCGCGCTGACCACCGCCGCCGATCTCTTGCGCATGGTCCACGGCCGCCCGGTCGACCCGGCGATGGCCGAGGCGCTCGACACCTACTGGACCGCGCTAATCGACAACGATCTCAACACCTCGGCGTTCACCGCGCGGGTCATCGCCTCGAGCCGCGCCTCGCTCGCCGCGGCCGCGCTCGGCGCCTATTGCGCCTTCACCGGGCCGCTGCATGGCGGCGCGCCCGGACCGACGCTCGACATGCTCGACGAGGCGGCGGCGAGCGGCGACGTCGCGGCCTGGGCCGAGCGCAAGCTCGCCGCCGGTGAGCGGCTGATGGGGTTCGGTCATCGCGTGTTCCGCGGCGGCGACCCGCGCGCGCTGATCCTGCGCCAGGCACTCGAGCGTCTCGCCGAGCGGCGCGGGCCGGCCGCCGGGCGCCTGGCCTTCGCCGCCGAGCTCGAACGCGCCGTCGCCGCCGCCTTCGCGCGGGTCAAGCCGGGGCGCGCGGCGCTGCGCCCGAATGTCGAGATCAACGCCGCGCTGCTGCTCGACGCGGTCGGTCTGCCGCGCGATGCGTTCATGCCGGTCTTCGCCACCGCGCGCTGCGCCGGCTGGCTCGCGCATGCGATGGAGCAGCAGCGCGACGGGCGCCTCGTCAGGCCGTCCTCGGAGTATGTCGGGCCGCCGCCGGTCGGCGCGGCACGCGGCCGAGCCTAGTCGAGCGACCAGTGGTAGCCGATGATCGGCGTCGCCCGCACTCCGGGATCGGGCTTGGTCATGCCGACGGTCGGACCCTCATAGGGCGCCGTCGCGGCCGGCGGCGCCGCCACCGTGGTCTTGGTGGGCGCCGGTTCGCCCGCCACGACCTGCGCCGAGATTTGCGGAACCGAACCGAGATCGACGCAGTTATTCGCCGCAGGCAGGGGCTTCCGCGCGTGAGACTTCAGCTGCTCGACCGGGCACGCACCCTGGGCTGCAGTCGCGACGACTGCGGCAACAAAAGCAACGGCGACCGGGATGCGGCGGGTCATCGCCCCCTCGACCGTCTTATGGCGCTGCGTGCTATTCTAATACTTGGGAATACAGCGAATCCAAGCGGAATCGACAGGCCGGCCAAGGGGCTGCGCAGCCTAGGCGCGAATCGCGATGGCGGTGTGGCCCCGGCCGCGCGGCGGGGCGCAGCGGCGGGCATGGTGCGCGGCGCGGCGAACTTGCCACAGCGGCGTAACAAAAGGCGCAAATAAACGATCAAGTGATGTCGTGTAAGTTGACGGAATGCGGATGTCACGCCAACTATCGCCCAGCTTCGGGATCGCCCGGTCATCCGGCCGGCGCTACCGCGTTTGCCACAAGCGGCGCCTGTCGCGCGCCGCGCCGAGAGAGGGTGTTGTGGGGCAGTCGTATCTTGGTGGGCCGCATCTTGCTGGGCCGCATCTTGCTGGGGCGCATCTTGGTAAGGCGGACCGTTTCGGCGCGCGGCTAAGGGGCGTGGCGCTGGTCGCGGCGCTGCTGCTGGCGCCGCTCGGCGCGGCCGGCCAGGCCGCCGAGGAGCGGCCGCCGGCCAACGACGCCAATACGCTGCTGCCGGTCACCGCGTCGCCCACCGGCTCCCCGGGCGACAGCGAAATCAAGGCGCGGCTTGCCGGGACCGGCCCGCTCAGCGTCGCCGGCGAGCCGCTGCACGCCGCGCTGCTGCGGCGCTTCTACGCCGGCCACGACAACCAGCCGGTGTGGGCGACGCATCCGGCGCAGGCGACGGCGCTGTGGCACGCGGTGCTCAATGCCGGCGACCAGGGTCTCGACCCCGAAAGTTTCCACGTCTCCGCGTTCGCCAAGACCGCATTGTCGCCGATCGACCGCGACCTGCTGCTGTCCGATGCCTTCCTCGGCTATGCCGAGGCGCTGGCGCGCGGCGTGGTGCCACCCGAGCTGCGCACCGAGGACGAGGACCTGTCGCCCGATCAGATCGACGCGGTCGCCGCGGTCGATGCGACGCTCACCGCCCCGAACCCGGAGGCCGCGCTGCGCGCGCTCGCCCCCGCTACGCCCGAATACGCGGCGCTGCGCCGCGGCTACGAGACTTATCAGGCGATCGTCAAGGCCGGCGGCTGGCCGGTGCTGCCCGCCAACCCGCCGGCCCACCTCTTGCAGCAGCGGCTGGCGATCGAGGGCTTCCTGCCGGCCGGCTATGCCAGCAACGTGTTCGACGAGCAGACCCTGCAGGCGCTGAAGAAGTTCCAGGAACGGCACGGCCTCGAAGCCGACGGCAAGCTCGGCGCGACGACGCTGGTCGAGCTCAACGTGCCGGCCGAGATGCGCACCCGGCAGATCGCGGTCAACCTCGAACGGCAGCGCTGGCTGCCGCGCAAGATCCCCGGCGACCGGCTATGGGTCAACACCGCGAACGCGCAGCTCGAACTGTTCCGCGACGGACAGCCGATCTTCACCACCCGCGTCGTCGTCGGCGAGACCGACAAGCAGACCCCGGAATTCGAGGCGAGCGTCGTCAGCGTCCTCTATAACCCGCCCTGGTACATCCCTTACGGGATCGCCCAGAAGGAGATCATGCCGCTGGTCGAGGCCGACCCCGGCTATCTCGCCAAGCACCATATGACGATGCGCGAGAACGGCTCGATCCTGCAGGAGGCGGGGCCCTACAGCGCGCTCGGCCGGCTCAAGTTCGAGATGCCGAACAAGTTCGACGTCTACCTGCACGACACGCCGCTGCGGTCCTATTTCGCGCTCGCCAACCGCCGGCTCAGCCACGGCTGCGTGCGCGTGCAGAACCCGCGCCAGCTCGCCTCGCTGCTGATGGGCATCCCCGAACAGGACATCAGCAAGGCGATCGATACCGGGGTCACCAACCGGCACATGCTGCCGCAGGCGATCCCGGTCTTTGTCGTCTACCAGACAGCGTTTGCCGATCCAGGCGGCGGGGTCGACTTCCGGCGCGACGTCTACCAGCGCGACAACGACGTCGCGCAACACCTCGTCCACGCCCCGCAGCCGCCGCTCGCGGCGCGCGGCGTGGGCAACCAACGCGGCGGCTGAGCGGGCGGTTTTTCGACTCGCCGGCAGGTAGAAAATGCCTGCCTGACCCGCGTTTTCTGCATCTCAAGGGTTGTTTCATCGCGTTTCAGGTGCTAAGCCGTCCCCAGCTTGTCGGGGGAGTTTAGTGCCTTGTCGTCATCGATTCTGAGTCGGCGCCGGGTCCTCGGCGTCGCCGCGGTCGCTACGGGCGTTGCCTTCATCAGACCAGCTCCGGCGATCTCCTTCGCTCCACGATCGATCGCCCTCTACAACATCCACACCGGCGAGAGCCTGCGCGAGGTGTACTGGGCGGACGGCCATTACATCCGCGAGGTGGTGCGCGACATCAACTTCATCCTGCGCGACCACCACTCGGACGAGGTGCGGCCGATGAATGCCGGCGTCCTCGACGTGCTTAGCCGGCTGCGTGACCACCTTGAGATTCGTGAGCCGATTCAAGTGGTTTGCGGCTATCGCTCGCCGGAGACCAATCACCGCCTGTGGCTGCACGAGGCCGGTGTCGCCGCCAACAGCTACCATATGTACGGCATGGCGGTGGACATGCGCTGCGAGCAGCGCAGCCTCAGCCAGGTGCACCGCGCGGCGCTGAGCCTGGCGCAGCAATGCCGTCTCGGCGGCGTCGGCTATTATCCGGAATCGGATTTCGTCCACGTCGATTGCGGCCCGCAGCGCACCTGGTAGGCGCACTGCAGGCTTCCCCGCGACGGGGTTCGGCGTCAGCGATCTCGGGCAACGGCGCGTCTAGCTTGTCGGGGACGCGCCGTCGACTCGATCCATTTACGGTTTCGCGCGGCAAAAGGTTCCCGGCCGGCCGCGATTCGGGTCAACCGTCGACCCGCCGCAGCACCTCGAGCTTCAACGGCAGCCGGTCGCCGAGCCACATCGCGTAGCGCGTGTGGTCGTCGAGGGCATTGCCGGCGAGCGGGTGCACCAGCACGTCGAGCCCGTCGCGATTGAGCATCAGCCACGGCACGAAGCGTGCGAAATCCTCGGCGGCGAACGCCACCTGGTACATCGCCGCGGTATGCGGCCCGACCGGCGCGTCGTGCCAGCTGCCGAGCCGTGCCGCGGGAAATGCGACGGCGATGCCGTCGCGCAGCCGCGCCGCCCGGTCGCGCGTCGCCGCCGGGTCGTAATAGATGTGCGCGTGGTAGCCGGCGATCGAATCGGCGGCGGCAAAGGCCTCGCTCATGCTCATGCTCCCTCGGGCGGCAGGGTCGTCGCGCCGGGCCCCAGCGCGCGCTGCATATAGACCGAATCGATCCAGCGCCCGAACTTGAAGCCGATCGCCGGGAACACGCCGATCTGCGTAAAGCCGAGCGCCGCGTGCAGCCGGATCGAACCGACCGTGTCGCTGCCGCCGATCACCGCGATCATCTGCCGGTAGCCGAGCGCGGCGGTGCGCTCGATCACCTGCGACAGCAGCGCGCGGCCGATGCCGCGCCCGGTCTCCGCCGCGTCGATATAGATCGAATCCTCGACGGTGAAGCGGTAGCCGGGGCGGGCGCGGTAGAAACCGGCATAGCAATAGCCGAGCACGCGCCCGGCCCGTTCGGCCACCAGATAGGGGAACCCGCGCGCCAGCAGTTCGGCCCGCCGCCGCGCCATCTCCTGCGCCGATGGCGGCGCCTCCTCGAACGAGGCGACGCCGTGCAGCACGTGATGGCCGTAGACCCGCGCGATCGCCGGGACGTCGTCGTCGCGCGACGGGCGGATCGTCACGCCGCCCGGGATCGGCGCGGCGCCGGTCATTCGATGACCCGGCGCGGGCTGCCGTCGAGAAAGCCGAGGATGTTCTCGACGATCTGCGGATAGCTCGCGCGGTAGTTCTCGTCGGTCACATAGCCGATATGCGGCGTCAGGATCACATTGGGCGCGCGGCGCAGCGGGTGGTCGAGCGGCAGCGGCTCCTTGTCGTAGACATCGAACCCGGCATAGGCGAGCCGGCCTTCCGTGAGCGCCGCGATCACCGCGCCGGTGTCGCAGATCGGTCCGCGCGAGGTGTTGACCAGCACCGCGCTGGGCTTCATCAGCGCGATCTCGCGCGCCCCGACGAGGCCGCGGCTGCGCGGGCTCAGCACGAGATGTACCGAGAGGATGTCGGCGCGGCGGAACAGCTCGTCCTTCTCGACCCGCTCGACGCCCTGCGCCGCGGCGTTTGCGTCGGTCAGGTTCTGGCTCCAGGCGATCGCGGTCATGTTGAAGGCGAGGCCGACCCGCGCCACCGCGCTGCCGAGGCGGCCGAGCCCGAGCAGGCCCAGCGTCTTACCGGCGACACGATGGCCGATCCGCGTCTGCCAGCCGCCCTGGCGCATAAAGGCGTGGTCCTCGGCGATGCGGCGCATCGCGCCGAGGATGAGCCCCCAGGCGAGCTCGGCGGTGTCTTCGTTGCCGCCGCCGCCCGGGGCGCTGGCAGGCCCCCCGGTGCCGCATACGGTGACGCCCTTTGCCCTCAGCGCCGCCATGTCGAACGACGCGTTGCGCATGCCGGTGGTGATCAGCAGCTTCAGTTTCGGCAGCCGGTCGAGCAGCGATTTCGGGAACGCCGTGCGCTCGCGCATCGCGCAGACGATCTCGCTGTCGGCGAGCGCGCGCACCGCGGCGTCCTCGTCGGAAAACGGGAAACGCTCGACCGCGATCTCGATGCCGCGGGCGCGCAGCGGCGCCCAGTCGGCCATCGCGAGCGCGACGCCTTGATAATCGTCGAGGATGCTGACGCGCATCGGCTTTTCTCCCCTCGGTCCTTGCCGGAACAAACTTCCCGCTTGCGCGGGAATGACGACGCGGCGCGCCCTGCGCGGCGCTGTTGCAGCAGCGGCGCTATTGCAGCAGCGGCGCGTAGCCGTCGAGCACCTTGAGGATCTCGTCGCGGCCGCGATCGGGTATTTCGAGCACCGCCTCCTGGATGCCGGCCGCGCGGTAGTCGGCGAGCGCGGCGGCGTCGCGCGGCGCGCGGAACACCGAGATGAAGAGCTCGGCGAAGTCGCGCCCGTGGCGGTCGGCGATGCGGCGCAGCCGGTCGCGCTCGTGGCGGATGTCCCAGTCGCGCTGCGGGCGCGGGAACCAGCCGTCGCAATATTCGACGACCCGGCGCAGCGTGTAGTCGGATTCGCCGCCGAGCAGGATCGGCGGGTTCGGCTTCTGCTTCGGCTTCGGGTAGGACCAGATCGGGTCGAAATCGACCATCTCGCCGTGGAACGCGGCCTCGTCCTCGCTCCAGATCGCCTTCATCGCGAGGATCCGCTCGCGCATCAGCTTGAAGCGGGTTTCGTAGCGCGCGCCGTGGTTCTCCATCTCCTCGACGTTCCAGCCGCCGCCGATGCCGAAGACAAAGCGGCCGTTCGAGAGCAGGTCGAGGCTGGCGACGGATTTTGCGGTGACGATCGGGTCGCGCTCCGGCACGAGGCAGATGCCGGTGCCGAGCACCAGCTTTTGCGTCACCGCCGCGGCGAAGGACAGCGCGACGAAGGGGTCGTGGGTATGCGCGTAGCGCTTCGGCAATTCGCCGCCGGCGAAGAACGGGGTGCGCCGGCTGGTCGGGATGTGCGTGTGCTCGGGCACATAGAGCGAGGCGAAGCCGCGCGCCTCGAGCTCGCGCGCCAGCTCGGCGATGTCGATGCCGTAATCGACCGGGAAATAGAACACGCCAATCCGCATCGGTCTTGCTCCCTCGGGCCATCTTTGCCGCGGAGAGTAGACCCATCGCGCTCGCGTCGTCACCCCGCGGAGGCAGGGGGATAGGAGTTGACGCTTACGGCGACGTCGCGCGGTGACGCCCGGATCACGACGCCCGGATCACCCGGCGGCGCTGGGGATCGCCGCGGCCTCGGCGAGGCTGACCGCGGTCGCGGCGGCGGCACCGGCCACCGCGGCCTCGCCGGCATCGTCAGGCGGCGCCGCCGGCACGTGCTGCTGCAGCAGCAGCGTCGCGCCGGACGCGAAGGCGATGCCCTTTTCGCCGAACACCTTGTAGATGCGCTTGAGGTATTCGCGCTGCACCCAGGTCGGCTTGACCGGCCGCGCGGTGAACTTGAAGCGCAGGACGAGGGCGTTGTCGGCGACCTCGGCGATCCCCTGCAGCTTGAGCGGCAGCATCACCTCGGCGGCGATCTCGGGCTCGGCCTGCGCGTCGATGCCGATCTGCTTCGCGGTCTTGCGCACCAGCTCGATATCGGTCCCCGGCTCGAAGCGCAGGTTGAATTTAATCGTCGCGAAATCGCGGCTGAGATTGCTGACCGCGCCGAGCTGGCCATAGGGGATCGTGTGCAGCGGCCCGTTCTGGTGGCGCAGCTTGACCGAGCGGATGCCGATCGTCTCGACCGTGCCCCTGAGCCGCCCGGTGTCGATGTATTCGCCGACCCGGAAGGCGTCGTCCCACATGTAGAAGAGCCCGGAAATGATGTCGCGCACCAGCGACTGCGAGCCGAACGACAGCGCCAGGCCGAAGACGCCGGCGCCGGCGATCAGCGGCGCGGTGTCGACGCCGAGCCGCGACAGCACGATCAGCGCGGCGAGCACGCCGATCACCACCGCAAACGCGGCGCGCAGCAGCGGCAACACGGTCTGCAGCCGCGAGGCCGGCGCCGCCGCGTCGTCGTCATCGATGCCGGGCGCCCCGGCGACGCGGCTCTCCCCGACCAAGTGGCGATCGATCGCCAGGCGGATCAGCTCCCAGGCGATAAAGGCGGCGAGCAGCGTGCCGAGCGCCGCGCTCGACGAGCGCATCGCCATCGCCGCCATCGCCGGCCCGGTATCGATGGCGTCGATCCAGATCGAGGCCAATGCCCAGACCGCAACCACCAACCCGATCGCCCGCACGATGTGATGCGTGGTGCGGGCCTGCAGCGCCTCCACGCCGACATTCCCGGCGAGCGTTATCGCGGCGTCGTCGTGCCAGACGCGCTCGGTCAGGCGGTCGAGGACGATCAGCACGAAGAGGATGCCGAGCGTCTGGGTGATCGCGTAGTAATAGGACAGCAGGTCGAGCGACAGACCGGCGACGTAGACCACCATGAGACAGCCGAAGAGCCCGAGCGCGAGCGCGACCCAGACGCTGGCGATCGCCGAGCGCGCCTTCGCCATGATCCCCGAGGTGCGCCGCCCGCGGATCAGCGCTTCCATCGCCGCGCGCGAGCGCAGCACGATCAGGGCATAGAGGCCGAAGACGAGAAACGCGGTGGACAGGCTGACGACATGCGCGGCGCCGCTATCCTCGTCCATCAGGCCGTAGCGGCCGAACCCGACGATCGCCACGATCGCCAACACGACCAGCGAGACGAAGCGATAAAGTCGTCGCGCCTCGGTGTCGTCGACCTCGATAAGCCGCGCGATGGCGTCTCTCGGGCGCAGGATCGCGCGCAGCACCAGCGCGAAGACGCGCCAGCGCAGCAACACGGCCATCGCCAGCATGGCGAAGGCGTCGGTGACGCCGAGCCGCGGCAGCGCGTGCCGCCGGGCGGCGGTGAACACCAGGACGAACACCGCCAGCCCGGCCAGGTCGCACAACAGGAGCGCGGCCATGTCGGTGATGGTCGGGCCGGTTTCCCGCGCCTCGATCCGGCGGCGCGGGCGGCGGCCGAGCCGCCGCACCGTGCCCCTCTCGGCGAGCAGCGCGACGATCGCGGCGAGCGCGATCCAGCCGAGGTCGCCGAGCACGCCGAGCGCCGATCCGTCGCGGTCGAACGAGCGCCACTCGCGGACGACGGCTTCGGGGATTGCCGGAGCCGCCCGCGCGTCCGCGACGATCTCGGCCTCGATGCGGGCGAATGCCATGTCGCTCATCGGCATGGCGCCGTCCGGGGCGGGCACCATGTCGGCCGCCCTGGCGCTCCCGGCCAGCAGCGGCAGCGCGACGAAGACAGCGATCAACAGCCGCTTCATCCGGCGGCCTCCCTAGAGGTGATGCCGCCATCCTACCGCATGTGCGGGGCAACCAAGAAATTCGTCGTGTCGGGGCACCCGATCGCGATGCCCTCGAACGACGGCAGCGGCTACTGCATCGCCCTCTGCAGGTTGCCGTCGAGCTTGTCGAGGAACTGGTTGGTGGTGAGCCAGGGGTGGTCCGCGCGGATCAGGGTCGCCAGGTCGCGCGTCATGTCGCCGCCCTCGACCGTCGCGACGCAGACCTTCTCGAGCGCCTCGGCGAATTTGACGACATCGGGCGTGCCGTCGAAGGTGCCGCGATAGCGCAGACCGCGGGTCCAGGCGAAGATCGAGGCGATCGGGTTGGTCGAGGTCTCCTTGCCCTGCTGGTGCTGCCGGTAGTGGCGGGTGACGGTGCCGTGCGCCGCCTCGGCCTCGACGGTCTTGCCGTCGGGGGTCAGCAGCACCGAGGTCATCATCCCCAACGAGCCGAAGCCCTGCGCCAGCGAGTCAGACTGCACGTCGCCGTCGTAGTTCTTGCAGGCCCAGACGAAACCGCCGTTCCACTTGAGCGCCAGCGCGACCATGTCGTCGATCAGGCGGTGCTCGTAGGTCAGGTTCTTCTCCTTGAACTTGCCCTCGAACTCGCTCTGGTAGACCGCCTGGAAGATGTCGCGGAAGCGCCCGTCATAGGCCTTCAGGATCGTGTCCTTGGTCGACAGGAAAAGCGGCCAGCCGCGCTGCAGCGCGAAGTTGAAGCAGGATTGCGCGAAACCTCTGATCGAATCGTCGAGGTTGTGCATCCCCATCGCGACGCCGGGGCCCTTGAAGTCGAACACCTTGCGCACGACCGGCTCGCCGCCGCCCGCCGGCTTGAACACCATGGTCAGCTCGCCGGCGCCCTCGACCACGAAATCGGTCGCCGCGTACTGGTCGCCATAGGCATGGCGGCCGATGACGATCGGCTGCGTCCAGCTCGGCACCAGCCGCGGCACGTTCTTGCAGATGATCGGCTCGCGGAAGATCGTGCCGCCGATGATGTTGCGCAGCGTGCCGTTCGGCGAGCGGTACATGCGCTTCAGGTTGAACTCGGTCATGCGCCCCTGGTCGGGGGTGATCCCGGCGCATTTGACGCCGACGCCGTATTGCTTGATCGCGTTCGCCGCGTCGACCGTGATCCGGTCGTCGGTCGCGTCGCGGCTCTCGATGCCGAGGTCGTAATATTTCAGCTCGACGTCGAGATAGGGCAGGATCAGCTTGTTCTTGATGAAGCTCCAGATGATCCGCGTCATCTCGTCGCCATCGAGTTCGACGATCGGGTTCTTCACCTTGATTTTGGGCATCGCGTCATCCTTGCGGGGCAGCACCGGCCGGCGGCGGGTTATGGGGTGGCGGGTTCGAAGCGCGGCACGATAGTGAGCCGATGGCGGCGAGGCAAGCCGAGCCCATGGCGTGCGCGGCGCCGGGCAGGGAGTTATTAACAGATCGCGCCCGGCCGGCCCGAACCCGGACAATTTGTCCGGTATGCAAACGGTACCGGGGCAGTTTACGGGGCGTTTACAGTCACATGACGCCGCTCGGCCGCGGGGTTGATGTGAATCAATAAGATGAGAGTTCCTGCCCAAATATTAGGCAAACTTGCCCGGCGCCAAGCTTCCTTCGGCAAGACGCGCCACGCCATGCCCTTCCCCACAACCTTATCCACAGCTTCCGTGGATTAGTGCGCGCCGCCTGTCGCGACGCCGGGCAGCGCGGCGAGAAGCGCCGGAATGTCGGGCAGAAATCGCACCAGGTCGGGGACCAGCCGCGCCGCGAAGCGCGAGCCGACGATATGGTCGAACAGCGCGGCGAGCGGCGACCAGTAGCCCGCGATGTCGACGATGAAGATCGGCTTCTGGTGGAGGCCGAGCTGCCGCCACGACAGGATCTCGATCGTCTCGTCGAGCGTCCCGACGCCGCCCGGCAGCACCGCGAAGGCATCGGCGCGCTCGCTCATCACGCGCTTGCGGGTATGCATGTCGGCGACGACGACGAGCTCGCTGAGGCCGGCATGCGCGACCTCGCGGTGCTGCAGATGGACCGGAATGACCCCGGTGACCCGGCCGCCGCCGGCAAGGGCCGCATCGGCGACACGACCCATCAACCCGTTGCGACCGCCGCCGTAAACGACCTCGATGCCGCGCGCCGCGAGCCCCGCGCCGAGCGCGTCCGCGGCCGCCTGATAGCGTGCGTCGCTGCCCGGCGACGAGCCGCAATAGACGCAAAGGCGTTCGATCCGCTGCACGCGCGCTCCGCTCGCTTCGGGCCCCGTCTTCCTCCGAACAGCCGGCGATTGCAAGCCGTCCGGGGCGGACCTAGAATTTCGTCGCAGCCGCAAGTCGGGGGGCGGTCGGTGCAACGGACATGGATCGGGCTGGGCGGCGGGGCGGCGGCGATCGTCGTCGCGGCGCTCGTGTGGTGGATGCTCGGCGGGGCGCCGGCGCCGCGGCCGATGCCGGCCGCTCCCGCTCCGCCGGCCCCGCAAGCCGCGCTGCCGCCGCCGGCCGCCGCCCCCGCCCCGCCGCCGGCTCCGGTCGCGCCGAGCTTCGACATCGTCAAGGTCGACCCTGGCGGGCATGCGGTGATCGCCGGCCGCGCCGCCCCGGGCGCCACGGTGCGGGTGCTCGACGGCGACAAGCCGCTCGGCGAGGTCACCGCGGACGCGCGCGGCGAATGGGTGCTGGTGCCGGGCGCGCCGATGGCTGCCGGCGAGCGCCAGCTGACCCTCGAGGCGACCGACCCGGCGAGCGGCGCGACGATCAAGTCGAGCGACAGCGTGGCGCTCGCCGTCGCGTCACCCAACCCGTCCGGGTCGAGCCCCGGCACCGTCGCCGTGCTGCTGCCGGGGGACGCCAATGCGCCGGCGCAGGCGCTGCAGACGCCCAATGCGCGCGCCGGGGCGCTCTCGCTCGACACCGCGGAATACAACGACAAGGGCGAGCTGATGCTGTCGGGCCATGCGAGCCCGGGGGCGACGCTGCGCCTCTATGCCGACAACCAGCCGCTCGGCAGCGCGACGGCCGATGCCGACGGCAAATGGTCGGCGGTCGCGGCGCACCCGGCAGCGGGCGGCAAGGTCGAGCTGCGCGTCGACCAGATGGCGCCCGACGGCGCGGTGGCGCAGCGCGTCGCGCAGGCTTTCGAGACGCCGGGCGCGCCGGGTGCGACCGAGCGCTACACCGTGCAGCCCGGCAACTCGCTCTGGGTGATCGCCCGCCAGGCCTATGGCAACGGACTGCACTACACGGTGATCTTCGGGGCCAACCGCGAGCATATCCGCGACCCCAACCTGATCTATCCCGGCCAAGTCATCACCCTGCCGAAATCGTAAGTCCTCGCCCGCGCTGCGAGCCCGGCGGCGCCGCGCCCTGGCGGGGCGGTTCAGGCGTAAAGCGCGGCCGGCAGCACCGGCGCCGCACGGCGGCGCGCGTGCAGATAGGATTGCCAGAACAGGCAGGCGGCGACCGAGCGCCACGGCCGCCAGCGCTCGCCGAGCGCGCGCAGCTCGCGCTCGCCAAGCCGCGTCCCGAGGCCGAGCTCGGCGGCAACCCCGAATTGCAGCCCGAGATCGGCGGCCGGCCAGACATCGGCGCGGCCGAGCGCGAAGATCAGGTAGATCTCCGCGCTCCACCGGCCGATGCCCTTGAGCGCGACGAGGGCGGCGAGCGCCGCCTCGTCCGGGGTCGCCGCCAGGCGGGCGAAGTCGAGCGTGCCGCCGGCGACCGCCGCGGCGAGGCCGCGCCCATAGGCGGCCTTCTGCCGGCTGAAGCCGCAGCGCCGCAGCGTCGCGTCGTCGAGCCTGAGGAAACCCGCCGGCGACAGCGGCCGGCACTCCTCGTTGAGCCGCCGGAACATGGCCGCCGCGGCATCGATCGACACCTGCTGTTCGAGGATGATGTGGAGGAGCGTCTCGAACCCGTTGCGGCGCCGCCGGAAGCGCGGCGCGCCGGCGCGTTCGAGGATGGCGGCAAAGACCGGCTCGCCGGCGAGCGCCGCGATCCCTTCGTCGAGGCCGTGCGGCGCGTAGAGCGGCTCGCTCAGCCCCACAGATTGGGGTCCGGCGGGTAGACCGTGCTGCCGTCGTAGCGCAGGCCGGGCACGCGGTCGGCGGCGAGCAGCAGCGGCGCGTCGAGATCGACGAAGTGCGCTCCCTGCGCCACCAGCATCGCCGGCGCCATCGCCAGCGAGGTGCCGATCATGCAGCCGACCATGATCGCGAAGCCGCGCTCGCGCGCCGCCTGGGCGAGCGCCAGCGCCTCGGTCAACCCGCCGGTCTTGTCGAGCTTGATGTTGACCGCGTCGTAGCGGCCGGCGAGCCGGTCGAGATCGGCCGCGATGTGGCAGGCCTCGTCGGCGCAGACCGGCACCGGATGCGGCAGCTCGGCGAGCGCGCCGTCGTCCGCCGCCGGCAGCGGCTGCTCGATCAGCTCGACGCCGAGCCGCGCCAGCGCCGGCGAGAGCTCGGCGAAGTGGCGCGCGGTCCAGCCCTCGTTGGCGTCGACGATGAGCCGCGCCGCCGGCGCGTTGTCGCGCACCGCGGCGACCCGTTCGAGATCGCCGTCGCCGGTCAGCTTGAGCTTGAGCAGCGGCCGGCGACGCTCGGCCGCGGCGGCCGCGCCCATCCGTTCGGGCGTGTCGAGCGACAGCGTATAGGCGGTGACCACCGGCTGCAGCGTGCCGAGCCCGGCAAGCGCGGCGGCGCGCTGGCCGGCGCGTTTCGCCTCGATGTCCCAGAACGCGCAGTCGAGCGCGTTGCGCGCCGCGCCGGGGGGCATCGCGTGCTGCAGCGCGTCGCGGTCGAGCCCCGAGAACACCGCGCCCTTCATCGCCTCGAGCGCGGCCGCCACGCTGTCGACGCTTTCGCCGTAGCGCGGATAGGGCACGCACTCGCCGCGGCCGCGCCATTCGCCGTCGAACAGCTCGGCGACGACGACCTCGGCCTCGGTCCGGCTGCCCCGCGAGATCGCGAAGGGCTGGGCGAGCTTCCAGCTGCGGCGGCTGACGGTGAGCCGCTGCGGCGACGGCGCCATGCGGTTCAGCCCGGCAGGTTGTCGACGATGCGCCCGACCCCGGTGCGCACCGGATCGATGCATGGCAGGCCCAGCCGGTCCTCGGTCTGGCGCAGGTAATCGCGCGCCGCGGCCGGCTCCATCGCTGCGGTGTTGATGCTGAGCCCGACGCAGCTCACCGCCGGGTTGGTCAGCTGCGCCGCCTCGAGGTTGCGGTCGATGCACAACTGCAGGTCGGGCAGCTTGTAGGTCGGCAGGCCGCGCATATGCGGGCGCGTCGGCTCATGGCACATGACGAGCGCGTCGGGCTGGGCACCGTGGATGAGGCCGAGCGTGACGCCGGCATAGGAGGCGTGGAACAGCGAGCCCTGCCCCTCGATCACGTCCCAATGGTCGGGATCGTTCTCCGGGCACAGCCACTCGACCGCACCGGAGACGAAATCGGACACCACCGCGTCGATCGAGACGCCGTCGCCGGCGATCAGGATGCCGGTCTGCCCGGTGGCGCGGAAATCGGATTTGCGGCCGCGCTCGCGCAGCTCCTTGTCGATGGCGAGCGCGGTGAACATCTTGCCGATCGAGCAGTCGGTGCCGACGGTGAGCAGCCGCTTGCCCGCGCGCCTGACGCCGTTGGCGACGTGGAACTCGCGGGTCGGATGGCGCACGTCGGCGATCTCGCGGCCGCAGCGCGCCGCGGTGTCGCGCAGCACCGGGATGTCGGAGAGCTTGTGGTGCAGCCCGCTGGCGAGGTCCATGCCGAGCTCGAGCGCCTGCACCAGGAGCGGCTCCCAGCCCGCGCCGAGCACGCCGCCGCGATTGGTGGTGCCGACGATCACCGTCTTGACGCCGGCCTTCGCCGCCTCCTCGATCGTCATGTCGGGCAGGTGCAGATCGGCCTTGCAGCCGGGCAGGCGCAGCTGGCCGAGACAGACGTCGCGGCGCCAGAAGGCGACGCCGTCGGCGGTCTTCGCCGCGAGCTGATCCGGCGCATCGCCGATAAACATCAAATAAGGGGTGCGAATAGCCACGGTGCGACCTCCGGGGGTGCGACGCGGCGATCTTAGGCAACCGCGCGGAAGCGCGAAAGCCCCGGGCGCGAAGCGCGGGGCGGGTAAAGACCCCGCCAGCCGTCGAGGGGGTCGACAGCGTGCGGCGCAGTAGCCAAGCTCGCCGGGGCGCGGCGGCCGGAGGAGCACATGACGAGGCGGAGGGGGCACCCGTTCGGAGCCGCGGCGATCGCCACGCTCGTCGCCGGCTGCATTCCGCACCATGACGTGGCGCTCAGGGGCGGCGTCGACTGGGTCGCGGTCAGCTACGCCGGCGATATCGCCGAGACGCTGCCGGCGGCGCGCCGGTACTGCGCGCAATTCGAACGCCAGCCGGTGCTGGGCAAGGTCAACGACGACAACGTCGTCTACGCCTGCATCAAGGTCAATCCCGGCCCTTAAACCTAAAATTAACCTTAATCATCGATTTAAAGCCGGGCAAAGAGCCGCCCAAGGCCGGATCAACCCTCGATGTCGATGTTTCTGGCGGGTACCCGCCGCGCGCTGCGTTTCGTCCGCGACACTTGGCCGGTGGCGGCGCTGAGCGCGCTCGCCCTCGGCGGCATCGTCGCGACCGCCGCGCTCGGCCTCGGCGAAAGCCGCATCGCGGCGCTGCGCGGCGACGCCTTGCACGCCGCCGCGGTTGCCGGCGCCGAAACGGAGCTCGACCGCGACCGCCGCCTCCTCGATCAGCTCGCCGCGCTGGGTGCGACCTCGGGCGACGCCGCGGTGCAGCGCTGGCTCGACCGGATGCCGTCGCTGGCGCCGGGCCTCCGCGCCGCCGCGCTCTACGACGCGACCGGGATGCTGCTGCTGCGCAGCCGGGGCGGCGCCGGCGACAGCGTTCTCGCGGCGCTCGGCCAGGCGGCGGCGGGCGCGGCCGCGCACCGACCGGAGGCGCCGCTCGTGGTGACGCAGCCAGTGGCGGACGCCGACGGCACGCCGCTCGTCGGCCTGGTGCGCGGCTGGTCCGCTGCCGACGGCGCGCCACAGGGCATCGCGCTGGCCGTGCTCGACCCCTCTTCCGTCCGCGGCTTTGCGCTGCGCGCCGACGGTGCCCTGGTCTTCGCCGGCGATACCGCGGCCACGGCGCCCCGCGATCTGCGGCCGCTCGGCGCGGCGGCGGCGGCCGCGATCCTCGGCCTCATCGGCCTCGTCGCGGTGCTCGGCCACCGGCTGCGCGCCGCCCGGCGCGACAGCGCGCGTCGCGCCGACACCGAGCGGGCGCTGCGCGACCAGCTCGCGGCCGCGGCCTCGACCGCCGACGCCAACGACGAGCGCAGCCGCGCGCAATCGCAATTCTTCGCCCAGGTGACGCACGAGCTGCGCACCCCGCTCAACGCGATCCTCGGCTTTGCCGAGACGATCCGCCACGAGATCTTCGGCCCGCTGGCGAACCCGCGCTATCGCGACTATATCGGGCTCATCCACGACGCCGGCACGCATCTGCTGTCGCTGATCAACGACCTGCTCGACAACGCGCGGATCGAAGCCGGCAAGATCGACATCGCGCCGATCCGCCTCTCGGCCGCGGCGCTTGCCCGCTCGGCGCTCGATCTGGTGCAGCTTCTCGCCGATCGCCGCGCGATCGCGATCGGGACGAGCGGCCTCGCCGGCTGCCCCGACCTCAACGTCGATCCGCGGGCGATGAAGCAGGTGCTGGTCAACCTGTTGTCGAACGCGATCAAGTACACGCCGCCGGGCGGTCGGGTCGATCTCGGCTTTGTCGCGCGCGACGACGGCGGGGTCGCGATCGAGGTCGCCGATACCGGCATCGGCATGTCGGCCGAGGATCTGCGCGTCGCCTTCGAACCGTTCGGCCGTGCGGCCGCGGGCGCGGCGCAACGCGCCCAGGGCACCGGCCTCGGCCTGTCGCTGGCGCGCGCCCTGGTGCGCCAGCATGGCGGCGAGCTGACGCTCGACAGCCGGGTCGCCACCGGCACCACCGCACGGGTGCTGCTGCCGGCGAGCGCGGCGTTCGGCGCATCCGGCAGCGCGGCGGCAAAAGCCCCGGCGAGCGCGAGCCCGGCCCGCGCCGCCTGAACGGCCGGCGCCAATGGCGGCCTGGCGCCTGCTGCTGTTATGGCTGATCGGCGTGCAGCTGCGGCTGACGGTGCTCGCCGTGCCGCCGGTGCTGCCGTTGATCCACCGCGATCTGGCGCTCAGCGAGAAGGCGGTCGGCGCGCTTTCCGCCCTGCCGGTGCTGCTGCTCGCGGCCGGCGCGGTGCCGGGGTCGCTGACCGTCGCCCGGCTCGGCGCCCGTCGCGCCTGTCTCCTCGGGCTGGCGATCGTCGCCGCGGCCGGCGCGGCGCGCGGCATCGGCGCCTCCGCCGCGGTGCTGTTCGCGATGACGTTCGCGATGGGCGGCGGCGTCGCGCTGATGCAGCCGACGCTGCCCTCGCTGGTCGGCAGCTGGTTCGCCGACCGCCCGGGCTTTGCGACCGCGATCTACGCCAACGGCCTGCTGATCGGCGAGGCGCTGCCGCCGGCGGCGACGCTGCCGCTGGTGCTGCCCTGGGTCGGGGGGAGCTGGGGCCTGAGCCTCGCGGCGTGGTCGGCGCCGGCGGCGCTGACCGCGCTGCTGCTGGCCGCGACGCCGTCGCGTCCGGCGCCAGCCGAGGACGCGGCGCCAGCGCGCTGGTGGCCGGACTGGCGCCGCGCCGCGCCGTGGCAGCTCGGCCTGCTGCTCGGCGGCACCGGGGGCGCTTATTTCTGCGCCAACACCTTCATCCCCGACTACCTGCACGCGATCGGCGCGCCGGCGCTGGTCGGGCCATGCCTCGGCGCGATCAATATCGGCCAGCTTCCCGCCTCGCTGGTGATCCTCGCCTTTGCCCGGCAGTTGACCGGCAATCGCCTCGTCTTCCTGGTGTCGCCGCTCGGCGCGCTCGCCGGGCTTGCCGCCTTTATCGCCGCGCCGCCGACAGCGCTCGGGCTGGTCGCGGCGGCCGGCCTCCTCGGCTTCTGCTGCGGCATGCAGCTGATCCTGTCGCTGGCGCTGCCGCCGCTGCTCGCGCCGGCGGGCGACGTGCACCGCATCTCGGCGGCGATGTTCGCGATCGGCTACGGCGTCTCGTGCCTGGTGCCGCCGCTCGGCGGCGCGATCTGGGATGCGAGCGGCGCCCCGGCTGCGGCCTTCGCCGCGGTCGCGCTGAGCCTCGTCGCGGTGATCGCAACGGCGGCGACGCTACCGGCGCTCAGTACTGCACGCGCTGGGTCAGCGCCCCGTCGATGATCAGGTTGGTGCCGGTGATAAAGCCGGCGCGCGGGCTGGCGAGGAAGACGACGGCATCGGCCACCTCCTGCGGCGTCCCCATCCGGCCGGTCGGGTTGCGCGCCAGCGTCGCCTTGAACATCTCGGGGTTGCGCTCCTCGACCGTGTTCCACACCCCGCCTTTGAAATAGACGTTGCCCGGCGACACCAGGTTGGCCCGCACCCCCTTGGCCGCGAGGTTGCGCGCCAGCCCCTTGACATAGGGGACGAGCGTCGCCTTGACCGCCGAGTACGAGCGGTTGGGCGCGAAGATCTCGGCCATCGCGGTGCTGCCGACGACGACGATTGCGCCGGCGCCCGACGCTTCGAGAAACGGCAGCGCCGCCTCGCAGCCGAACACCGTCGCCATCACGTCGATCTCGAAGCCGCGGCGCCAGGAATCCTCGTCCATGCCCATCGCCAGGGCGCTGACATTGGCGACGAAGATGTCGATGCCGCCGAGCGCTTCGGCCGAAGCGGCCACCCAGCGGCGCAGCGCGGCGAGATCGGCGACGTCGAGCGCGGCGCCGTGCGCCGTGACGCCCTTCGCCTCGAGCGCGGCGACGGTATCCGCGACCGGCCCGGCGCTGCGCGCGCAGAGCGCGAGGCGGCAGCCTTCCTCGGCCAGCAGGTCGACGATCGCGCGGCCGATGCCGCGGGTGCCGCCGGTGACGAGCGCGCGCTTGCCGGTGAGCCTCAAATCCATCGCCGCAGCCTCCCGCTAATGGCAGACCGCGCCGGCCCGCGAGCGTGTAGACTACAGAACGCGAGGCCGGGCCAACAACCGGCCGTGCGCGGGAACGCCTTGTAGACGCTGCGAGTCCATGCCTTCTTCCGAGCAGGCCGCGACCGGTCCGCCGCCGGCCGCGCTGGTCCCCGTCGCGCCGCCGATCCGCCGCCGCGCCGGGATGTTCGCGATCGCCGACTTCCGCCGGCTGTGGCTGATCGGCCTCGTCGTCTTCGCGGTGCGCTGGCTGGAGATGCTGGTCGTCGGGCTCTTCGTCTATCAGCGCACCGGGTCGGCCTTCGAAGTGGCGCTGATGACGTTGTTGCGCATGGCGCCGATGGTGCTGTTCGGCCCGCTGATCGGCGCCTATGTCGAGCGCATCGAGCGGCGCCGGGCACAGGTCGCCGTCAGCCTGTCGATGCTGGCGACCGCGACCGTCGTCGCCGCGCTCGCCTATGCCGGGCGGCTCGAAGTCTGGCATCTGGCGCTCGCCGCCTTCTGCAACGGCATCGCCTGGGCCGCCGACAACCCGGTGCGGCGGGTGATGATCGGCGAGGTCGTCGGCCCCGAGCGCATGGGATCGGCGATGGCGATCGACGTCGGCGCCAACAATGCCAGCCAGATGCTGGGGCCGACGGTCGGCGGGCTGGTGCTGTCGAGTTTCGGCGTCGCCGGCGCCTTCTCGATCAGCGTCGCTTGCTATGCGCTGGCGGTGGTCGCGGCGCTACGCATTGGGCACCGCAACAACATCGCGCCTTTGGTCAAGGGGGCGATGTTCGCCCATATCGTCGAGGGCCTGCTGCTGGCGCGCCGCGACAAGCGGCTCGTCGCGGTGCTGGTGATCACCGTGGCCTACAACGTCTTCGGCTGGCCGTTCACCAGCATGATCCCGGTGCTCGGGCAGGACAGCCTGCACCTCGCCCCGGGCGGCATCGGCATCCTCGCCAGCATGACCGGGGTGGGATCGTTTTTCGGCGCGGCGGCGATCGCGCTGCTGGCGCGGCCGAGGCATTTCACCCGGCTCTTTGTCGGCGCGGTGCTGAGCTATCTGGCGATGATGATGGCCGTGGCGCTGGCGCCCGAGGCGTTCCTCGCCGGCACGGCGCTGCTGGCGACGGGTCTTGCCAATTCGGGGTTCAGCGTGATGCAGGCGACGCTGATCTATCTCGCCGCGCCGCCGGAGATGCGCAGCCGGCTTTACGGCGTGCTGTCGCTGTGCATCGGCTCGGGGCTGGTCGGCTTCATGAATATCGGGCTGATGGCCAACTGGATCGGCGCGCCGCAGGCGACGGTCGTCAGCGGCATCGAGGGCCTGGCGGTGATGGCCCTCACCTGGCGCTGGTGGCGCGAGATCGGCACGGCGGGGTAACCCCGCTAGTCGGCGCGCGCGCCGTAGCGGTGGACGTGATAGGGCAGCCGGGCGAGACCGGGGCAGTGGCTGCCGACCACCGGCTCCAGCGCGGCATAGAGCCGCCGGTTGTCGGCATTGGCGGCGGCGAGCCGCTCGCGCGCCGCTTCCGCCTGTCCGGCGAGCCGCGCCAGATCGACCCCGACCGGCCGGCCGCGCTCGACGACGAGCCGACCGCCGATCATCACGCTGTCGACCGCGCTGCCGTCCTCGCAATGCACGAGCTGGTTGACCGGGTCGTTGAACGGCAGCCAGTTCGGATGGTCGAGGTCGAGAAGCACCAGATCGGCCTTCCAGCCGGGCGCGATGCGGCCGATCCGCTCGCCGAAGCCGAGCGCGCGGGCGCTGCCCTCGGTCGCCGCCAGCGCCGCTTCGCGCGTGGTCAGCCAGCGCTGCCATTCGGGGCCCTGCACCTTGGAGACGAACGAGGCGAGGCGCATCGCCTCGTACATGTTCTGGTTGTCGGCGCAGGACGCGCCGTCGGTGCCGATCGCCAGGTTGACCCGGCGCTCCAGCATCGCCCGCGTGTCGGCGAGCCCGCTGCCCAGCCGCATGTTGCTGCCCGGGTTGTGCGCAACCGAGGCGCCGTGGTCGCCGAGCCGCGCCATGTCGTCGGGGTCGAGCCACACGCCGTGCGCCACCGTGAAATGCGGCCCGAGCACGCCGAGCGCATCGAGATGCGCGGTCTGCGTCTTGCCGTAGTGGCGGATGCTGGCGACCGCCTGCACCTTCGATTCGGCGACGTGGCTGTGCAGCCCGACCGCGAAATCGCGCGCCACCGCGGCGCAGCCGAGGATGAAGTCGTCGGAGCAGTGGTGCGGGATGGTCGGCGCCACCGCCGGCCGCACCAGGTCGTGCGTCGCCGGCCATGCCGCAAAGGCGGCGCGGATCGCCTCCAGGGTCGCCGCGCCGGGCGGCAGGCGCAGCGCCGCGACCCGCTCGCGCAGCGCCTCCGGCACCGCCTCGGCCAGGCCCGGGATCGCCTCGTAGAAGCTGCGGTCGGCGACCATCGGCGCGATCACCGCGCGCATGCCGAGCTCGGCATAGGCGCCGGCCACCGCCGCCATCCCGTCGCGCGTCGGCAGGGGCCATTCGAAGAACAGGTCGTAGCAGGCGGTGCAGCCCTTGAGCATCATCTCGACCGCGCCGAGCTGGGCCGAAAGCTTGAGGTCGTCGAGCCCGCGATGGCCGCTCAGCCATGGCGCCGCGGCGAGCAGCAGTTCAAGCGTCCAGCGGTCGCCCATGCCCTTGGCCAGGTTGCCGTGCGAATGGGTGTGCGCGTTGACGAGGCCGGGATGGACGAGCCGGCGCGACGCATCGATCGTCGTCGCGCCGTCCGGAGCCGGGGCGCCCGGCGGGCCCACTTCGCGGATCGTGTCGTCCTCGATCAGGATGTCGGACGGCGGCGCGCTGCCGGCGGCGATGTCGAGCACGCGCCCGCCGCGCAAGACCGTGAAGCCCATCGCTGACCTCGCTGGCGAAAGACGATGCGCGAGCCTAGCGCGTATCCGCGCCGGCGCGAAACGCCGAGCGGGCTTGCCGTTGCGGGATGAGGGGGGGCGGAGCAGCCTGAGCGGCCGTCCGGTCCGCGCGGCGGCCGGGTTTCGGGGTCGGGAATGGTGGAGCTGAGGGGGATCGAACCCCTGACCTCCGCATTGCGAACGCGGCGCTCTCCCAGCTGAGCTACAGCCCCGATTCGCCCGATTTGCGGCCGCCTGCCCGGTGGGCGGGCGCGGCGGAATATGGGGAACGGGGCGGGGGCTGTCAAGCGCTGCCCCGCCCCGGCCAAGCGCTGCTTTGCCCCGGAATCCCAGGGCAAACCGCGCGCCGCGCCCGGCTCCCGACGGCCTTGCGGATCGCCCGGCCTGCCGCTACCGTCGCGTGCATCGCGCCCTTCCATAGGCCCACCGATGCGCGCCCTGTTTTGGCTGATCAACACCATCATCTCGATCTACATCTGGCTCTTGATCGCGCAGGCGGTGCTGAGCTGGCTGCTCGCCTTCGGGGTGGTCAACCGCTACAACCGCACCGTGGCGCTGATCGGCGATTTCCTCTATCGCGTCACCGAGCCGCTGCTGCGGCCGATCCGCAACATGCTGCCCAATTTCGGCGGGCTCGACATCTCGCCGGTGATCCTCATCCTCATCCTCTATTTCGTCCGCATCCTGATCGACGAGGACATCGCCCCCTATTTGCTGCAGATCGCCCCCTGATTCTGAGCTTCGCCGGCCGAAATCGGGCTAAGCTGAGCGATCCGATCGCGCAGGGAGGGTCACCCGATGCTGCTGCCGCTCAACGGACGCTCGATCCATTACGACCTCGTCGGAGCGGACGGCGCCCCGACCGTCTGCATCACCCATTCGCTGGCCTCGGACGGCGGCAGCTGGGCCGAGCAGGTGCCGGCGCTGCTCCAGGCCGGGTTTCGCGTGCTGCGCATCGACATGCGCGGCCACGGCGGCAGCGACCCGGTGGCGGGCGACTACACGATGGCCGATCTCGCCGGCGACGTCGCCCTCGTGCTCGACGGGCTGTCGATCCCGCGCGTCCACTATATCGGCCTGTCGATCGGCGGCATGCTCGGTCAGGCCTTCGCGCTCGGCCACCCGCAAAAGCTGATCTCGATCCTGTGGTGCGACACGCTGCCGGCGAGCCCGTCGGGCGCCAAGGCGGCGTGGGACGAGCGCATGGGGATCGTGCGCCGCGCCAACTCGCTGCAGCCGATCGGCGACGCGACGATGGAGCGCTGGTTCACCGATGCGTTCAGGGCGAAGAACCCGCGGCGCTGGAAGGAGATCCGCGACACCATCGTCGCGACCACGCCCGAGGGCTATCTCGGCTGCTGCGCCGCGATCCTCGGCTTCGACTTCACCGGCCGCCTCGGCAGCGTCAAGGCGCCGACGCTCGTCGTCTGCGGCGCCGAGGACCCCGGCACGCCGGCGGCCGAGAACAGGAAGCTCGCCGGGCTCGTCCCCGGCGGCCGCTACGAGGAGATCGCCGGCATGCGGCATTTCCCCAATGTCGAGGCGCCCGACGCGTTCAACCCCATCATGCTCGGCTGGCTCGAGGACAAGAAACAGCTGAGCTGAGGGCCCCCGGCCCATTTTGCATCGT
>DATJOB010000199.1:0-8080 GCA_035507475.1 Allostellaceae bacterium | reverse complement strand
CATCAAGCCGATGAGGCCGTAGATCACGAACGACATCAGCACCAGCATGGCGGCGATCTCGACAAGCCGGATGGCGGTGAAGCGGATCATCGCGTCACGGCTTCTCGCCCCAGTCGGCGACCCAGAGCGTCGTCGGCGCCTGGTTGCCGGTCGGCCGCACCCCGGTGAGCCAGCGCGGCAGGATATAGGCGTCGGAGCGGAAATAGAGCGGCAGCGACGGCAGGTCGGTGGCGTAAAGCCGCTGCGCCGCGGACCACAATTCCTTGCGCCGCGCCGGATCGAGCTCGACCTCGAGCGCGTCGATGATGCGGTCCATCTCGGGGTTCTTGTAGTCGCTCAGATTCTCGCCGGCATAGCCGTTGGCCTGGCTCGGCACCTCGTCGGAGCGAAAGATCGAGCGCGGCGCGTTCTCCGGCGCGCTGATCCAGGCGTACATCGCCAGGTCGAATTTGCGGTGCGGCAGGGTCTCGCCGAACAGCACGCGGGCCGGCTCGTTGTGGATGCGGATATCGACGCCGATCTTCTTCCACTGGCTCTGCAGCACCTGCTCGACCAGCTCGCGCGAATGGTTGCCGGCGGTCGTCGCGAGCTCCAGCGACAGCGGATTGCCGGCGGCATCCTTGCGGGTGCCGTCGGGCTGCGCGCGCCAGCCGGCCTCGTCGAGCAGCGCGGCCGCGCGCTGCGGGTCATAGGGATAGCGCGGCAGATCGTCGGTGAAGCCGGCGTCCTGCGGCGCGACAAAGCTGTCGGCGACCGCCTGGCGCCCGGCGAACAGCGTCTTCACCAGGGTCGCCCGGTCGAGGCCGAGGAGCAGCGCCGCGCGCACGCGGCGGTCGGCCAGCACCGGGTTGTCGAGGTTGCAGTCGACATGCTCGAAGCTGAGGCCCGGCTTGTAGAGGATATCGAAGGCGCCGGCATGGCGCTTGTCGAAGGCGAGCGCCTCGTCGAGCGGCAGCCCGACCTCGCCGGCCACCATGTCGATCGTCCCCGACAGCAGGTTGGCCTCGAGCGCCGCGGTGTTCTCGATCGCGCGCACGGTGATCCGCGAGAAATGCGGCGGCGGCCCGCCCCAATGCGGGTTGGGCTCGAGCACGACATAGGCGCCGGCGCTGATCTCGGCGATCCGGTAGGGCCCGTTGTAGAGCCCGGGATTGGTCGGGTCGGTGGCGTAACGCGTGCGCAGCCGGTATTGCGGCGGCTCGGCAAAGGCGGCGCGCTCGAGATGCGCCGGCAAGGCGACGAGATCGTCGATCGCCGCGAAGTCGTAGCTCAGCCGGTCCCAATGCAGCGTGAAGGTCTTGTCGTCCTTGACGTCGATCCCGAGGATCTGGCGATAGAGCTCGGCGTTGGCGACCGCGCTCGCAGGATTGCGGCCGACCTCATAGGTAAAGCGCACGTCGTCGGTGGTCACCGGCACGCCGTCCGCCCAGGTCGCATCGGCGCGGATCGTGTAGGTCAGGTCGACCCCGGTCTTGCCGTTCGGCAGGGTCGTCTTGACCGCCCGGCCATTCTCGAACGACGGCACCTCGGTACACAGCAGGCAGGCGATCCGCCAGTCGGCGTCGAACGCGGTGAACGGCCGCAGCGCAAAGCCCAGCACGTAGCTCTTGGCGGCCATCGCATCGATCAGCGGGTTGAGCGTCGCCGGGAATTGCGCGATGCCGATCGTCAGCTGGTCGTGCGCCGCAGCCGCGTGCGACACGAGCGCGGCGAGCGCGCCGCAGGCGAAGCGAAGCCACGATCGGCGGATGGGCGATTGCCGCGCCGCCAATCCGCCCGGAACGTGAGCTGCGCCCATCGGTCGCGCCCCAACTGCCTGAACACGCATCGAACCGGAACATACATATCCGGTCGCCGGCGCGGGCGGGTATGTGACGGAAAGTTGCGCGTTTCCGGAACGGGGCCACAAAACGGTTGTTTCACTGCCGAGGCCCGCAAGACCCCGTGCCCGGTAGAAGCGTGCCGTTGGCGTAGTGTCCAATCCGAACTGCCACAGAGGACAACAACCATGAAACATCTCTTGACTGGCGTCGCCATGGCCGCGGCCCTTGCGATCGCCGCTCCGGTCTGGGCGCAAGGCACGTCGGCGCCACCCGCCGCCCAGCAGCCGGGCGCACCGCCCGCAACCTCCTCGGGCGCGCCGGCGGCGACCCCGCCCGCGGGCGCCTCAACGACAAGCACCGCTCCGGCCAAGCCGATGGCGAAGCGTTCGACCAAGCCGATCCACCGCGTGGCCTCGCACCGCATGGCGCCGCGCGGCCGGGCGATGGGGATGAGCGAAGGCGACCGGATGACCGAGCAGCTCAACCAGCAGGAGCTGGCGCGCATCCAGGGCGGCAACATGTCGGCGATGCCGGTCTCCGGCGGGGCGATGCCGCCCGGCGGGAATATGGGCGGCAACATGAGCGGGCCGTCCGGCGGGAACATGAGCGGCAGCATGGGTTCGAGCGGCGGCATGCCGGCGCCGGGCACCGGGGCTCCCCCGCCGCCGAAATAGGCGTGAGCGAGGTCTCGCCACGACGCGCGAGGGGGCTTTGGCCCCCTCGCTTCGTTTCCAAGTTGTTAAAAAGTATAGTGCAGAGACCTCTTTAGAAATTTAAGGAAAATTCAAGCACAAATTTGCCGATCTTGCCGGAAATAGCCGCGCGCGCTGCTGTCAGCGTTCAGAGTCCTTTAATTTGCCGAGGGCTAGGCTGGGGTTCAACAACCGGAACCACCAGCAGACGTCATGGCCAGGATACCCAGCGCTGAAGCGGAACCGGTCTTCGCCGAATGGATATCGCGATTTGTCGCCGACATCCCCTCGGCGGTCGCCCTGTTCGACGCCGAGCGGCGCTACCTCGCCGCCAACCAGCGTTGGCTCAACGCCTTCGGCATTGTCGGCGACGGCCCGATCGGGCAGACCCATGACGAGGTCGATCCGCCGAGCGCGGCGACGCTCGTCGACCTGCACGCCCGCGCGCTCGCCGGCGAGACGGTCGAAGCCTGCATCGCCGAGAGCGACGAGGTCGCGACCGGCGCGACCCACCGCATCGTCAGCGCGCGCCCGCATCGCGACCGCGGGGGCACAGTGATCGGCGTGATCGCGACGCTGCACGAGGCGATGGCGATCGCCACCGAGAAGACGCTGCAATATGCGACCGATGCGCTGACCGGGCTCGCCGGCCGGCATTGCTTCATGGCGCGGGTGCGCGCCGCGGTCGCGCCCGGCGCCGGACCGCGCCGGCCGGCGGCGATCTTTCTGCTCGACATCGACAACTTCAAGGGCGTCAACGACCTCTACGGCGCCAGCGTCGGCGACGCGGTGCTGCGGGTGATCGCCAACCGGCTGCTCGCCGGCACCCGCTCGCGGCCGATGCCCGCGCCGCGGCACGGCCAGAAGGTGCCGCTGCAGCGCACCGACATGGTGTCGCGGCTCGGCGCCGACGAGTTCGCGATCATCCTCGGCAATCCGGCGCCGAGCCTCGCCGATGCCGAAGCCTTCGCACGCCGGCTGCTGCACCTGGCGGTGAGCCCGGTGCTGGTCGGCGAGCAGCGCGTCCGGCTGTCGGCCAATCTCGGCTACATCGTCACCACCGAGACCCACCGCTCCGAGGACGACGCGATGCGCGACCTCGACGTCGCGCTGCAGGAGGCCAAGGAGCGCGGTCCCAACAACGCCAAGGCCTGGGAACCGGCGCTCACCAGCACGGTCGGCCGCCGCCTGGCGCTGCTCGATCAGCTGCGCTGCGCGCTCGACGAGAACCAGTTCGTGCTGCACTACCAGCCGATCATCTCGCTGCGCGACGGCCGCGTGATCGGCGCCGAGGCGCTGTTGCGCTGGAACCATCCGAGCGACGGGCTGGTGGCGCCGGCCGCCTTTCTGCCGGTGCTCGAGGATAGCGGGCTGATCGTGCCGGTCGGCTGCTGGGTGCTGCGCGAGGCGGTGCGCCAGATGCAGGTCTGGCAGATGCTCTACGGCCGCGACCTGCTCGACTGGGTCAGCGTCAACGTTTCGGCGCGCCAGTTCAACGACCCGTCGGTGCTGTTGGCGACGCTCGCCGAAATCCGCGACAGCGGCTTCCCGCTGTCGCGCCTCAAGATCGAGATCACCGAATCGGCGGTGATGCGCAACCCGGAAGTCACCCGCGCGGTGCTCAGCGAGCTCCAGGAGCTCGGCATCCGCATCGCGATCGACGATTTCGGCACCGGCTATTCCGCGCTCGGCGCGCTGCGCGACTATCAGGTCGACATGATCAAGATCGACCGCGGCTTCACCGCGCGGATCGACACGCCGGACGGCAAGGAGCTGGTGCTGGCGATGCTCAAGATCGCGCGCATCTACGGCGCCGACGTGGTGGCCGAGGGCGTCGAGCGCGCGCTCGAGCGCGACTTCCTGCAGCGCCATAATTGCGGCTTCGGCCAGGGCTACCTGTTCGCCAAGCCGATGGACGGCAGCTTCTTCGGCGCCTTCGCCCTCACCCATCTGGTGGAAACCGGCGACGCCGCCGATTGACGCTGCGCGAGAGCGCTCTCCATTTTTGTCGAATCGGCTTTTATCGCCCTGGCCGGGCTTGACCCGGCCAACCATGTCCCCTTGGGCCGGGCTTGACCCGGCCATCCACGTCTTCTGGTTCGGACCTCTGTGTGGGAAAAGTGGTCGGGGGCCATCCGTCCGCCAGCTCCGCCGAAAGGCGGGTCCCGGCTTTCACCGGGACGCGGCCTTTGCGATGGCGCGCTATTTTTGCTGCGGCAGCCAGGCGGCGAGGCGGCGCGCGGCCTCGTCGATCTCCTCGCTCGACCCGGCAAAGCTGAAGCGCAACCAGGAAGCGCCGTGGAGCGGGTCGAAATCGAGCCCCGGCGTCGCCGCGACCCCGGCCTCGGCGAGCATCCGCCGGCAGAACTCGCTGCTGTCGCGGGTCAGCGACGATATGTCGACATAGAGGTAGAAGGCGCCTTCGGCCGGCGCGAAGCGGTCGAGCCCGGCTTCGCGCAGCGCCGCGACGAGCCGGTCGCGATTGGCGCGGTAGCGCGCGACATGGCCGTCGAGCTCGGCGCGGCAGCCGAACGCCGCGACCGCGGCGAGCTGCGACAGCGCCGGCGGCGAGATGTAGAAATTCTGCGCCAAACATTCGACCGAGCGGGCGAGGTCGGGCGGCACTAGCATCCAGCCGAGCCGCCAGCCGGTCATGCTGAAATATTTCGAGAACGAGTTGACGACGATCGCCTCCGGCGCGACGCGGCGCGCCGTCGCGGCGGCGCCGCCATAGGTGATGCCGTGATAGATCTCGTCGGAGACGAGGCGGATGCCGCGGCCGCGGCAATAATCCGCGAGCCGCGCCAGCTCGGCAGGCGCGATCATCGTGCCGGTCGGGTTGGCAGGGCTGGCGACGATCAGCCCGGCGAGATCGGGATGCATGTCGAGCAGCTCGGGGTTCGGCTGGTAGTGCGCATTCTCGCCGACCTCGACGAGCACGGTCTCGAGGCCGAGCGCCGAGAGGATGTTGCGGTAGGCGGGGTAGCCCGGCGCGGCCAGCGCCACCCGGTCGCCGGCCTCGAACGCGGCCAGGAAGGCGAGCTGGAAGGCGGCGGACGAGCCGGTGGTGACGACGATCTCGGCGGGGTCCAGCGCGACGCCGTAACGTTCGCGATAATGCGCGGCGATCGCCTCGCGCAGCGGCGGGATGCCGGCGGCGTCGGTATAGCCGATGCGGCTGTCGGCGAGGGCCCGGCGCGCCGCGGCGACGACCGGGCCGGGCGCCGGCGTGCCCGGCTGGCCGACCTCGAGATGGATGACGCGCGCGCCCGCGGCTTCCTGCGCGTTGGCGGCGCGCAGCACGTCCATCGCGATAAACGGCGGCACCTGGCCGCGGCGGGAGGGGCGGATCGTCATCGCCGCATCCTGCGCAAGTCGCCGCCGCTTGGCGACCGTCTTGCGTCGGGGATCACCCGTGCGCGATCAGCATCGCCGCGGTCGCCACCAGGAGCCCGCAGAACAGCAGCCGCAGCTTGGCCTCGGGCAGTTTGTGCGCCGCCGCCACCCCGGCATAGATGCCGATCATGCCGCCGGCGGCGAGCGGCAGCCCCATGCCCCAATCGACCTCGCCGGCCCGGGCATAGGTCGCCAGCGCGATCACCGTTCCCGGCCCGATCAGGGCAAGCGCCAGACCCTGCGCCTCGGCCTGGGTGAAGCCGAAAAACGTCGTCAGCGCCGGCGGGGCGATCACCGCGCCGCCGACGCCGAACATCCCGGACAGCAGGCCGCCGACGATCCCGACGATCGAGGTCCAGCCCCATTCGAGCGGCTTTCGCTCGGTCTTCGGCCGTTCGGTCCTGGGCCGCAGGCCGCGCAGCACGCGGATCGCGTAGTAGACCGCCAGCGCGACGATGAACCCGGCAAACGCCGCGCGCAGCTTGCCGGCGTCGAGTTGCGTCGCAAAGCGGGCCGAGAGATAGCTCGCCACCACCGCGCAGATCGCGAGCGTCGCGGCGACGCGCAGATCGACGCCGACGCGCTGTCGGTAGCGCCAGAAGCCGAGCGCGACATTGGGCACGATCATGACGAGGGAGGTGCCCTGGGCGAGCTGCTGATCCATCCCGAAGGCGAGCCCCAATACCGGGATCGCGATCAGCCCGCCGCCGATGCCGAAGAGGCCGCCGAACCCGCCCAGCACCATGCCGAGGACAAACAGGATCGCGATCGTCAGCGGCGGCATGAAACCTCCGATTGCGGTATGCGCGGATTCGTATCGCGTGGGTGCCGGCGATGGCAACAGCCGCGCTGCGCTGGCCCGGGAGCTTGCCTGGAGCGTCGCAAGTCGTTATACGGGCCGCCCATTTTGGCCGGGAAACTCGGGATCATGGCGCCACTGCACGTCGAGCGCGTTCGTCTTGTCGGGATGTCGGGGAGCTTGCGCAGCGGCGCCTACTCGGTCGCGGTGCTGGAAACCCTGCGCGAACTCTTTGCCGAGCGGGCCGAGCTGGCGATCCACGACCTCGCGCCGATCCCGGCCTATAATCAGGATTTCGAAGGCGACAAGCGGCCCCCGGCGGTCAAGCGGCTGATCGCGGCGATCGGCGCGGCAGACGGGCTCGTGATCTGCGCGCCGGAATTCAACCACTCGATCCCGGGCGTGCTAAAAAACGCGCTCGACTGGGCGTCGCGCCCGGCCTTCGCCTCGGTGCTCGCCTACAAGCCGGTGGCGGTCATGACCTCGACGCGGGCCCCGCTCGGCGGCGCGCGATGCCTCGAACACCTGCGCACGGTGCTCGATTCCTGCCTGTCGCGCATCGCGGTCGCGCGCGAGGTGGTCATCACCGCGGTCCAAGACAAGGTGTGCGACGGCCGGCTCGTCGACGAGACCTCGCTCGGCTTCGCCTGCGGTGCGGTCGAGGCGCTGCTTGACGAGATCGCGCTGTGGAAGGGCCGAGGGTGACCCGCTAATCGAGGGTCGAGGCGTCCTTCTCGTTGACGCAGCGCAACAGGCGCCAATAGCCGAACAGATTGCTCGGGCGGATCTCCCGCACCGTCAGCCGGCTGTCGCGAATGAAGCTGTCGAACTCGAAATCGGGGTGGAACCCGATATGCCGCGCGAGCCGCGCCAGGCGCTTCTCGAAAAACCGCACCGCCCAGTGCTCGCTCATGAAATGGTTGACCAGCACGATGGTCCCGCCGGGGATGCAGACGCGCCGCATCTCGGCAGCGAAGCGTGCCGGGTCGGGCACCACCGGCGCGACGTAGAGCGCCAGCACCGCATCGAAGGAATTGTCGGCAAACTCGAGGTGCTCGGCATCCATCAAATGGAGCCCCTCGACATGGCGCAGGTCGTGCCGCGCCACGCGGGCCTCGGCCTTGGCCAGCATCTCGGCCGACACATCGATCCCGGTAACGTGCGAATCCGGCCGGAAATGCGGTAACGACAAACCGGTGCCGACCCCGACCTCGAGGATGCGCTGCCCCGGGCGGTCGTTGGCGATGCGCACCGCCTCCTTGCGGCCCGGGTGAAAGACCGGGCCGAAGACGACGTCGTAAGACACCGATACCCAGCGATAGGTGCGGATCGTGTCGCGCAGGTCCATCGTCCTGTCCCCGGTCGCAACA
>DATJOB010000198.1:0-8921 GCA_035507475.1 Allostellaceae bacterium | reverse complement strand
GGCATCGGTCGCGATCGGCATCAGTATCGCCGCCCAGCTCGCCGATCCGATCAGTCGGCTGGTCGGTGCGGCCGACCGAATAGGCGCGGGCGATCTGTCGGTGCGGGTGCCGGAAGGCCGCAAGGACGACGAGATGGCCTCGCTCAGCCGCGCCTTCAACCGGATGACCGACCAGATCCAGAGCCAGCAGCAGGAGCTGATCGAGGCCAACCGGCAGCTCGATGAGCGCAGACGGTTCACCGAGACGGTGCTGACCGGCGTCACCGCCGGCGTTATCGGGCTCGACGGCTTTGGCCGGATCTACCTGCCCAACCGCTCGGCTTCGGCGCTGATCGGCGTCGATCTCGACCGCTCGGTCGGCGAGGACCTTGCCGAGGTCGTGCCGGCGATGGCCGAGCTTCTCGGCGAGGTGAACCGCCGCCCCGATCGCGTGGCGCAGGCGCAAATCCAGATTGTCGGCGGCAGCACGCGCACGCTGCTCGTCCGCATCTCGGCCGAGCAAGACAACGAGGGCATCAGCGGCTATGTCGTGACCTTTGACGACATCACCGAGCTGCTGTCGGCCCAGCGCAAGGCCGCCTGGGCCGATGTCGCGCGCCGCATCGCGCACGAGATCAAGAACCCGCTGACCCCGATCCAGCTTTCGGCCGAGCGGCTGCGGCGCAATTATCTGAAGGACATCAAGAAGGACCCCGACACCTTCCGCATCTGCACCGACACGATCATCCGCCATGTCGAGGATATCGGCCGCATGGTCGACGAGTTCTCGTCATTCGCGCGGATGCCGGCCCCGGTGCTGAAACCCGAGGACCTCACCGCGATCGTCGAGCGCGCCGTTTTCCTCGAGCGCACCGCGCATTCCGAGATCGCCTTCACGACAAGCTTCGCGCAGCGCCCGGTGACGGTGCGCTGCGATGCCCGGCTCGTCGGCCAGGCGGCGATCAACATCGTCAAGAATGCGGTCGAGGCGATCGAGGCGCGTCTCGTCGACACCGGGCCGAACCCGCCGGGGCAGATCGCCGTCTCGGTCGAGGAAGCGGCTGGAAAGGTGGTGGTCACGGTCGCCGACAACGGCAAGGGCCTGCCCAAGCGGGGACGCGAGCGGCTCACCGAGCCTTACGTGACGACGCGCGCGAAAGGCACCGGGCTGGGCCTGGCGATCGTCAAGAAGATCATGGAGGACCATCAGGGCGAACTCCTGCTCGAGGATGCCCCCGGCGGCGGCGCCCGCGTCATGCTGGTCTTTCTCACCGAGACGCAGGGCGCGATCCGCGCCACCGGCGCCGCGGCGGCAGATATGAGTGCGGCCGTCCATGGCGCATGACATCCTGATCGTCGACGACGAAGCCGACATCCGCATGCTGATCGCCGGCGTGCTGAAGGATGAGGGCTACGCCACCCGCGAAGCCGCCGACAGCACCGGGGCGCTGCGCGAGCTTCAGGCGCGCCAGCCGACGCTCGTCATCCTCGACATCTGGCTGCAGGACAGCGAGCTCGACGGGATCGCGATCCTGCGCCAGCTGCGCGCGGAGATGCCGTCGGTGCCGGTGGTGATGATCAGCGGCCACGGTACGATCGAGACCGCGGTCGAGGCGATCAAGATCGGCGCGTACGACTTCATCGAAAAGCCGTTCAAGTCGGACCGGCTGCTGCTGGTGCTGGCGCGCGCGATCGAGGCGGCGCTGCTGCGGCGCGAGAACGAGGAGCTCCGGCTGCGCGCCGGCGGCGAACTCGACCTGGTCGGCATTTCGGTCGCCACCAACCAGCTGCGCCAGCAGATAGACCGGGTGGCGCCGACAGGCAGCCGCGTTCTGATCGCCGGGGCGCCCGGCGTCGGCAAGGAGGTCGTCGGCCGGCTGCTGCATGCCCGTTCGCGGCGCGCCGGCGGCCCCTTCGTCGCGGTCAATTGCGCGACGATGCATCCCGACCGGCTCGAACTCGAGCTGTTCGGCTGCGAAAGCCCGAGCAACGGTTCGCCGCGCAAGATCGGCACGTTCGAGCGGGCGCATGGCGGCACCTTGTTTCTCGACGAGGTCGCCGACATGCCGCTCGAGACCCAGGGCAAGATCGTCCGCGTGCTGCAGGAGCAAACCTTCGAGCGGGTGGGGGGGTCGAGCCGCGTCGAGGTCGATGTCCGCGTCGTCGCCTCGACCAATCGCGACCTGGCCAGCGAGATCGCCAGCGGCCGCTTCCGCGAGGACCTGTTCTACCGGCTCAGCGTCGTGCCGATCCGCGTGCCGGCGCTGCGCGAGCGGCGCGAGGACATCCCGCTGCTCGCGCGGCATTTCATGATGCGAGCGGCGGAAGCGTCGCGCTTGGCGCCGCGCGATTTCGGCGAGGACGCGCTCGCCGCGTTGCAGGCCTATGGCTGGCCCGGCAATGTGCGGCAGCTGCGCAACGTCGTCGACTGGCTCCTCATCATGGCGCCCGGCGACCCGCGCGAGCCGGTTCACGCCGACCAGCTGCCCAACGAGATCACGGCGATCGCGCCCACCGTGGTCAAATGGGACAAGGGCAGCGAGATCATGACGCTGCCGCTGCGCGACGCGCGCGAGGTCTTCGAGCGCGAGTATCTGCTGGCGCAGGTGACGCGCTTCGCCGGCAACATCTCGCGCACGGCGGCCTTTGTCGGCATGGAGCGCTCGGCCTTGCACCGCAAGCTCAAACTGCTCGGCGTTGCGGTCAACGACCGGCCGCTCAAGACCGGCACCTGAGGCGCGTCGTGTCGCGCATCGCCTATGTCGACGGCGTCTACCGGTCGCACCGTGAAGCGGCGGTGCATATCGAGGACCGCGGCTACCAGTTCGCCGACGGCGTCTACGAGGTGATCGCGGTGCGCGGCGGGCACCTGGTCGACGAGGCGCTGCACCTCGCGCGGCTGCGCCGCTCGCTGGGCGAGCTGCGCATCGAGGGCGCGCTCGGCGACGGCCCGCTCAAGACCGTCATGCGCGAGGTGATCCGCCGCAACGGCGTCGTCAACGGCATTGTCTATCTGCAGGTGACGCGCGGGGCGGCGCCGCGCGACCACAGCTTTCCCAAGGCCGCGCGCCCGGTCGTCGTCGTCACGTCGCGGCGCAGCCGGCCGCCCGATCCCAAGCTCGGCGACGCCGGCATCTCGGTCATCACCATCCCCGACATCCGCTGGCAGCGCTGCGACATCAAGTCGATTGCGCTCGTCGCCAACGTGCTCGGCAAGCAGCAGGCGCGCGAGGCCGGTGCCTGGGAGGCGTGGCAGGTCGATCCGGTCGGCCGGGTCACCGAGGGCACCTCGACCAACGCCTGGATCGTTACCGCCGACAACGAGGTCGTGACGCGTCCGCCCGACCACGCGATCCTCAACGGGGTGACCCGGCTCGCGCTGATCGACATCATCGGCCGCGAGGGCTACCGCCTGGTCGAGCGGCCGTTCACGGTGGCCGAGGCGAAATATGCCTGCGAGGCGTTTCTCACCAGCACCACGGCCGATCTGCTGCCCGTGGTCGCGATCGACGGCGACCCGGTCGGCGACGGCAAGCCCGGGCCGCTCAGCAGCAGGCTGCGCGCCGCCTACCTGACGCACGCCGCGGCGGGCGGGTGAACCCGCCGATGGACGGCCTGTCGCTGCCCCGGCCGCGCGCGCTGCTCTTCGACTGGGACAACACCCTCGTCGACAGCTGGGGGACGATTCACGACGCTCTCAATCATTTGATGACGGCGATGGACCGCCCGCTATGGACGATCGAGGAGGTCCGCGAGCGCGTCCGGCTGAGCCTGCGCGAGAGCTTCCCGGTCATCTTCGGCGAGCGCTGGCAGGAGGCGCAGCAGATCTATATCGACCGGTTTCGCGCCATCCACCTCGACCGGCTGACCGCGCTGCCCGGCCGCGAGGGGATGCTGCGCACCCTGGCGGCGGACGGCCATTATCTGGCCATCGTCAGCAACAAGACCGGCCCGGTTCTGCGGCGCGAGGCGGCGCATCTCGGCTGGTCGGACCTGTTCGGCGCCATCGTCGGGGCCGGCGACTGCCACGCCGACAAGCCGCATTGCGCACCGGTCGAGCTCGCCCTCGCGCCGAGCGGGATCGGCTGCGGGGCGGATGTGTGGTTCGTCGGCGACACCGCGGTCGACATGGAATGCGCGCTGGCGAGCGGCTGCGTGCCGGTGCTGCTCGGCGCGGCAGAGCCGGCCGCCGAGTTCGCGCGATTTGCCCCGGCGCTGACATTCGCCGACGATGCGGCGCTGTTTCGCGTTCTGCGGGGGTTGTGATCGCGCCTCGCGCGCCCATCTTGGCTAAAGGGTCGAGGGGATCCAGAGGACAAGCGGAACCGTGCGCCCCGCCTGCTCGTTGATAGACTTGGGCGCCACGAGCCGAAGAGTGGAGTCGGGAGCCACCGTATGACATCGGACAAATCGCAGAATGTTCAAGACGTGTTCTTGAACCATGTCCGCAAGAACAAGACGCCGGTTACCGTGTTTCTGGTCAACGGCGTAAAGCTGCAGGGCATCATCACCTGGTTCGACAATTTCTGCGTGTTGCTGCGGCGGGATGCCCACTCGCAACTCGTCTATAAGCACGCGATTTCGACGGTGATGCCGGCGCAGCCGATCCAGTTGTTCGAGGGCGCGCGAGAGGAAGATCTGCCCTGACGCCAACCGCGGCCGAGCCGCCGGCGAATACCGGGCGCGCGCTCGTCATCCATCCCGCACTGAAGACCGCGCAACCCGGCCGCCGCCTGGGCGACGGCCAGGCGCGCTCGCTCGAGGCGCGGCTCGACGAGGCGATCGGTCTGGCCCGCGCCATCAACCTCGATGTGGTTCGCGGCGAGATCGTCCGGCTGGCGCGACCGATCCCGGCGACGCTCATCGGCAGCGGCAATGTCGAGGCGCTCGGCGTCGCGGTCGCCGACGACAAGATCGGTCTCGTCGTGATCGACGGCACGCTGTCGCCGGTGCAGCAGCGCAACCTGGAGCGGCGCTGGAAGACCAAGGTCATCGACCGCACCGGGCTGATACTCGAGATCTTCGGCGCCCGGGCGCGCACCCATGAGGGACGCCTTCAGGTCGAGCTCGCCGCGCTCAGCTACCAGCGCTCGCGCCTCGTTCGGTCGTGGACGCATCTCGAACGCCAGCGCGGCGGCTTCGGCTTTCTCGGCGGCCCCGGCGAGAGCCAGCTGGAAATCGACCGGCGCCTCATCGGCGAGCGCATCGCCAAGCTCAGGCGCGAGCTCGACGCGGTGAAGCGCACCCGCGCGCTGCACCGCGAGGCGAGGCGGCGCGTGCCCTATCCGGTGGTCGCGCTGGTCGGCTACACCAATGCCGGCAAGTCGACGCTGTTCAACCGGCTGACGCGGGCGAGCGTCGGCGCCGAAGACATGCTGTTCGCGACCCTCGACCCGACGATGCGCCGCCTCGACCTGCCGTCCGGCAAGACCGTGATCCTGTCGGATACGGTCGGCTTCATCTCGGACCTGCCGACCCATCTCGTCGCCGCCTTCCGCGCGACGCTCGAAGAGGTCACCGAGGCCGACATCGTCGTCCATGTCCGCGACGCGCACCATCCCGACAGCGCCGCGCAGCGCGCCGACGTGCTCGCGGTGCTCGGCGAGCTCGGCCTCGGGCAGATGCTCGAGGAAGGCCTCATCGAGGTGCTCAACAAGATCGACAAGCTCGACCCCGAGACGCGCGAGACGCTGATCAACCAGGCGCGGCGCAACGACGAGGTGGTCGCGCTGTCGGCGGTCACGGGGGAGGGGTGCAACGCGCTCCTCGCGCTGATCGCGGCCCGGCTCGACGCCGCGACGCGGGCGGTGCGGATCGACGTGCCGCTCAGCGACGGCAAGACCCTCGCCTGGATCTACGCGCGCGGCGAGGTCATCGGGCGCCGCGACGACGGCGAGGCGGCGCATCTCTCGGTGCGCCTTTCCGACGCCGATCTCGGCCGGCTGCGCCACCGCCAGCGGCTGCACTGACCCCTACGGCAACGGCCGATCCGTCTCCGCCGCCGGCGTTGTCGGCCGGTCGAACACGTGAGTGTGCGCGCCGCGCCGAGCGGCGACGCAGCCGAGCGCCTCCCAGAACGCCTCGCTGCCGGGTGCGGCGTTGGCCGTGACGATGTTTCCGGCGACCCCGGGCGCCCCCAGCAGCGCGCGGGCCAGCATATAGACGACGCGCTCGGCCCGGATCATCGCTCGGCCCGGATCATCGCTCGGCCCGCTTGATCTCCTGCCACAGCGCCTCCAGCGCGCCGAGGTCATGCCCGGCGCCGCGCTCGGCGGCGAGGCTTTCGACCCGGCGGAAGCGCCGCTCGAATTTCGCCGAGGCGCGGCGCAGCGCGCTCTCCGGCTCGATGTCGAGCTTGCGCGCGAGCTGTGCCGCGGCGAACAGCAGATCGCCGAGCTCGTCCTCGAGCCGCTCGCGGCCGGCGCCCGATCGCATCTCGGCCTCGATCTCGGCGAGCTCCTCGCGGACCTTGTCGACGACGCTGGCGGCGTCGGGCCAATCGAAGCCGATCCGCGCCGCGCGACGGCCGAGCTTGGCGGCGCGCAGCAGCGCGGGGAGGGCGAGGGCGACGCCGTCGAGCACGCTCTCCGCGCCGCCGCCGTCCGCTCCGCCCTTCGCCCTGCGCTCCGCCGCCTTGTGCGCCTCCCAGGCCTCGGTCTGCGCCGCGGCATCGGCGATCCTCGCCTCGGCGAAGACGTGCGGATGGCGCCGCACCATCTTGTCGGCGATCGCCGCGGCGACGTCGGCGAAGGCGAAGCCACCCTCTTCCTCGGCCATGCGCGCATGAAAGACGACCTGGAACAGGAGGTCGCCGAGCTCGTCCTTGAGCGCCGCCCTGTCGCCGCGCTCGATCGCGTCGGCGACCTCGTAGGCCTCCTCGATAGTGTAGGGAGCGATCGTCGCGAAATCCTGCTCGCGGTCCCACGGGCAGCCGCGCTCGGGATCGCGCAGCCGGGCCATGATGGCGAGGAGCCGGTCGATCGGGGTCGCCATCGTCAATCGACCCACAGCCCGTGCTTCTTGTGCCACGCCTCGATCGACAGATCGGGATAGCCGTCGAAGCATTCGTCGTCGCGGCCGATCTGCGGCTCGACCCAGGACGCCTTGTCGCGCAGCAGCAGGTGCACGCTCGCCGGCGGCTTGGGAAGCTCGCTGTCGATCGCCGAGGCGAACGGGTGGATCAGCTCGGGCCAGGAATCGTCGCTGACCCAGAGGGCGCAGCCGCAGCGCTTGCAGTAATGGCGGTCGGCCGAGCCCCGGCGCCCGTCGATCGGCGCGTTCCAGACGCCGAGCGCGCGCTTGCCGCGCACCTGCAGCGTCGCGGCCACGCCCATGATGTTGATCGTGTAGCCGCCGCCGCCCGCGCTCTTCCGGCAGATCGAGCAATAGCAGCGCTGGTAGGGGTAGGGGGTGTGGCTGTCGACGCTGAACGAGACCGCGCCGCAGCGACAGGAGCCCTCGAGACGCACCGGCATGTCAAACCTCCGCGGCGCCGAGCCGCTTCTGCAGGAAGATGCGCTTGTGGCCCGGCGGGTAGTCGAGCGTCGCGAACGGCTCGTAGCCGAAACGCGGATAGAAATCCGGGCCCTGAAAGGAGAACGTGTCGACATAGGCGGAGTGGCAGCCGAAGGCGAGGCCGCGCCGCTCGGCCGCGGCGATCAGTCCGCTGCCGAGGCCGCTGCGGCGATGCCGCGCGTCCACCCAGAGCAGGTTGATGAAGAGCCACCCGGCATAGCACGAGCCGATCAATCCGGCGCGTATCGCGTCGTCTGCGCCGCGCACGAAGACCCCGAAATAATCGAAACGGTCGTCGGCGAGGAACGGCGCATTGTAGTCGCCGAGCGCCGCGTCGATGAACTCGCGGTCCTGCCATCTGGGGTTCTCTTCGACGCTCAGCCGGCAGCCCGGCGGCAGGTTCATCATCGGCCTCTCCGCGGCGCAGGGCTGCGATAATATGGCCTCGCTCACGGGAGGTCAGCCGCGGGATGAGACTCGATCGCGCCATCCGGCTGGAGGTCGTCCGCCGCGCCTATGCGAAGCGGGTGCTGTGGGCTGCCGGTGTCGCCGACCGGCGGCTGGAGGACGCGTTCGCCACCGTGCCGCGCGAGGATTTTCTCGGCCGCGGGCCGTGGCAGGTGATCCGCTGGGGACGCGGCTATGTTGCGACGCCGAGCCGCGACCCGGTCTATCTCTACGACGACCTGGTCGTCGCCATCCTGCCCGAGCGCAATCTCAACAACGGCCAGCCCTCGCTGCACGCGGCGATGCTGGCCGCGGCGGCGCCGCGCGCCGGCGAGCACGCGGTGCATATCGGCCTCGGTGGCGGCTATTACACCGCGCTGCTGGCGCAGCTGGTGGGTCGCCGGGGGCGGGTGACCGCGATCGAATACGATGCCGGCCTCTCCGAGGGCTGCCGCCGCCGGCTCGCCCCGTGGCCCCAGGTCGCGGTGGTCCACGGCGACGGCACCGCGGTCGATTTCGCCCCGGCCGACGTGATCTACGTCAATGCCGGCGCGACCCATCCGCTGGCGCATTGGCTCGATCGGCTGGCCGAGGGCGGCCGGCTGATCGTGCCGCTGACCGATGCCGGGTTCGCGCATGGCGACGCGCGGCGCGGCGCGGTGTTCCGCATCGAGCGCCGCGGCGTGGACTACGCGGCGCGGCGGGTCTCGGGGGTGGCGATTTTTCCCTGTGCCGGCGGCCGCGACGCCGAGGCGGAGACCGCGCTCGGCGCGGCGCTGCGCGACGGCGGCGCCGAGAAGGTCACGCGGCTCCATCGCCGCGACGACGTGCCGGCGGAGGATGCGTGGCTGCGCGGGAAGGGCTGGTGCCTGGCGTATCGCTGAGCCGCGCATGCCCTGAAATGCGACGGTGGAAAGTCGCATAATATATATTATGGAAAATACGTGGGCGATGTTGGCGGGTACGACAAAATCCAATAG
>DATJOB010000197.1:0-7362 GCA_035507475.1 Allostellaceae bacterium | reverse complement strand
CGCGTCCCCATCAGCATCGTTCCGACCGTGACCCCGGCGTCGATCTCCTTGTGCCGGTTGTCGGCGACGCCGGCTTCCATCAGCCCGACAATGCCGTCACCGATGGCGCCCGAGTGGATGCCGAGCCCACGCTTTTCGCCGAGCGTGCGGCCGCGCAGCTCGGCGATGCCGTGCTCGGTGACGACGACATCCGCCTCGGCGCGCGGTGTGGTGACGACGCCGTCCGCGAGGCGCGCGACGACGCGCGAGCGGCTGCGGTCGCGGTTCGTCGCTTGCAGCGCGATGATCGAGCGGCCTTCCGCCGCGCGGTTGGCGGCGCGCACGAAATCCATCTGCCCGCCGACCGTGCCGATATGCCGGCCGCCGGCGGTCTCGGCGTTGACCTGGCCGGTCAGATCGACCTCCAGCGCGCCGTTGATCGCGACAAACCGCCGGAAGTTGCCGAGCACCAGGGCGTCGTGCGTATACGACGTCGCGCGCAGCCGGATGGCGGGGTTGCGGTCGGCGAAGCGGTAGAGCCGGCGGGTCCCCATCAGCATCGTGCCGATCGTCACGCCGGCATCGATCTCCTTGTGCTTGTTGTCGACCGCTCCGCTTTCCATCAGGGCGGCGACGCCATCGCCGATCGCGCCCGAATGGACGCCGAGCCTGCGCTTCGCGCCGAGCGCGTGAGCGACCGCTTCGGGGATCGCGCCGAGGCCGAACTCGATCGTCGCGCGATCGGGGACCAGCCGCGCGACATGGCCGGCGATCGCGCGGTCGACGGGTGAGGGGGAGCGCGCCGGCAGTTCGAGCGGCGGCTCCGCGGCCGGCACCAGCAGGTCGATCGCCGCGGCGTCGAGCACCGTGTCGCCCTCGGTCCATGGCAGTTCCGGGTTGAGTTGCGCGACGACCAGCCGCGCGCGGGCGAGCGCCGCGCCGAGATGCTCGATGCCGAGCCCGGCATTGTAGCGGCCGTGCCGGTCCGGGCCGGTGACCTGCAGCAGCACCACGTCGATCGGCAGCCGGCCGCTGGCGACAAGTCCCGGCAGGTCGGAAATATTCGCGGGCAGCACGTTGTCCGCCCCGCCGGCAAAGAAGCGCCGCCCGGCACCGGCCCCGCCGAGCGCGGTTACCGTCACGTTGCGGTGGTCGGCGGCGAACACGCTGCCGAAGGTCAGCGGGAAGAACACCCGGAACGGCGCGCAGCGCGGCGCCTGCGCATCGAGCAGCCGGGTGAGGAACACCGGCTCGGCGGTCGCCTCGGCCCAGCCCACCGTCTCGCCGTCGCGGATCAGCCGGGCGAAGTCGAACGCCTCGGGTGCGACCTGCTGCGGCGGGCGGCCGGTGCGGCGGCCTCCGGTTTCCCTGAGCATGGTTACCGTGCGTCGGTCGGGTGGCGTCAAAGCGACGGGCGTTGCGGCAAAATGAGCGCGGCAGGAGATATGAGGCGCGCGAAATTGACAAGCATTTGCCGTGCTTTCATTGTCGCGCCTTGTTCAAGATCGCGCAGGGAGGACCCGACATGACCTTCGGAACGCCATGGCGGAAAGCCGCCGTGCCCCTCCTCGGGCTTGCCGCGCTGCTGACCGCGGCGCGGCCGGCCGGCGCCGCCGACCAGACGCCGATCAAGATCGGTGTCATCGCCGAGGAATCGGCGCTGCTCGGCAAATCGATCATCGACGGCGCCAAGCTTGCCGTCGCCGACATCAATGCGCATGGCGGCGTCAACGGGCGCCAGCTCGAACTGGTGGTCTACGACGATCATTCCTCGGCCGCCGACGCGGTGCGCGCCTATCAGCGGGCGGTCCAGGAGGACCATGTCAGCGCGGTCGACACGACCTTCATCAGCGAGGTCTACCTGGCGCTCGAGCCGTGGGCGGCGCGGCTCAAGATGCCGACGATCACGGCCGCGGCGGCATCCAACCTGATCACCAAGCAGGTCCACGACAACTACGACAAGTTCAAATACGTGTTCGAGGGCTGGCTGCCCGCGCCGATTCTCGGCCAGGCGGTCTGCGATTCCTCGAAAGACCTGTTCGTCGGCATGCTGCACATGAAGAGCGCAGCGATGATGAGCGAGGACGCCGACTGGACGACGCCGCTCGATGCGGCCCAGGCGGATTGCCTGCCCAAGGCCGGGCTCCAGGTCGTCGACCATGTCCGCTTCAACCCCGACACAACCGATTTCACGCCGATCTTCAACAAGATCGAGGCCGCCCACCCCGACGTGATCATCACCGGCATCGCGCATGTCGGGGTACAGCCGACCGTGCAGTGGCACGACCAGCACGTGCCGATCCCGATGGGCGGCAATAGCGGTCAGGCCACCAACCCCGAGTTCTGGAAAACCACCAACGGTGCGGCCGACGGCATCATCACCCAGACCGGGGCCGTGCCCGGGGTCGCGTTGACCTCGCGGACGATCCCGATCGCCGAGGAGTTCATCAAGGCGACCGGCAAGTTCCCGGCCTTCACCGGCTTCACCTCCTACGACAATGTCCGCGCCCTTGCCGAGGCGATGCAGCGGGCCGGCTCGACCGACCCCGACAAGGTCGTGGCCGAGATGGAGAAGACCAGCATGGAGGGGACGCTCGGCACGGTCGCTTTCTATGGCCGCGACGACACCTATACGCATGCGATGAAGTACGGAAAGGGCTTCGTCACCGGCACGTTCATGCAGTGGCAGGACGGCAAGCAGGTCTGCATCTGGCCGCGCGACAAGTGCGCGAACCCGTTGAAATTCCCTGACTTCGTCAAGCTGCCGGAGCAACACGCGGCGAAATAAGCCTCGGTGCTCGCGCTCCAGATTCTCATCGACGGCTTCGCGATCAGTGCGCTTTACGGTCTCGGCGCCGTCGGCTTCACGATGATGTTCGGGGTCTGCGGCGTCCTCAACCTCGCGCATGGCGGGATCATGGTCATCGCCGCGCTGGTCGGGTGGTGGATGGCCGCCGATTTCGGCGCCGGCCCTTACGGCGGGGCAGCGGCCGGGCTGCTTGCCGGCGTCGTCGCGTCGTTCGTCACCTATTACGCGGTGATCCGGCCGGTTCAGCGCTCGCGGGCGATCCCGGCGGTCGAGGAGGAGATCTTCATCCTCACCAGCACGCTCCTCTGGGGGATCATGCTGCAGGTGGGGCTCGACTATCTGTTCAGCAACAACCCGGTCACGATGCAGCCTCTGCTGCCCGGCGTCCTGCGGATCGGCGGCGTCCGTGTGCCGCAGAACGAGGTGCTGATCGCGGTGTTGTGCTGGTCGGTCATCGGCCTGCTGTCGCTCCTCGTCAACCGCACCCGTATCGGCAAGCAGATCCTCGCCGCCTCGATCAACCCGCGTGCCCTGACGCTGCTCGGCTTCGAGCTGTCGCATATCTATCTGGTGGTCTGGACGATCTACGGCGTCCTCGCCGGCTTGGCCGGGGTCCTGCTCGCCTCGTTTCTCGGGGCGAGCGCCGACAATGCCGGAGCGCTCACCGCCAGCGCCTTCACGATCGTCATCCTGGGCGGCCTCGGCAGCGTCCCCGGCTCGCTGATCGCGGCCTATATCGTCGGCTATGCCGAGACGATAACCGCCTATCTGATCGCGCCGACGCTGCGGCCGATCCCGGCGCTGCTCATCCTCGTCATCGTCGTCTACCTGCGGCCGCAGGGCCTGCTCGGCCGGCGATAGGGGCGCCGGGCGATGCCGAAAATCCTGCGCTCGCCGCTGCCGCTGGTGCTGTTGGCGCTGTTGCTGGCCGGCGGCGCGGCGCCGCTGTGGCTTGGCGCCTATTACCTCGGCATCTTCACGGTCGCCTATTATTTCGGCGTCTTCGCGATGTCGTGGGACCTCCTGTTCGGCTTTGCCGGCGAGGTCAATTTCGGCCCGACCTTTCTGATCGGGCTCGGGGCCTATGGCGCGGGGCTGCTCAACAACGCCGGATGGCCGCTGCCGCTCTGCATCCTGGGCGGCGCGGCGATCGCGGTGATCGGCGGGGTCGCGCTGGCGGTGCCGGCGCTGCGCCTGCGCGGCCCGTATTTCGGGCTCGTGACACTCGTCGCGGTGCTGTTGCTGCTCGATTTCATCGTGATCTTCGCGGCCCAGACCGGCGGCGAGATCGGCATGATGGTGCCCGACGTGCTGTCGGTCAGCGCCGCCGTCAACTACTGGTACGCATTCGGCTTCCTGGTGATCGCCGGCGTCGTGCTCTTCGGCCTGTCGCGCTCGGCGCTTGGGCTCATCCTGCAGGCGACGGGGCAAGACCGGATCGAGGCCCGCGCGCTCGGCTTCAACGTCACGAAGCACAAGGTCGCGGCGTTTGCGGTCAGCGCGCTGTTCTCGGGGCTCGCTGGCGCGATGCTGACCTTCTACCAGGGAACGGTCTCGGTCGATCAGATGGTCGACCTGTCGATCGCGGTGCAGATCATCATCGCGGTCGTGTTCGGCGGGCGCCGCACGATCCTCGGCGGCGTTCTCGGCTCGATCTTTCTGGTGCTGTTCGACGAGCTGCTGCGCCCGATCGGCCAGCTCAACACCTTTGTCGTATCGGGCGTGGCGCTGCTCGTCATCCTGTTCTGGCCGGACGGCGTGCTCGGCTACGTGCTGCGGCCGCGGGAAGAGCGGTGAGCGACGCCGGCCCGCCGCGGCTAGAAGCGCCCCCTCTTCTCGAAGCGCCCCCTCTTCTTGAAGTGCCCCCTCTTCTGGAGGTGACCGGGCTTACCAAGCGCTTTGGCGGGCTCGTCGCGGCGAAGGATATCAGCCTCTCGGTCCGCGGCGGCGAGATCCTCGGGCTCATCGGGCCCAACGGTTCGGGCAAGTCGACCGTGATGCGCCTCATCATGGGCATCGAGCGGCCCAACGCGGGCAGCATCCGCCTCGAAGGCGCCGAGATCGCCGGCCGGCCGACGCATCGCATCGCGCGGCTGGGCATCGGCATCGTCTTCCAGCATTCGCGCCCGCTGAACCGCCAGACGGTGCTCGAAAATATCAAGCTCGCCTTGCTGCCCGACTCGCTGTTCCAGCTCGCGGTCCAGCCGCATGTCGAGGAACGCGCCCGCGCCATCGCCGAGCGGGTCGGTCTGGGCGCGGTGCTCCACCGGCGGCCGCCGACGCTGCCCTTCGCCGACCTGCGTCGGCTGGAGATGGCCAAGGCCCTGGCGCGCGACCCCAAGGTGGTGCTGATCGACGAGCCTTTCGCCGGATTGACACAAGGCGAGACCGCCGCTTTCTCCGAGCTGATCGACCAGTTCCGCCGCGAGGGCCGGGCGGTGCTGCTGGTCGATCACAACGTCAAGAGCGTGGCGCGCCTCGTCGATCGCATTCTCGCGATGTATCTCGGCGAGCGCATCGCCGAGGGCAGCGCCGAGGAGGTCATGCGCGACCCGACGGTGCGCCGCGTCTATCTCGGCGGCGAGATCGAGACCCATGCCCGCCCCGAATTCGCCGACGTCGCCGGCGAGCCTTTGCTCGACATCCGCGATCTCGACGTGCTCTACGGCAAGGCGCAGGCGCTGCAGAAGGTCTCGCTGCGCGTACGCGCCGGCGAGTTCGTCTCGGTCGTCGGTCTCAACGGCGCCGGCAAGACGACCCTGTTCAACGCGATCTCGGCCCTCGTTCCCTATGGCGGCGAGATTCGCTGGCAGGGCGCGCCGCTGGCCGGCCGCAGCGCCGCCGCGATCGCGCGCGGCGGCATCGTGCATTGCCCCGAGACCCGCGAACTGTTCGCCGACCTCACGGTCCAGGAGAATCTCGACCTCGGCGGCCAGCACCTGACCCGGCAAGAGCAGCGGCGGCAGGGCGAATGGCTGCTCGACTTGTTCCCGATCCTGCGCGAACGCGCCAGGCAACGCGCGCGCACGCTGTCCGGCGGCGAGCAGCAGATGCTGGCGATCGGCCGGGCGCTGATGATGCAGCCCAAATTGCTGATCCTCGACGAGCCCACGCTGGGACTGGCGCCGGTGATCCTCGAGCAGCTCTCCAACGCGCTCAGGCAGCTGCGCGACACCACCAACGTCACCGTGCTGCTCGGCGAGCAGAACGTGACGTTCGCCCTGCCGCACGCCGATCGCATCTACCTTCTCGAACACGCGCGCATCGTCTGGGAAGGCGACGCCGCGCGCTTCGCCGCCGAGATGGGCGCAGGATATCTTTGACGCTGGACGCGGTGCCCCCAGGGGCGCCGACGGCAGGGGCGACGACCGCAGGGGCGACGACCGCAGGGGCGACGACCGGGCGGGCGATCAGCAGCGTGCCGCGGAAGTCGCCTCAAACTCGTCGAGGTCGAGCCGCCCCGCCATCGAGCGGATCGTGGCCGCGCCCATCCACAGCCCGTCGGGGCCCTCGATGGCTTCGACGCCACGGCCGGCGCATAACAGCGGCCAGGCGATCGAGAGCGCGGCATAGAGGTCGTGAACCGTGACCTGCCGGCGCCTTGCGTCGTCGCGGATATGAACGATCCAGGACATGGCCGCTTGGTTCCGCGGAAGCTCCCCTGGTACAGGATAGGCCGCTCGGCCGGCATTCATCCCTCGCTCGGCAAAGGAAAAGACGGTCGGCCGCCGTCTCCTGCAACCGCCGCGCTTGCAAATAATCGGCCGGTACGACATCTTGCTTTTCTCTCAAGGCCAAAAGAAAATTTGCGTATTGCGCGAATATGGCGATGTTATCTGCTCTTACGGTTGTTATAAGAAAACCAGATGATCTTTCCTACGCGCAAATAATGAACCGAATGCGCATGTGGCTCGATGGGCGACAGATCGTGCTGACCGGGTTCCGGTCGCGCCCGGACATGAGTTTCGAGCTGAGCTTCCGCAGCGAGGGGGACGCCCGATTGTTCGAGGCCGAATTCGGCGACGCCTAGCGCGCCGTGGGCCTCAGCGCGGACGCAGCGTCAGCCCGATGCAGAGATTGAGGTCGACGAGCGGCAGCCCGAGCGGAAAAAAGCGGCGATGCGCGACGACGAACCGGCGGTCGAGTTCCTCGGCGATCTCGCCCGGCACGTTGACGTGCTCCGAGCGGATCAGCCAGTCGTAAGGCTGGTTGAAGCGCCGCTCGAACACCCGCCGCGCCGAGACGTTGCGCGCCAGCGCATAGGCGAAGCCGCCTTCGCAGGGGATCACCACCGCAAAGCGCCCGTCGGGGCGCAGCACGCGATGCACCTCGGCGAGCGCGGCCGGCAGGTTCGGCAGGTGCTCGAGGACGTGGATCGCCAGCACCCGGTCGAAGAAGCGGTCGTCAAACGGCAGCCGCACCTGGCAATCGCCGACCAGCGCGCGACATTGCGGGAAGCGCTCGGCGAGGCGCTCGGCCATCGCCGGGCGCAGCTCCAGCGCGTAATACTCCTGGCGCTCGAGGTTCTCGTAGGCGAGATGGCCGCCGAGCCCGGCGCCGATCTCGAGGGTGCG
>DATJOB010000196.1:0-10436 GCA_035507475.1 Allostellaceae bacterium | reverse complement strand
GTGGCGACGAATAGCTGCGGCACCTTGTTGTCGTTGGCGTAGCCCCGAATCGCGGTGTTGGGCGGCGTGCCGAGCGTATTGAACAGCGCCAGCACCTGATCTTCCTCGACCAGCTTGCGCACCATCTCGACCGTTTTCGGCGGCGTATAGGCGTCGTCATAGGAGATGAAGTTGATCTTGCGGCCGTTGATGCCGCCCTTGTCGTTGATCATCTTCCAATAGGCGACCTGCGATTTGGGTACCGCGCTGTAGGACGATGCCGGGCCGCTATAGGGGCCGGTGTTGCCGATCTTGATCTCCTGGTCGGTGACGCCTGGGCCGTAATCCTTGGCGCGCGCGATGCGGACCGAGAGGCCCGGTGCGGCGAGGGCGAACGCCGCGGCGCCGGTGCGCAAGATCGTGCGGCGGGTAAGCTGCTTCATCATGTCCTCCCTGGTGGAATCGCGGCCCCTCTGGACCTAAGGCGAGCCAGCCGTGCCAAACCCAGACGGGCGAAACCCGCAGCGCCGGACGGCATCAAGAAAATTACGGCGAGCAGGATGACGCCGTAGATCGCCCCCGCCAAGCCGGTCGACAGGCTGTTGGCGATATTCGGCACGTAGAGCACGAAAAGCCCGCCGACGAGGCAGCCGGGGATCGAGCCGACGCCGCCGATCACCAGCCCGACCAGCAGCGAGATCGACAGGAAGATGGTGAAGCTGTCGGGCGCGACGAACGCGATGGCGAGCGCCCCGAGCGCGCCGGCGACGCCGGTGTAGAGCGCACTCACGCCAAAGGTCAGCGTCTTGTAGAGCGGATTGTTGACGCCCATCGCCGACGCGGCAATCGGGTTGTCGCGGATCGCCATGATCGCGCGACCGGTGCGGCTCCGCACCAGGTTGGCCGCCGCCGCGAACATCGCCAGCATGATGACGAGCGTCAGGTAATAGAGCCACTGGTCGCTGTCGACCGGCAGGAAATCGGGCGGGTCGGGCTGGTCGACGACCAGCCCCTGGACCCCGCCGGTCCAGGCTTCGAGCCCGTGGAACTTGAGGATCTGCGGCATCGCCGTCGCCAGCGTGAAGGTGGCCAGCGCGAGATAGAGGTTCTGCAGCCGCAGCGCCGGCAGCCCGAAGAGGAAGCCGACGACGAAGCACACGCCGCCCGCCGCCGGCAGCGTCCACAGATAGCCGACGTCGTAATTGTGCATCAGGATCGCCGCGGTGTAGGCGCCGATCCCGTAGAACGCGCTGTGCCCCAGCGAAAACTGGCCGTTGAACCCGGTCAAGAGGTTGAGGCCGAGGATCGCCAGCCCGTAGATCATCACCTGGGTCAGCTGGAAGAGCACGAAGCTCTGCGCGAACCACGGGATCACCAGGGCGACCGCGACGGCGAGGCCGATGACGAGGTGGCGCGCCCCCGGGCGCAGTCGGCTGCGAACCGGCGTCGCCACTGCCTCCTCGGGTACGGCGACCGCGTCCTTGGGGATCGTCGTCACACCCGGCTCACCACGCTGCGGCCGAACAGCCCGCTCGGCCGGAACATCAGCACCACCACGATCAGCGCCAGCGCGATCGTGAGCTTCAGCTCGCGGCCGACATAAGGGATGAACGTGCCGGCCAGGTTTTCGATGACGCCGACCGCGAACCCGCCGACGACCGCGCCGCCCGGGCTCGTCAGCCCGCCGAGCACGGCGCCGGCGAAGCCGTAAAGCAGCACGCCCAGCATCATGTTGGGTTCGAGGAACACCACCGGCGCGATCAGCATGCCGGCAACCGCGCCGATCGCCGCCGCCATCCCCCAGCCGAGCGCCGTCATCCAGCCGACGCGGATGCCGACCAGGCGCGCCGATTCCGGATTCGCCGCCGCGGCGCGCATCGCCAGGCCGAGCCGGGTGCCGCGAAAGAACAGATAGAGGAGAGCGAGCATGACCAGCGTCACGCCGATCATCCCGGCCTCGTGCATGTCGATGAGCGTGCCGCCGAACAGCCCCTCATGGCCGAACGGGGAGGGAAAACTCTTGATCGTGTAGTTCCAGATCTGCCCGGCTGAGCTGTTGAGGATGCTGAACAGCGCGATGAAGGCGACGATCTGGCTCAACACCGGCGCGTTGTTGATCGGCCGGAACAGCACGCGGTCGATCGCGACGCCGGCGACGAACGACAGCACGACCGCGATCGCGAACGCGACCCAGTAGGGCTGGCCCCAGGCGATCAGCTGCCAGGCGATGAAGGTCGAGAACATCGCCATCTCGCCCTGCGCGAAATTGAGGTGATCGATCGCCTGGTAGATCATCACCACGGCGAGCGCCATCGAGGCATAGATCGCGCCGTTCGCGAGGCCCGCCATGATCTGCTGGAGCAGCAGTTCCACCGCCTAGTACCCCAGATAGGAGCGACGCACCGCCTCGTCGGCGGCGATCACCGCGGCCGGGGCGTCCATCACCACGCGCCCGGTTTCGAGGAGATAGGCGTGTTCGGCCAGTTCGAGCGCGAGCGCGGCGTTCTGCTCGACGATCAGCATCGCGACCCCGGTATCGGCGTTGATCTGGCGCAGGATCGCGAACAGCTCCTCGACGATCAGCGGCGCGAGGCCGAACGAGGGCTCGTCGAGCAGCAAGAGGCGCGGCCGCAGCATCAGCGCCCGCCCCACGGCGAGCATCTGCTGCTCGCCGCCCGAGAGCGTGCCGGCCTGCTGCCCGCGCCGCTCCTTGAGCCGCGGGAAGCTGACGTAGACGCGCTCGATATCGGCGCCGATCTCGCGCCGGCCGCGGCGGGTCATCGCGCCGAGCTGCAGGTTCTCCTCAACCGAGAGGCGCAGAAAGGTGCCGCGCCCCTCGGGCACATGCGCGACGCCGAGGCGCACGACGTCCTCGGTGGCCCAGCCAGCGATGTGGCGGCCGTCGACGCGGATGTCGCCGGCGACGCGCACCATGCCGCAGATCGCCCGCAGCACCGTCGTCTTGCCGGCGCCGTTGGCGCCGAGCAGCGTGCGGACCTCGCCCGCGTCAACGGCGAAGTCGACGCCGTGCAGCGCCTGGTTCTGGCCGTAGAAGGCGGTGAGCCCGCTGACTTCTAGGAGCATCGCGGCCCCGGCCTCATGCCGCCCGCTCGCGCGTCGTTCCGAGATAGGCGCGGATCACGTCCTCGTCGTTCTGCACCTGCGCCGGCGTGCCTTCGGCGATCTTGCGGCCGAAATCGAGCGCGACGACCTTGTCCGAGACCGACATCACCAGGTTCATGTGATGCTCGACCAGCAGCACGGTGACGTGCCGCTCGTCGCGCACCCGGCGGATCAGCGCGCCGAGCTCGGCGACCTCGCCATGGTTGAGCCCGCCCGCCGGCTCGTCGAGCAGCAACAGTTTGGGCTCGGCGGCGAGCGCACGCGCCAGCTCGACCCGCTTGCGCGTGCCGAGCGGTAACCCGTTCGCCGGACGCAGCGCCACGTCTTCGAGGTCGAGCAGGCGCAGCAGGGCGTGCGCGCGGTCGCGCAGGCGGCGTTCCTCGCCGCGGGACCAGGGCAGGCGGAAGGCGTCGCTGATGACGTCGCCGCGGCTCTTGGCGTGGCCGCCGATCATCACGTTGTCGATCACCGGCTGCGGCCCGAACAGCGCCAGGTTCTGGAAGGTGCGGGCGACACCGATCTCGGCGATCCGGTGCGGCGCCCGGCCGAGCATCGAGCGGCCTTCGAACAGGATGTCGCCGCGATTGGGGGTGTAGAGCCGGCTGACGCAGTTGAAGAGGGTCGTCTTGCCGGCGCCGTTCGGCCCGATCAGGCCGAGGATCTGGCCTTCCTCGATGGTGAACGAGACGCCGTCGAGCGCGACGATGCCGCCGAAACGCAACGCGACCTCGCGCACCTCGAGCAGGGGCTCGCGAGACGTCACGCCGCCCTCAGCCCTGCGCTGCGCGGCAGAAAATGCGCCGACCTCCCGGCTCGGACAAACCCACTCGGCCTCCCGTCGGATAGCGTTTCAAATTTGTGCGGCGAGCCTGCCGGGCCGCCCGAGTCGAGTCAAGCCGAGCAGGCGCGCGGTCGCATCGACAAGCTGCGGCAAATTCGCAATCATCGGCGCCAACCCAACACCCGGCGTCGCGCCCCGATGATCCTCGCCTGTCCGACCTGCCGCACGCGCTACCAGGTCGACGACAAAGCCCTCGCCCAGGCCGGCGGGCGCACCGTGCGCTGCGCCAATTGCGGGCATAGCTGGTATTGCGCGATGCCGCCGCCGGCGCCGCCGCTGCGGGCGCGCGAACGGCCGCTGGCCGAGCCGCCGCCGGCCGCCGAGCCGCGCGCGGCGGTGACCGCGCCGCCGCCGACCCGCCCCGGGCGCTCCTCGGGACATCATTCCGGGCTCGCCTGGGTGGTCGTCATCCTGCTGATCGGCGGCGCCCTCGTCGGCGCCATCCTCGGCCGCGACCGGATCGTCGCGAGGTGGCCGGAAGCCGGCCGGCTCTACGATGCCGTGGGCCTCAAGGGCGAGCCGCTCGGCGCCGGGCTCGACATCGCCAACGTCACCTCGACCCGCAACGCCGACGGGCTCATCGTCGAGGGCGACATCACCAACCGGACGAACGTGCCGCGCGCCGTGCCGCACCTGCGGGTCGGGCTGCGCGACGGGGCGCAGCACGAGCTGGTGTTCAAGATCGTCGATCCGCCGCGCGACCGGCTGCTTCCGGGCGAGACCAGCCACTTCGTCGTCGGCTTCCTGCCAGCCCCCGATGCGACGAGCGGCGTCGTCGTGACCTTCGCCGCCGGATAGGGCGGCGCCCGCCGGCTCAGTGGCGGCGCGCCAGGAACTCGGCGCGCGCGAGCTGGTGCAGGCGCGCGAGCCGCTCGCGCACCGTCGGCGGCCGGCCGCCATTGACCATCAGCGGCAGGCCGCGGCCGTGCCCGGCGCTGATCACCATCTCGCCCTTGTCGTTGAAGCGGATCTGCTGACCGCCGAACAGCAGGCTGCCGAGCCCCGACTCGTCGAGCTCCCAGTTGCGTACCGGGCCGCTGTCGATATGGATGAACCCGGAAGAGGGGTACCAGCCGACGCCGCCGCGCCGCATCGCGCGCGCCGCCTGCATCGCCTCGGCGAGCCGGCTCCCGAGCCGGATGTCGAGCGCGCGCCCGTAGAGGTGCTGGCTGTTCTCGGCGACCCCGAAAGTGGTGCGCGCCAGCATCTCGTTTGTCGCGCGGTTGCGGTAGGCGGAGAGGACTTGCGCCTCGCTCGCGCCGACCGAAGCCATCACCGCAGCGAGGAAATCGAGCGCGCCGACATCGAAGGCGATGACCTCGCCCGAATGAAAATCGCGCAGGAAGACCGCGAGCTCGGCCATCGCCGACGGGATCACGGCGCCGCTCTCGTCACGATAGGGGCCGTCAAAGGTCTCGCCGGTATGCGGGCTGCTGAGGCGCAGCCGGCGCGGGCCGTCGGGCGCGGCGGGCTGCGCCCGCGCGGCCCCGGGCAGCGCCACGCTGCCGGCGATGATCGCCAGCAGCGTGCGGCGGTCGATCGCGCTTGCGGTCACGCGAGGGCGGCGCGACGCACGTCAGAACCGCCGCAGCAGCCGCTCGAGGTAATCGAGCTCGATGGTTGGCCGCGAGCGCTCGCCGGCGCGCCGCCGCAGCTCGTCGAGGATGCGCCGCGATTTCTGCAGGATGTTGTCGTCGGGAATCTGCACGTTGCCCTGATCGTAGGTGCCGTTCGCCGAGAGCGGCCGGCCGAACGGGTCGCGGTTGCCCTGCTGCGGCGTGTCGCGGTCCGTCGTGCCGGTATCATCGTCGGCCGGGCTGCCCCAGCCCTTGGCCATGTTCTCGCGCAGCTGCTTGGCAAAGTCGCGCGCGCCCTGCTGGAGCTGGTCGAGCGCCTCGCTTTGCGGCCCGATGGCGTCGCCCGGCGCGGCGCGCTGCAGCGCCGCGGCGGCGTCGCGCATCGCCCGCTCCGCCCGGCCGAGCGGATCGGGGATGTCGCCGAGGCCTTCGCCCATCCGGCGCATGATCTCGCCGAGCGCGCGGCGCAACCCCTCCTGGTCCTTGGCGGCGCCGCCGAGGTCGTCCTGGCCGCTGTCCGCCTGATCGCCCTGCTGACCGCCGGGCTGGCCGCTGTCGGCCTGATCGCCGGGCTGGCCGTTCGGCCGCCCCATCTGACCCTGCTGCGAGCGCTGCGCCCGAAAGCTGCGATCGAGCAGCTGCTGCTGGCGCTGCATCAGGTCGCGCAGCCCACGCATCGTCTGCTCGGCCGCGTTGGCGCCGTTCTGCTGCATCTCGCCGGGGCGCGCCATGCGCATGTTCTCGAGCATGTCCTGCAGCTGCGACAGGAGCTCGCGCGCCTGCTGCTGCGCGCCGCTGCGCGCCAGCTCGCGTGCCCGGTCGAGCATTCGCTGCAGGTCGCGGCCGGTCAGCACCCGGGACGGATCGAGCGGCGGCCGGTCGCCCGCCGGATTGTTCTGCATCTCCTGGGCGAGCGCCTGCAGATAGCGGTTGAGCGCCTCTTTCAGCTCGTTGGTGAGCCGGTCGATCTCTTCGTCCGAGGCGCCCTTGGCCAGCGCGTCCTGCAGCTGTTGCTGGAGCCGGCGCAGCTCCTGCTCGGCGACCGACATCCGCCCGTCCTCGATGCGCAGCGCGGTGTCCCACAGCAGCGGCACGACCGCCGCGACCGCCGCGTCGCGGTCGTCCTGACGCAGGCGCAGCGCGGCGAGGTCGAGCGCGAGATAGACGACCGCGTCGTCGCGATAGAGCGCCGGCCGCTTGTTGAGGTCTTCGAGCACCTCGGCGACCGCTTCGGCCGAGCCGGGATCCTTCACCAGCTCCTTGCGCTCCTCGATGAGCGCGCGCGCGACCGGGTTGGTGAAGTTGCGCTCGGGCAGGATCATCCGCACCGGCTCGCTGGTGCCGGTCTGGCCGAGCGCATCGGTCGCGACGAGCGTGATCTCGACCGGAAGCCCGGCCCAGGGATGCGGCGACAGGTCCTGATAGCTGGTGGCGCGCGCCTCCTTGAGGTGCAGCCCGGGCAGCGGCAGGTCGAGCTCGATCGTGTTCCCGGGCTTGTTCCCGGGCTTGTCGGTCAGATCGGCGTCCTGCCGGCGGATCACCGCCTTGACCGATTCGACCCCGTAATCGTCGCTCGCCTCGTAGTCGAGCTTGAGCGCGGCGCGCGGCGTCGCCTTGGGAGGCTCGGCGAACGAAGTGACCGGCGGATTGTCGGGGATGATCTCGATCGGCCAGCGGCCGAGCGTCGTCCCGCCTTGGCTGACCGTCAGCGCCTGCCCCTTGGTCAGCACGCTGGCGGCGCGGAAATTGTGGCGGTCGACCGCGGTGAAATCGCTCGATTGGTCGTCGATCGAAAGGCGCGGCAGGCCCTGGCCGCCATGGATTTGCGCGAGCAGCTGGCTGCCGGTCGGGATGCGCACCGTACCCTGCGTGTCGGCGCGCAGGAATTGCGGCGGCAGCCCGGTATAATCGGGCGGCGTCACCCAGATGTCGAAGCTCGCCGCCGCCGCCGCGACGCCGCCTTCCCATCCCGGGGTGAGGGCGCGGGCCAGGCGGTCGCGCCAATCCGGGCCGGCATCGACCGCGCCCACCAGGAGCAGGATCACCAGGACCGAGCGCACCCCCCACGGGTCGCGGCGCGCCAGGCCGGCGGCGGGCCAGCCGATCCGCAGGCGGCGGATCGCCGCCGCCATGCGCCGGCGATGCGCCTCCCAAAGCCGCGCCGAGGCCGCGTCGAGCGGCATCCCCGGCGCGTCGGCGAGCGCCGCCAGGGGGCGGTGTGCGAGGCCGCTGTTGAGCTCGATGCGGCGGCGCGCGGCGAGCGCGTCGGGCCACGCCAGGCGGCGCAGGCTCCACGCCGCGGCGCCGGCGAAGGCGATCGCGAAAGCGGCGAGAATCGCGGTGTGCAGCGGCGGCGGGACGAGGCTCAGGAGATCGAACAGGGCGACGACGAGGAAGCCGCCGGCGACACCGAGCGGCGGCCACAGCGCCGGCCATAGCCGCTCCCAGGCGAGCGCCGCGCGCGCTGCGCGCAGCCGCCGCGCCAGCAGCCGATCGGGCGCGGCGCCGCTGCTCATCGTGCCTCGCCGCTCTGGGCGAGCCAGTCCGGCACCGTATCGAGCGCCAGCAGCTCGTCGTAGCCCGGCCGCGCCCGGACGATTGCGAACCGGTCGCCGTCGACCAGCACCTCGGGAACCAGGGGGCGACTATTATAGGTCGAGCTCATCACCGCCCCATAAGCACCCGCTGTCGTAAACGCGACGAGATCGCCTTCGTCCAAGGGCGGCACGCGATAGTTGCGGTTGAACGTGTCGGTGCTCTCGCAGACCGGCCCGACGATGTTGACCGAAATCAGGCCGGCCCCGGCAGCCGGCTCGCGCACCGGCACGACCCGGTGCTCGATATCGTACATCGCCGGGCGCACCAAGTCGTTCATCGCCGCGTCGAGCACGACGATCCGCGGCTCGCCCTCCTTGACGTAGACGATGCGCGCGACGAGGACGCCGCCGGGCCCGACGAGAAACCGCCCCGGCTCGAAGGCCAGCGCGACGTCGAGCCGGCCGAAGATTTCCTCCACCAGGCCGGCGTACTGCGCGGGGCTGACCGGCTCGGGATCGTCCTCGTGATAGCGGACAGTCAAGCCGCCGCCGAGATCGACGCGCGGCACGCTGTGGCCCTCGGCGCGCAGCGCGCCCACCAGCGCGGCGATGCGCGAGAACGCTCCCCGGGACGGCGCGAGTTTGACGATCTGCGAGCCGATATGCACGGCCAGCCCAACGGTTTCGAGACCGGGAAGCTGGGCCGCCAGCCGGTAGGCCGCGGGGATTTCGGTATGGGCGATGCCGAACTTGTCGCCCTTGCGGCCGGTCGCGATAGCCGTATGCGTTTCGGCGTCGACATCGGGGTTGACGCGCAGCGCGACCCGGGCGGTCTGGCCCCGGCCGCTGGCCAGCTCGCTCAGCGCCCGCAATTCGGGAACCGACTCGACATTGATCTGATGGATGTCCGCGTCGAGCGCGGCGGCGAGCTCGGAGTGGGTCTTGCCGACGCCGGAAAAGACGATCCGTTGCGGCGGAATGCCTGCCGCCAGCGCGCGGCGCAGCTCGCCCTCCGACACCACGTCCGCGCCGGCGCCGAGCCCGCCGAACAGCGTCAGCACCGCCTGGTTCGAGTTGGCCTTGACGGCGTAGCAGATCAGCGGGTCGACCGGCGCCAGCGCCGCCGCCAGCGTGCGGTACTGTGCGGCGAAGGAGGCTGCGGAATAGACATAGACCGGGGTGCCGACAGCCTCGGCGATGCGCGCGACCGGCACCGCTTCGGCGTGCAGCTCGCCCTGACGATAGCGGAACGGATCACTCATGCGGATAGACGGTCGGATAGGTACTGGGCTCGTCGGGCGGCGGCTGCGGCAGGCCTTTCTTGCCGCATCCCGCAAGCAGCGCGGCGAGCGCCAGCGCGAGGGCGAGGCGGCCCGCGACGGCGCCGCAGCGCACCGCCGGCGGCCGGCCGGTGCGTAGGGGGCTGCTGGGAGCGGGGTGCATCGGCATGAGGCTCATCCGCAGTACCGCGCGCGCGCCGCCGCGATGGCGGTGCGGACGCGCTCCGGCGCGGTGCCGCCGAAGCTGGTGCGACTCGCCGCCGAGCGCTCGACATCGAGCACGTCGAAGACCGCCGCGGTGATCCGCGGCTCGACCGCCTGCAGCTCGGCGAGCGGCAGCGCCGCGAGCGGCGAGCCGAGCGCCTCGGCGCGCTTGACGATCGCCCCGGTCGCGTGGTGCGCCTCGCGGAACGGCATGCCGAGGACCCGCACCAGCCAGTCGGCGAGATCGGTCGCCGTGCTGTAGCCGCGCGCCGCAGCCTCGCGCAACCGCTCGGCCCGCGGCCGCATGTCGCGCACCATGCCCTCGCTCGCCGCCAGGCACAGCTCGAGCGCGTCGGCCGCCTCGAAGACCGGGACCTTGTCCTCCTGCATGTCCTTCTGATAGGCGAGCGGCAGGCCTTTCATGACCGTCAGCAGCGCCACCAGCGCACCGTCGAGCCGGCCGGTCTTGGCGCGCACCAGCTCGGCGGCATCGGGGTTGCGCTTCTGCGGCATGATCGAGCTGCCGGTGGTGAAGGCGTCGCTCAGCGCGACAAAGCCGAAGGGCTCGCTCGCCCAGATCACGATCTCCTCGGCGAAGCGCGACAGATGCACGGCGCAGATGGCGCAGGCCGCTAAGGCCTCGAGCACGAAGTCGCGATCGGCGACGGCGTCGAGCGAGTTCGCCATCGGCCGCGCAAAGCCGAGCGCCTTCGCGGTCATGACACGGTCGATCGGAAACGACGTGCCGGCGAGCGCCGCGGCGCCAAGCGGGCTCTCGTTGAGCCGCGCGCGGGCGTCGGCGAAGCGGCCGCGGTCGCGCGCCGCCATCTCCACATAGGCGAGCAGATGATGGCCGAATGTCACCGGCTGCGCGGTCTGCAGGTGGGTGAAGCCC
>DATJOB010000195.1:0-10016 GCA_035507475.1 Allostellaceae bacterium | reverse complement strand
GATCGCCGCCGCCCAGAACCTGTCGTCCTCCGGCGTCGGGTAACCCTTTGCGTTCGGCAACGCGCCAAGCAGGACGCCTTTCAGGCCGAGCTTTTTGCAATGCTTCATCTCGGCGATCGCGTCGTCGACATTGGTGATCGGGATGACCCCCATGCCGATCAGCCGGTCGGGCGCGACCGCGCAATATTCCTCGCCGAGCCAGTCGTTGTAGCCGCGGATCACCGCCTTGTAGACCTCGTCATGCGCGATGTTGCGCCAGAACACCGGGCCCGCGACCATCGCCGCGAACAGCACCTCGGCGTCCATCCCGTCCTGGTCCTGCTCCCGCAACCGCTGCTCGGGGCTGCCGGTGCCGGCGGAGTCGGATTTGAGGCCGAAGGGCTGCCAGGTGCCGGGCGCGCGCCCGGCGCGCAGGTCGAGGAAGAAGGCTTCCTGCAGCGGCACGCCCTCGATCAGCAAGGCGTCGCCGCCGTCCGGCAGGTGCACCGTGCGCGGCGCGCGGTCGCGGTATTTTTCCGGGACGCGGTGGGTCCAACGCTCGGGCGGCACTTCGAGATGCCCGTCCGCCGACATCAGCCTGTATTGCCGCGCCATCGCCCGCTCTCCCTCGCCTGGCGAAGCGAAGGCTAGCACCTTGCCCCTCTTGGTCGAAGGGGCAATCCGATGTAGAGAACGGGCGCGCGGCACGGATCGCCGGCGAGGGAGGCACCGACGATGGATCTTCGCTTCAGCCCGGAGGAGCTCGCGTTTCGCGACGAGCTGCGCGCCTTCATCCGCGACAACCTGCCGACCGACATCCGCGACAAGATGCGGCTCGGCTACTCGGCCGAGAAGGAAGACACCACCCGCTGGCAGCGCATCCTCAACGCCAGGCACTGGGCCGCCTATAGCTGGCCGAAGGAATGGGGCGGCCCCGGCTGGACGCCGGTGCAGCGCATGATGTTCCTCGAAGAGAACATGATGGCGCCGGCGCCCGACATGCAAATCTTCAACATCAACATGATCGGGCCGGTGCTGATCCAGTTCGGCAGCGACGAGCAGAAAAAGCGCTTCCTGCCACGCGCCGCCAATCTCGACGACTGGTGGTGCCAGGGCTTCTCGGAGCCGGGCGCCGGTTCCGACCTCGCGGCGCTGAAGACCGCGGCCAAGCGGGTCGGCGACGATTACGTCGTCAACGGCCAGAAAATCTGGACCTCGACCGCGCACATGGCCGACTGGTGCTTCCTGCTGGTGCGCACCGACCCCAATGCGCCGAAGCGCCAGGAAGGCATCTCGTTCCTGCTGGTCGACATGAGGACGCCGGGCATCACGGTGCGCCCGATCATCTCGATCGACGGCACGCACCATCTGAACGAGGTGTTCTTCGACGACGTCAAGGTGCCGGTCGCGATGCGCGTCGGCCCCGAAAACAAGGGCTGGGACGTCGCCAAGTTCCTGCTCGGCAACGAGCGCACCGGGATCGCCCGGCTCGGCCGCTCCAAGGAGCGGGTCGAGACCGCCAAGGAGAAGGCGCGCGAGGCGCTGCTGGGCGGCCGGCCGCTGATCGAGGACGCGGCGTTCCGCCAGCGCATCGCGCAGTTCGAGGTCGACATCAAGGCGCTCGACATCACCCAGCTGCGCGTCGTCTCGGCGCACGACAAGGCGCGCGACGGCAAGCCCGACCCGCTGTCCTCGGTGCTAAAGGTCAAGGGCACCGAGCTGTTGCAGGGCACGACCGAGCTGGTGATGGACGTCGCCGGCCCGTTGGCGATGCCCGACTGGGCGAAGGAGCTCGCCGCGCTGTCGAACGAGCCCGAGCTGGGCCCGCCCTGGGCGACCGAGAACACCCGCAGCTATCTGATGCTGCGCGCCGCCTCGATCTACGGCGGCACCAACGAGATCATGAAGAACATCGTCGCCAAGGCGGTGCTGGGACTCTAAGCGGGCCAGAAAACATCCTGCCCGGACCTGACCCGGGCAGCCACGCGGAAGCCGCAAGCGGCGCGAGACCAGGGGACCGATGGATTTCGAATACAGCGAAGAGCAGCGCCTGTTGCGCGAGAGCCTCGACCGGCTGCTCGCCGACGGCTACGGCTTCGACAAGCGCAAGGCCTATCTCGCCGCGCCCGAGGGGTACAGCGCGGCGATGTGGGGGCAATACGCCGAGCTGGGCCTCCTCGGCCTGCCCTTCGCCGAGGAGCATGGCGGCTTCGGCGGCGGCGGCGTCGAGATCATGATCGTGATGGAGGCGTTCGGCCGGGTCCTGGCGCTCGAGCCCTACCTCGCGACCGCGGTGCTCGCCGGCGCGGCGCTGCGCGATGCCGGGAGCGCGGCGCAGCAGGCGGCGCTGGTACCCGCGATCGCCGACGGCAGCCTCAGAATCGCGGTCGCGCATGGCGAGCGCCAGGCGCGCTACGACCTCGCCGATGTCGCGACCGGTGCGACGCGAAGGGCCGGCGGCTGGCGGCTCGACGGCAGCAAGGCGGTCGTCGTCAACGGCGACAGCGCCGACAAGCTGATCGTCAGCGCCCGCATCGCCGGCGAGCGGCAGGACCCCGACGGCATCGCGCTCTTTCTCGTCGACGCGGCGGCGAGCGGCGTCGCGCGGCGCGGCTACAGGATGCGCGACGGCATCGGCGCCGCCGATATCGCGCTGTCGGGCGTCGAAATTGCCGACGGCGACGTTCTCGGCGAGCCCGGACGGGGCCTCGCGACGATCGAACGGGTCAACCAGGCCGGCATCATGGCAACCTGCGCCGAGGCGGTCGGCGCGATGGAGACGATGCTGGCGATGACCGTCGAGTACCTCAAGACGCGCGTCCAGTTCGGCCGCAAGATCGGCGAGAACCAGGCGCTGCAGCATCGCGCGACCGAGATGATGATGTCGCTGGAGCAGGCCCGCTCCCTGGCGATGTTGGCGGCGATCATGGTCGACGACGCCCATGCCGGGCAGCGCGACCGCGACCTGTCGACCGCCAAGGTCGGGGTCGGACAGGCGGCGCGCTTCGTCTCGCAGAACGCGGTGCAGCTGCACGGCGGCATCGGCATGACCGAGGAATACGCGGTCGGCCACTATTTCCGCCGCTGCATGGTCATCGAGCACAGCTTCGGCGATACCGCCTTCCACCTCGCCAGGCTGGCGCAGCGCGTCGCCTAGCCTGGGAGCGCGCGGCGGCGCTCGCTCAACCCGCGCTCAGGGGCTCAGACGCGGCGGCAGCGGCGGCGACGCGCGGCCCAACGGGTGCGGCGACGCCCCGACCGTCGCGATGCCGGGCCGCGTCGGACGCACCCGCTCCGCCGAGCGACCCTGCGGCACGGCGGCAGCGGCCACCGCCGGTTGCGGCAGCATGCCCTGGATCGCCACGAGAAACCGCTGCGTCGCGTGCGCGCGGCGCGCCGCGTCGTCGGTCGGCTCGCCTGTCGCTCCCGGCCGCAGCTCGGCCTGCCCATAGCACGCGGCGCGGTCGCTCGAACTCAGGCGGTTGAAGTCGGGGATCCGCTCGGCGCAGCGCTCGATCGCCTGGCGCAGCCGGGGGTCCTCGGGATAGGCGGCCAAATAGAGGCTTTTCGCCGTCTCGGTATGGGTCACGCCGAGCGCGCCTGCAATGGTCAGCAGTGCCGGACCGATGATCCCTCGCATGCGCCGCTCCTCTCCTCGGGGGGAAGGACAGGGTGGGCCAGATGCCTGTCGATACTCGTCAGTTCTGCAATGTTGCGAGCATTCTATGAAACTTATAGCATTGTAACGCAAGAGCAACAAACGGCGACAGTTTGTAACAAAATGAAAAATCGGTCCAGCGCTTCGCCGAGCCACAGTCGCCATTGGCGAGCTGCGGCCGGCGTCGCGCCGCTGCGGGAGTAGCGGACGATGCTGGGGGCCGCGGATTACGACGCACGTTACCGCACGCTCGATCTCGATCCGGGCGCGACCGCGGCGCAGATCGAAGAGAATTGGCGGCTGCTCGCCGCCGCCTGGCACCCCGACAAGTTCGCCGCGGCGCTCAAGGACAAGGCGACCCGCCGATTGCAGGAGGTCAACCGGGCCCGCGACGAGCTGACGGGCTATTGGCGGCGCTACGGCGAGGCACCGCCGAGCGTCGCCGGGATGCGGCGCGCGGCCGCTGCCGCACCGCGGACGGCGCCGCGCGAGCCCCCGCCACGACCCGCCGCAACCCACCGCTTCCGGGTGGTCGTGCCGGCGCGCTGGCGCATGCCGATCCTGCGGGTCGTCAAATGGGTGATCGTCTTCGCGATCGGCTGGTCGCTGTGGCGGCCAATCCGCTGGGAGGGCGGGGTGACCGTCATCGAGCTGTTCTTCTGGCTGATGCTGATCGCCGGCAGCGCCCAGCTCGTCGAGCGGCTCGCCAGGGCGTGCTTCGGCGGCGCACCGCGCCGGCGCCGCTCGACCGCGTTCTAGCCGGCGGAGAGCAGCCGCTCCTTCTCCCATTCCGCCTTGCGGCGATAGATCGTCGACGGGTTGACCTCGAGCAGCGCCGCGGCGCGCGGGATGTTGCCGTTGCACAGCGCGATCGCCTGTTCGATCGCCTCTTTCTCGACCTGCCACAGCGGCCTTATCGCGGCCGGCTGAGCGCCGCCATCGCGCGCCGCGGCGAGCGGCGCGATCGGCATCGGGCGCGCCGCCTCGGCGTCGAGCCGGCTCAGCATCGCCCCGCTCACCAGCGTGCCGTGGTTGAACAACACCGCGTTGCGCAGCACGTTCTGCAGCTCGCGCACGTTGCCGGCCCACGGGTAGCGCCGCAGCGCGCGCTGCGCGCCCTCGTCGAAATCGCCGAAATCCTTGCCTTCCTCCCGGGCGTAGAGGCCGAGGAAGTGCCGCGCGAGCAGCAGCACGTCGTCGCCGCGCTCGCGCAGCGGCGGCATCGCGCAGGGTACGACATGCAGGCGGTAATAGAGGTCTTCGCGGAACCGGCCGGCGCGCACCTCGCCCCACGGGTCGCGGTTGGTGGCGCAGACATAGCGGAGATCGGCGCGCTCGGTCTCGCTGCCGCCGACCTTCTGGAATTCGCCCGACTGGATGACGCGCAGCAGCTTCACCTGCAGCGCCAGGTCCATCTCGCAGATCTCGTCGAGAAACAGCGTGCCGCCCTTGGCCCGGCTGACCGCGCCCTCGCGCGCGCCGACCGCGCCGGTGAACGCGCCCTTCACATGGCCGAACATCTCGCTTTCCATCAGCTCGCGCGGGATGGCGCCGCAATTCACCGCGACGAACGGACCGTCGCGGCGCGGCGACAGCTGGTGGATCGCCTGCGCGCACAGCTCCTTGCCGGTGCCGCTTTCGCCGGTGATGAACACCGTCGCCCGGCTCGCCGCGGCGTTCTCGATCACGTTGTAGACCGCGCGCATCGGCAGCGAGTTGCCGAGCAGGCCGCAGAACCGGCCGTCCTTGGCGATGTCGTTCGCCGCGGCCAGCGACTGCAGCTGGCGGCGCTCGAGCGCGTTGCGCACGGTCACCGTCAGGCGATCGGGCGGGAACGGCTTGATGATGAAGTCGTAGGCGCCCTCGCGCATCGCCTCGACGGCGACCTTGACCGAGCCGTGCGCGGTCACGACGATGACCGCGGAGGGCAGGTTGCGCGCCCGGATGCGGCGCAGGATGTCGAGCCCGTTGGTGTCGGGCAGCTCGACATCGAGGAGGATGACCTCCGGTATCGTCTCGTCGAGCACTTCGAGCGCGCGGGCGCCGGTCGTCGCGTCGACCAGCTCGACATCGAGCTTCTTCAGCACCTCGTGATACAGGCGCAAGATCGACGGCGTGTCCTCGACCAGCAGCAGGCGCGGTTTTGTCGTCATGCCTTCTCCGTAGCTGGCGGAGATATTACCGGTTTTTTGGTTTCCAATGACTGAAGAGGTGCGCCTAGGCGCCGATCGGTACGCCGCCGCGCCGGGCAGAGCGCCCGGATTAGGCTAAAAGTAACCTTGTCGGATAAGCTTCATCCATGTTCTCCGGCGCGGATTTGAAACAAAGGGCATCCGCCTGACCCATCTCCCGGACAGCGATCCGCCCTACGACGTCGCCGACCCGGCGCTGAGCCTCTTCCGGCGCGGCTGGCTGCCGTTCGCGATGGGCCTCTTCGGGCTTCTCGTGGTGCTGGCGATCGTCGTCGGGACGATCGAGCAGCTGGCGAGCGAGCGCGGCGCGATCCTCGAGGAGGCGCGCAAACACACCTCCAACCTCGCCCGCGCCTTCGAGGAGCATATCCGGCGCACGCTGAAGGAGGTCGACGAGACGCTCGTCGTCCTCAAGCGCGGCTACGAGAGCGACCCGCGCAACTTCCGGCTCTGGGAATGGCCCGGCAAGGACCTGCTGCTGCAGGATCTGTCGGTGCAGATCGCGATGGCCGACCGCAACGGCACGATCGTCGGGACGACGGTGGGCCCGGCGCCGGTCGTCGCCGCGGTGCGCAACGAGGATTATTTCCTCTACCACCTCAACCACGATGACAATGCGCTCTTTATCGGCAAGCCGGTGCAGGGCGGCGGCGCCGGCCACTGGACGATCCCGCTGTCGCGGCGGCTCGACGGGCCGGACGGCGGCTTCGCCGGCGTCCTGATCGTCTCGCTCGACCCCTATTACCTGGCGCGGTTCTACGAGACGGTCGATCTCGGCGTTGGCGGCACGGTGATGCTGGTCGGTCGCGACGGCATCGTGCGTGCCCGCGTCTCGTTTGCCCGCGCCTCGCCGGGCGCCGCCGCGCCGACGCCAAAGCTGACGATCGGCGAGACCGTGATGCTGCAGCTCGACCCCGACGCGCTGCGCCGCTCTCTCTATGTCGAGAGCGGGCTCGACAATGTCCGCCGGGTGGTCAGCTACAGCGCGCTGCGCGACTATCCGCTGATCGTCGGGGTCGGCCTCTCCGATGCCGATCTCTTCGCGCAATACAACGCCGACCGCTGGCGGCTGATCGCCGCGGCCGCCATCGTCTCGCTCGTCGTCGCCGCGTTCGCCGCGCTGCTTGCCTGGCAGATGGCGCGGCGCCAGCGCTCGGAAGCCGAACTCGGCAGCCGGGAGAGCGAGCTGCGCGGCGAGCGCGAGCGCCTCTCCGACGCGCTGGCGACGCTGCGCATCAGCAACGACCGGTTCCGCGCGATCATCGAGACCGCGCGCGACGCGATCCTCACCGCCAACCAGCACGGCGCGATCGAGATCGTCAATCCCGCCGCGGCGCGCATCTTCGGCTGCTCGGCGCGCCGCCTGCGCGGCCGCAACATCGCCGAGCTGGCGGCCGACGATGCCGAGGCGTTCCGCGCCTATCTCGGCGGCGCCGAAGCCCAGGCCGCGGGTGGCGGCGCGGCCGGTCCGCGCGAGTTCTCCGGGCGGCGCGCCGATGGCGGCGTCTTCGACATGGAAGTCGCCTTCGCCGATTTCTTCGACGCCGGCATGCGCAAGATGGCGGTGATCATCCGTGACATCAGCGAGCGCAAGCAGGCCGAGCGCGCGCTGGTCGCCAGCATGGAGCGCGCCGAGCAGGCGAGCCGCGCCAAGTCGGAGTTTCTCGCGGTGATGAGCCACGAGATCCGCACCCCGATGAACGGCGTCGTCGGGATGACCGGGTTGCTGCTCGACACCCCGTTGTCGCCGGAGCAGCAGCGCTATGCCGAGATCGTCCGCGACTCGGCCGACCATTTGCTGTCGGTGATCAACGACATCCTCGACCTGTCGCGGCTCGAGGCCGACCGGCTGGTGCTCGACGAGGGCGATTTCGAGATCGAGCCGCTGGTGCAGAGCGTGTGCGACATGCTCGCCCCGCGCGCCTATGCCAAGGGGCTCGACATCGGCTTCTATCTCGCGCCCGGCACGCCGGTCGCCGCCTGCGGCGACTCCGGACGCATTCGCCAGGTGCTCTACAACCTCGTCGGCAACGCGGTGAAGTTCACCGAGAGCGGCGGGGTCGCGATCTCGGTCGCGCCGCTGGCCCGGGCCGAGCCGCCGCCGTCGGGCGAGCGTTTCCTGCTGCGCTTCGATGTCGCCGACAGCGGCATCGGCATCGCGCCGCCGGTGCTGGCGACGCTCTTCGAGCAGTTCACCCAGGGCGACCCGACGGTCGCTCGCCGCTATGGCGGCACCGGCCTCGGTCTGTCGATCTCGCGCAAGCTGGCCGCGCTGATGGGCGGCACGATCGGCGTCGCCAGCGAAGAGGGCCACGGCAGCCAGTTCTGGTTCACCGCCGCGTTGGCCCCGGCGCGCGGCGCGCCGCGCGCTCCGGCGCCGACCGACCTGCACGGCATGCGGGTGCTGATCGTCGACGACAACGCGGTCAACCGCGAGATCATGTCGAAGCAGCTGGCGGCTTGGGGCGCCACGGTCGAGGCCGTCGGCGACGCCGCCGCCGTTGTCGGGTTCGCCGGCGAGGCGGCTGCTGCCGGCCAGCCGTTCGCGGCGGCGGTGCTCGACCACGCGATGCCGGGCCTCGACGGGCTGGCGCTGGCGCGACTGATCCGCAACGAGACGACGCTCGCCGATATGCGGCTGGTGCTCGCGACCTCTTCGGCCGGCCCGGAGACGCGGCAGCTGGCAAAGGCGGCCGGCATCGCCACGGTGCTGATCAAGCCGTGCCCGCCTTCGGCGCTGCTCGCCGCGCTGGCGAGCCCGCGCGAGGCGCTGGCCGCGGCCGCCGACATGGTGGCGCCCACCCCGACGGAGGCGGGCGCGCTCGGCAACGGGCTGCGGGTGCTGGTCGCCGAGGACAACAAGGTCAACCAGGTCGTCGTCAAGCAGATGCTGGAGAAGCTCGGCTGCCGGGTCGATGCGGTGGCCAACGGGCTCGAGGCGGTGGAGGCGGTGCGCCTTGCCCCCTATCACGTGGTCTTCATGGACGTGCAGATGCCCGAGATGGACGGGCTGGCGGCCACCGCGGCGATCCGCGGCCTGCATATGCCCGACCGCCGCGACGTCTGGATCATCGCGCTGACCGCGAACGCCTTCAGCGAGGACCACCGGCGCTGCATCGCCGCGGGCATGAACGATTTTCTCGCCAAGCCGATCAGGCCGGGCGACCTGCGCGCCTGCCTCGAGCGGGTGCCGGCGGTCGCCGCCGCGCAGGCGGCGCAGTAAGGTTCACGCCGTCGGTTCGGGCGGGAACCGATCGCCGAGAAGCTGCTCTTCGCCATAGGTGAAGAGATCGATACCGGCCCGCGCCCGGCTTGAAGCGAGCGGGCGCCCATCCCATCATCCGGGGATGGAAGAATTCGCGGTCCGCCCCGATCCCGACGACCCGCGCCTGACGCGCAGCGTCGCCGGCATCGACCACGACGGCCGGCCGGTCGAAACCGCGGTCGTCATGGAGCGGCCGCTGACCTTGTTCCTCAACGGCCGCGAGATCGTCACGATGATGACGATCGGCGACCACCCGCACTATCTGGCGGTCGGCTATCTGCTCAACCAGAACATGCTGCTGCCGGACGACCGCGTCACCGGCATCGACTACGACGACCCGGACGACCCCGAAACCGTCGTCGTGCGCACCGCGCGCGAGACCGATTTCGAGGACAAGCTGAAAAAGAAGACGCTGACCTCGGGCTGCGCGCAGGGCACCGTGTTTGGCGATCTGATGGAGAAATTCGACGAGGTTCACCTTGATCCGGCGGCCGTCCTGCGCACCTCGTGGCTCTACGCGCTGACCCGCAAGATCAACACGGTGCCGAGCCTCTATCTCTCGGCCGGCGCAATCCATGGCTGCGTACTGTGCGAGGAGGACCGGCCGCTCGTCTACATGGAGGATGTCGGACGGCACAACGCGGTCGACAAGATCGCCGGCTATATGCGGCTCAACGACGTCACACCGCAGGGGAAGATTTTTTACACCACCGGGCGGCTGACATCGGAGATGGTGATCAAGACCGTCCAGATGGGCATCCCAATCCTGGTCTCGCGCTCCGGCTTCACCGCCTGGGGCGTCGAGCTCGCGCGGAAGGCGGGGCTTACCTTGATCGGCCGTGCCCGCGGCAAGCGTTTTGTCGCGCTGTCGGGCGAACACCGCATCCGCTTCGACGGCGATCCCGGCGCGGTCGCCGAGGAG
>DATJOB010000194.1:0-4742 GCA_035507475.1 Allostellaceae bacterium | reverse complement strand
CAGGCCGGCGAGGGCCTGGCGCTGCACCAGCTTCGCGTCGTCGGTCGGCAAATCCTGCTGGATGACCGCGTAGAATTCGTCGGCTTCCGCGCGCCGCTCGCGCATCACGCGCGAAAACCGCTCGTCTTCGTATTCGCCCTCGGAGGCCAGCCGAATGCGAAACTCGGCTGTCTCGCCGGGCGCCAAGGTCACATGATAATGCGCCGCCATCTTGGTGCCGGTGCGATGCGGATTGACGGCGTTGTGATTGCCGTTGACGACGTAATCGTTGATGCCGTCCTTGAAATAGCCGTCGCCGCCAAAGCCGAAGACCTTGCGCGAATTGGTCTCGTTGTCGCAGAACAGCAACTCCGGCTCGCCGCGGAAGCTGAGCCGCATCACCGGCAGGCGCTGGTGAACCACGGTGACCGTGCCGTCGGTGTGCGCAGACAGCTTCGGCCGGTCGATATCGGCCCGCCATGTCCATTGGTTGCGCGCCCAGACATGCGGCAGAACGTGCAGCTCGGCCGGCTCGGGCCCGCGGTTGATCACGGTGGTGCGCATCAGGATGTCGTCGGGCGCACCCTTGGCGTACTCGACCTCGACATCGAAATAGCGATTGTCGTCGAACACGCCGGTATCGATCAGCTCGAACTCGGGATCGGCCTGCCCCCGTCGCCGGTTTTCCTCGACGAGCTGCTGGTAGGGGAAGGCGGCGTGCGGATATTTGTACAGCATCCGCATGTAGGAATGGGTCGGCGTCCCGTCGAGGTGGTAGTAGAGCTCCTTGACGTCCTCGCCGTGATTGCCCTCGGAATTGGTCAGGCCGAAGAACCGCTCCTTGAGGATCGGGTCCCTGCCGTTCCACAGCGCCAGGGCGATGCACAGGTCGAGATGCTCGTTGCCGAACCCGGCGATCCCGTCTTCGCCCCAGCGATAGGCGCGGCTGCGCGCCTGCTCGTGCGTGAAATAATCCCAGGCATTGCCGTACGGGCTGTAGTCTTCGCGCACCGTGCCCCATTGCCGGTCGCTGACATAGGGTCCCCACATGCGCCACGGCGCCCCGGTGCGGGTTTCGTCGAGCCGGCGACCTTCCGCGGTGTCCGCCAAATGGGCGCGTTCATGCGAATGTGCCTCGCCCCTCCCCTGCGCTCGCGCCATCTCAAAGCATCCCCGATTGTTTCCCGTCAATCGCCGGTGGCGAGCGCCTCGACCCGCGCGGTCGCTTCCGGCTCTTCTTCGATTTGCAGAGCATCGTTGAATCGATTGAAAAACCCGCACAGCGCGATGCGCAGCGTCAGCTCGACGATCTGCGCCTCGGCGAAATGCTCGCGCAGCCGGGTGAAGAGCGACTGCGGCAGCCGGTTGGCGCGCTCGGTTACGGCGACGGCATACTCGACGACCAGCCGGTCGACCGGGTCGAGCTCGGGGTGGTCGCGGTAGTCGAGCAACCGGTCGACCCCGGCGGCGGAAACCCCTTCGACCGCGAGAAACGGCTTGTGATGCGCGACGCAGTAGTCGCAGGCATTGACCTGCGACACCGCGACGATCGCCAGCTCGAGATAGCGCTTGGGCAGCGTCGCCGCCTCGCGCAGCTCCATCAGCAGCGGCATCAGGTGACGCAGCCCGGCGGGCACATGCGCAAACACCGCGACCTGGTTGCGGAACGGGCCGTAGGAGGCGGCGAACGCCTCGTAGACGGCTGCCAGGTCGGGCGGCAGCTCGCTGGCGGCGATGTCGCGCACGCGGGCCATGGCGGCGCCTTTATCTCCGCGCCATGAGCTGCTGCATCTCGGGATGCGCGATTGCCGGATCGACCGCGTCGAACCGCCCGGTCCGCTTGATGTCGCGCACCGCCGCGCGCGTCGCCGCAAGCGCCACCAGCGTCAGCTGCGTCGCCGTGGTGACGCGAGCGACGCCCAGCGCCTCGAGCTCGGCGACGCCCGGCCAGCCGGCGCGCACGTTGATGTTGACCGGCGCGCCGAGCGCCGCGACCAGCCGGCCGATCGTCGCCGCATCGCGCAGCCCGATCGGGTAGAAGCAATCGGCGCCGGCGGCGAGATAGGCGCGGCCGCGCGCCACCGCGTCGTCGAAGCGGCTCGCCTCGTCGCCGATCTGCTTGAGGTAGAGGTCGGTGCGCGCGTTGATGACGATCGGCACGCCTGCCGCCCGCGCCGCCTCGCGCGCCGCGCGGATGCGCGCCGCGGCCTCGTCGATCGGGCGGATCGGAACCGGTCCGGCGATCCCGTCCTCGAGGTTCGCGCCGACCGCCCCGGCGGCAATGATGTCGCCGATCGAGCGGCCGACCGCCTCCGGCGTCGCGCCGAACCCGGCTTCGATGTCGGCGGTCACCGGCACCGTGACCGCGCGTGCGATCCGCGCGGTCTGGCCGACGACCTCGTTCCACGGCGCGGCTTCGCCGTCGGCATAGCCGAGCGCCCACGACACGCCGCCGCTGGTCGTCGCGACTGCGGCATAGCCCTCGGCCTCGAACAGCCGGGCGGTGACCGCGTCCCAGGCGTTGGCCATCAGCAGCAGCGGCGGCGCGCGGTGCAGCGCACGAAACGCCTCGGCCTTGGCCGCCTGTCCGGTTGTGGCCATCGCACTCCCCCCGCAGACCGATCGGGCCCGCGCGGCAACCCTCGGGCGCGGCGCCGCGACGGTCAAGTCCCCAGTCGGTTTCGTCCGCCTCTTTCGTGCGTCGCGGCGATGCCCACATAGCAAGCATTCGACAAAACCGCCAGACGGGCGTGGGGTGGCGAAGTTGCGGTCGCGACGGACGGTTCTGGCCCTCGCCCTCTTGGCGGCGCTCGCCGGCTCGCAGCGCGCCGCCGCCGATGACGCAACCACCGCCGGGCTGCACAAGACGCTGGCGATCGCCGAGGCGCGCACCGGCCGGCTGAGCCCGCAACTTCTGCCGCTGCTCGATCGCCTCGCCGGCGCGCAGTTCGACGACGGCGCCCTCGCCGACGCAGCCGAGTCGCGACGGCGCGCGCTGCGCATCGCGCTCGCCGCCTACGGCCCCGGCTCGCTCGATGTCGCGCAGGCGATGGTCGCGCTCGCCGAGCTGCGCGTCCTCGAGCGCCAGTATGGCGATGCCGAACCGTTGCTGATCGCCGCGCTGCCGGTGCTGGAGGCAAGGCTCGGCGCCGACAGTCCGGCGCTGGCGCATCCGCTCGCCTCGCTCGCGCGCATCGCACTCGCGCAGGGCGACCTGGCCGCCGCCGAGAGCTGGGCCCGCCGGGCCGCGGCGCTGGCGGCGCGCCGCCCCGCCGCGGAGTCGGGCGAGGCGCTGCGCGTGCTCGCTGCGATCTGCGCCGAAGAGCGCCGGTTCGACGAGGGCGAGCGCCTGCTGCGCGCCGCGCTCGACCGCGATCGCCGGAGCGGTCCGGCAAGCCTCGGCGCCGCACGCAGCCTCGCCGGGCTGGGCGCGCTGCTGCTGCGCGCCGGGCGTCTCGCCGAGGCGCTGCCCGCGGTCGAACAGGCGATCGCCATCGATCAGCAGCGTCTCGCGCCGGCCCACCCGCTGATCGCCGACGATTTCGCCGATCTGGGGCTGATCTACGCCGGTCTCGGCCGCGATGTCGACGCCGCCGCGGTGCTCGGCTACGCGGTCGAGCTGCTCAATCGCGGCCGCGCCCGCGACACCTCGCGGCTCGCCTATGCCGAGCTCGAACTGGCGCCGGTGCTGCGCCGGCTCGGCGAGGGCGACGCGGCGCAGGCCTTCTTCAAGGACGCCAAGCGCATCCTCGACGCCGTCGCCGACGACGACCGCCAGCGCGAGCGACGGATCTAGCGGAAACGCGCCGGGCTCAGCACCTCGGCGGCGAGGCCCTTCGCGGCGATCTCCGCGGGCAGGGTGCCGCGCTCGATCAGCGAGCCGGCGCAGCGCGCCATCGCCTCGGCGGTTTGGATGCCGTAGCCGCCCTGGCCGGCCAGCCAGAAAAACCCGTCGGCCAGCGGGTCGAAGCCGCAGACCGTCGTCTTGTCGGCGACAAAGCTCCGCAACCCGGCCCATTTGCGCTCGACGCGGCTCACCTCGATTGTCGTGGCGCGCATCAGCCGGTCGACCGCGATCGCCACGTCGAGTTCCTCGGGCTGCGCGTCGCAGGGCGGCACCGGCGTCTCGTCGGCCGGCGACACCAGCAGCCTTCCGGCATCCGGCTTGAAATAGAAGGTCTCCGCCAGATCGCCGGTCATCGGCCAGTGCGTGCTGTCGTGCGGCGCCGGCGCGGCGATGGTGAGCGCCGTGCGACGCTTCGGCACGAGACCGATCGGCTGCAGCCCGGCGAGCGCCGCGACCGCATCGGCCCAAGCCCCGGCCGCATCGACCACGACCGGCGCCGCGAAATCGCCGGCCGGGGTCCGCGCCACCCAGCTGCCGTCGACGCGGCCAAGCGCGCGCACCTCGGCGTCGGCGACGAGCCGCCCGCCGCGCCGGCGCAGCAGCCGCAGATAACCCTGGTGCAGCGCGTGGACATCGATGTCCATGGCGTCCGGCTCGTAGACCGCGCCGAGCACCTGATCCGGCCGCAGCACCGGCACCATGCGCAGCACCTCGGCGGCATCGAGCCTGCGCACCCTCGAATCGAGCGCCGAGAGATCGGTCCAGGCCGTGTCGAGCATCCTCTCCTCGCCCGGCGCCGCGAACATCAGCGCGCCGCGCGGCGTCAGCACCGGGTGCTCGGTAAAGCCTTGCCAGGCCTCATAGAATGCGCGGCCCGCGCCGGTCAGGATGCGGATCGCCGGGTTGCCGTAAGTCT
>DATJOB010000193.1:0-17740 GCA_035507475.1 Allostellaceae bacterium | reverse complement strand
TATGACGGGCTCGAGGCGCCGCTGCGCGCCGGACTCGGCGGAAAGCTGCGCCGCGGTAACATCTCCGCCAACCTGACGGTCAATCGCACCGCTGCGCCAACCGTGCGCATCAACCGCGAGATGCTGGATCGAGTGCTGGCGCTGATCGGCGAATTGACCGCGGAGGTCGAGGCAGCTCCGCCACGGCTTGATGGACTCATCGGTTTGCGCGGCATCATCGAGACCGTCGATGACGAACCGGACGAGGTCATCGAGGCGCGTCGCACGGCATTGCTCCGTGCCTGGGGTGAAGCGGTAAATTGCCTCACCGCGTCGCGCGGGGAGGAGGGGGCTCGGCTTGAGGCGGTGCTGTCGGCGCAGCTTGCCGAACTCGCGGAGCTTGTCGCCGCCGCGTCCGCCACGGCGGCAGCGCGGCCAGAAGCGCTGCGTGCGCGGCTGCAGCAATCCCTCGCCGCGCTCGGCGATCTCGCCCCCGGCATGCCGCAGGACCGCGTCGCGCAGGAGTTGGCGCTGCTGGTGTCGCGCGGCGACATCCGCGAGGAGCTTGACCGCCTGCGCGCGCATATCGCGCAGGCCGGTGATTTGCTGGCGAAAGGCGAGGGGATCGGCCGTCAGCTCGATTTTCTCTGCCAGGAGCTCAATCGTGAAGCCAACACGCTGTGCTCGAAATCGGCCGACCTAGAGCTGACGCGCATCGGCCTTGCGCTCAAGGTCGCCGTCGAGCAGTTCCGCGAGCAGGTCCAGAACCTCGAATGAGCGCCGCGGCCGATCCCGCGACCGCAATCCGCCGCCGCGGTTTCCTCCTGGTGCTGTCCTCGCCCTCGGGCGCCGGCAAGACGACGATCACCCGCCGCCTGCTCGAACGCGACGCGACGCTGTCGCTGTCGGTCTCGGTGACCACCCGGCCGCGGCGCCCGGGCGAGGCCGACGGCAAGGACTATACGTTCATCGACCAGGCCGCGTTCGACCGCATGGCCGCGGCCGGCGAGCTCCTCGAACACGCCCGCGTCTTCGGCCATTGCTACGGCACGCCGCGCGCGCCGATCGAGGCGGCGATCGGGGCGGGAAGGGACATCGTCACCGATATCGACTGGCAGGGCACGCAGCAGGTCAAGGCGAGCTTGCGCGACGATCTGGTGACGGTGTTCATCCTGCCGCCGAGCGTCGCGGCGCTGGAGGCGCGGCTCAAGACCCGCGCCCAGGACAGCGCCGCCGTGGTCGCGCAGCGGATGGCGAAATCCGCCGAAGAGATGAGCCATTGGCCCGAATACGACTACGTCATCGTCAACGACGACCTCGAGGCGAGCGTCGCCAGGGCCCAGGCCGTGGTCACCGCCGAGCGCCTCGCGCGCGACCGCCAGATCGGCCTCGCCGATTTCGTCACCCGGCTGCGCGGCGGCGCGGGCTGAGCCGCGTTCCGTTCGCGCCGCCTCGCCTCAATCCGATATCGCTCGCGCCAGGGCGCAGAATTGCGCGACCGAGAGCTCCTCGGCGCGCGCCGTGCCGGCGATGTCGGCCGCGGCGAGCAGCGGTTCGACCGGGACGCCGAGCGATCGGAGGCTGGAGCGCAGCATCTTGCGCCGCTGCCCGAAGGCCGCCGCGGTCACGCGCTCGAGCGCGGCCTTGTCGGCCGGCGCGAGCGGCTCCGGCCGCGGCACGAGGCGCACGACGCTCGACGTTATCTTGGGCGGCGGGGTGAAGGCCCGCGGCGGAATGTCGAAGAGGATGCGCACCTCGCATAGCCACTGAACCAGCACCGAGAGGCGGCCATAAGCGGGCGTGCGCGGCATGGCGACGAGCCGCTCGGCGACCTCGCGCTGGAACATCAGCGTCAGGCTCTGGTAATCGCGGATCCGGTCGAGCCAGCGCAGCAGCAGCGCGGTGGCGATGTTGTAGGGCAGGTTGGCGACGATGCGGCGCGGCGTATCGCCGAGCGCCGCCGGGTCCAGCCCGAGCGCGTCGCCGGCGACGATTTCCAGACGCCCAGGATAGGCCTCGGCGAGCGCGGCGAGCGCGGCGAGGCAGCGCGGATCGCGCTCGATCGCGACGACGCGCCCGGCGCCCTCGGCGAGAAGCGCGCGCGTCAGCCCGCCAGGGCCGGGGCCGATCTCGACCGTCGTTCCGTCCCGGAGCGGCCCGGCGGCGCGGGCGATGCGCCGGGTCAGGTTGAGGTCGAGGATGAAGTTCTGGCCGAGGCTCTTGCGCGCGGCGATGCCGTGGCGCGCGATGACCTCGCGCAGCGGCGGCAGCGGAGTCGTCAAGTGCGGCGCCGCATCCGTGCCGCCTTTGGGGTCGCCGGGCCGGTGCCGCATCCGCGCCAGCGGATCACGCGCCGTTGCGCCGCTCCGCCATCTGCGCCGCGAGACGCAGCGCGGCGATGAGGCTGTCGGGCCGTGCGACGCCCTTTCCGGCGATGTCGAAGGCGGTGCCGTGGTCGGGCGAGGTGCGGATGAACGGCAGGCCGAGCGTGACGTTGACTGCGCCGTCGAAGTCGAGCGTCTTGATCGGGATCAGCGCCTGGTCGTGATACATGCAGAGTGCGGCGTCGTAGCCGCGGCGCGCCGCGGCGTGGAACATCGTGTCGGCGGCGAACGGTCCGCGCGCGTCGATCCCGGCGCTGCGCAGCGCGGCGACGGCGGGCGCGACGATCTCGATGTCCTCGCGCCCGAGCCCGCCGTTTTCGCCGGAATGCGGGTTGAGCCCGGCGACGGCGATGACCGGCGCGGCGATCGCGAAGTCGCGGCGCAGCGCGGCATCGACCACGCGTCCGGCATGGACGATCGCCTCGCTCGACAGCGCCGCGATCGCCTCGCGCAGCGCCAGGTGGATCGTCACCGGGACGACGCGCAGCTCGCTCCCGGCCAGCATCATCACCGCCGGCTCGCGCGAGCCGGCCAGCTCGGCGAGGTATTCGGTGTGGCCGGGATGTGCGAAGCCGGCACGGTAAAGCGCGTCCTTGTTGATCGGGTTGGTGACGAGCGCCGCGGCGCGGCCGGCCTGCACGTCGGCGACCGCGCGATCGATGGCGCGCAGCACCAGCGCCTGGTCGCCCGGCTCGGGATGGCCGGGGCGCGCTGTCGGGCTCGCGCCGAGCGGCGCCACCGGCAGCGCGCCGGCGAACAGCGCCGCGGCCCTCTCGGGCGCGGCGATCGCCTGGATCGGCACGTCGAGGCGGAGCGCTTGCGCCAGCGCCGCCAGCCGCGCGGGATCGTCGATCAGGTAGAAGGGCGGGACACGCTCGGCGCGGCGCAGCCAGGCCTGCAGGGCGATCTCGCCGCCGATGCCGGCGGGCTCGCCCATCGTCACGGCGAGCGGCAGCGCCATGCCGCTAGACCCGCACATCGACAAAGGCGGCGCGCCGCAGGTCGCGCAGGTAGCGGCGCGAGACCGTATCGAGCTTCTGGCGCAGCAGCGAATCGAAGACCTCCTCGCGGGTCGGCTCGGCGGCCTTCTCGGTCTGCGTCTCCTTCGAGCAGACCATGATGATGCCGATACCGTTGCGCTGCAGGATCGGCAGCGACGGCTCACCCACCTGGAGCTTGCCGAGGAGCTCGCGCATCTGCGGCTGGACGCGCGACGCAGCGACCTTTCCTTCGTTCGAGAGCTGCGGTGCCTTCTCCTTGCCGATGCGCAGCATGTCGGCGCAATTCTTGGCGCCGGAGCGAACGCTCATCGCCTCGGCCGCGGCGGTCCGCTTCATTATCTCGGTCGCCTGCGCCGGCAGCGGGAAGACGACCTGGACCACGTCGTAAATGGTGTCGGGGGTGCCGCTGCCGGTCGTGCCGGTGCGGCGGTCGAGGACCAGCAGCAGATAGTAGCCGCCGCCGCTGCGCACCGGCGGCGACAGCTCGCCGGCCTTGAGCGGGCCGACCGCGGCGGCAAGGTCGGGCGGCAGCTGGTCCGGCCGCAGCCAGCCCATGTCGCCGCCGACCGCGGCGGTCGCCGATTGCGAGTATTGCTGCGCGATCGCCGAGAAGCGCGCGCCCTGCTTCATCTGTTCGATCAGCTTCTCGGCGGTGGCGCGGACCTCCGCGTCCTGCGACGGGTTGTCGACGGCGAGAAAGATCTCCGCGACATGGGTCTGCGGCTCGCCGGCGTGCTCCTTCAGCCGGCGCATCGCGGCGTCGACATCCTCCTCCGAGATCTCGACGCTCTGCGAGGCCTGGCGCCGGACGAGCTTCGCCCAGACGATCGAGGCGGTGACCTGGCTGATCAGCGAGCTGCGGTCGATGCCGCGCGCCTTGAGGAACTCGGTGAGCTGACCCGACTGCATGTTGTTCTGCTTTTCGATCTGGGCGAGGGCGGTGTTCACCTCCTCGTCGGTGGCGACGACGTTCTGCTTTTTCGCCTCCTGCAACTCGAGCCGCTCGTCGACCAGCGAGCGCAACACCTGCGACTCGACGCGCTGCCGCGCCTCGGGCGTATCCGGGATGTTCGACGAGAGCAGCACCATCCGCAGCCGCGAGACGAGGTCGAAGACCGAGATGACCTCGTCGTTGACCACCGCCGCGATGCGCATCTCGCCGCCGGGCGATTGCGCGGCGGGCGGCGGTGCGGCGCGCTCCGGCGCCGGACGGGCCGCACCGGCGGGCAATGCCGCGAAACACGCCGCAACCAGCGCCGCGAAGAGCGCGCTTAAAGGACGCCATCCGGTCATCGCTACAGGACCCTGCCACCCCGAAGGCGGCCAGTTTTACACGCGCGCGGCGGTCCTGTCGCCGCGTCGTTTCGCCAGCCTCAGCTGCTCGGCGAGACGTTGAGCACGTTGCCGCCGATCTCGCCGAGGTTCTTGAAGACGACGCTGAACAGTACCGAATAGCCGGGCGAGACGTCGCCGATCCGGATGCCCGACTGCGTCAGGTTGGCGATGAAGGCCATGCATTCGTCCTGATACATCAGCGCGAGGTTGGCCTGGAGGCTGGTGCTTGTCGATTGCGGCTGCGAGGTGCCGTTGACGATGTTGGACGAGTTGGTGAGGTTCAGCGTCTCGCCCGCGTTGAGCGACCAGTAGCGCGTCAGCTTGACCGTGGTGTTGAGGTTCAGCTGTTCGCGCTTCCCGTAGAGGATCGTCGAGCCGCTTCCCGGAATGGTGATCAGCTCGCTCGCCTGCTCCGGCGGGATCAGCAGAAAGGTGCCGCCGACCCGCCAGTCCTGCGGGCCGGTGTAGAGGGTGACCTCCTGCAGCCGGTTGCTCAGCGTGTCCTTGTCGAGCCGGAAACGGTAGATCAGGTCGAGATAGTTGCTCGGCTGCAGCACGACCCGGCCGACGACATCCGACAGCCGATCCTCGGCGCCGCTGCCCGGCGGCATGAACGGGTTCGTCTCGGCGCGATAGCTCTGGCCGATCAGCATGCGGTAGCTGCCGCCATTGGCCGCATAGGCGCCGAGGTTGAGGCCGTAATCGACGCGCTGGCCGGTGTCGAGGATGTCGTAGCCCTGCAGGCGGTCGGCGCGGAACAGATCGGAATCGCGGAATTCGTAACCGAGGCTGTCTTCGTCGGGGAGGGTGTGCCGGTTGCCGCTGTTCGGGCCGACGAAAGTCGCCACCTCGGGCTGGACGAGGAAGGTGAAGTCCTTGCCGCGGTTGACGAGCGGGTAGTCCCAGGTCAGCCCGACCTGCGGGAAGGCGCGGGCGGCGAGGAAGTCGTAGGGGACATGCTGCGCGGGGGGCTGCCCGTTCTGCGAGAAATACGCGGTCGGCAGGTCGGGGTTCGAGAGGTTGCTGAGGCCGTTCACCGAATAGGCGTCGCCGCGCACGCTCGCCTGCACTTTGTATTCGCCGCCGAGCCCGTCGTAGAACATCCTCTGCCACTGGCCGCCCAGCGACAGACGCCGCGTCTGCGTGCCGATCTCGCGCACGATGTCGAGCAGGTTGGCGTTGAGGTTGACGACACCGTCGATCGCGTCGGGCTTGAACTGCCAGTTGCGGTTGATGACCGGCAGGACGATCGGCTGGGCGGAGTCGCCGAGCCCGGGATTGAGCGGCTGGAACAGATAAGCGTTGACGTCGAGCGACCCGTCCGCCGGAAAGCCCTCGAAATAGCCGCGCGTGATCATCGTGTTGAGCGGCGGGACCGGGAAGCTGAAGCGCTGCAGGTAGCTCTGGTCCGAGACGCGCTGGATCTGGAAGCCGGTGCGATAGGTGTCGTCGAGGTCGAAGACGCCGTTCGCATCGATGTGGCCGCGCCAGCTGTCGGTCTCGGGCGCGTTGCCGATCGGGGCGACGACATTGCTGCGGTTGATGCTGGCGATGTCCTCCATCCAGCCGTTCGAGAAGCGCTGCCGGTAGTCGCCGACCAGCACGGTCCCGGCCTCGGTGGTGAAGCGCGGCGTGATGGTCACATCGGCGTCCGGGCCCAGCACCTGGTAATAGGGCGTCGTCAGGTGGAAGCCGAGCGTCGTCGAGTTGCCGAATGTCGGCATCATGAAGCCGCTGGCGCGGTGCACCGACGGGTCGGGTGCGGACAGGTAGGGCGTATAGAAGACCGGCCAGCCGTCGATCTCCATCGTCGCGTCGCGGAACTCGAGGCGCTTCAGCTCGCGGTCGTCGCTGACCTCGCGCGCCTTGAGCTGCCAGGCCGGCGGTGCGGTCGGATCGGCTTTGCACAGGTCGCAGGGCGAATAGACCGCGCGGCCGAGCTCGATCCGGTTGCCGTTGATGCGCCGCGCGGCGTTGGCGACGAGCCGCGAGCGGTCGGACAGCAGCATCCGCACGTTCTGCGCGAATGCGTCGTTCATCGAATTGCGCAGTTCCATGTAGTCGGAGAACAGCACCGCGCCATCCGGTGTCATCAGGCTGACGTGACCGGATGCGGTTACCGTGTCGGTGCGCTGGTTGTAGCTGACGACATCGGCGAGCAGGATCTGCGTGCCCTGGGCGATCTCGACATGCCCCTTTGCCACGGTCAGCCCAAGCTGCTCGTCGTATTGCACCTCGTCGGCCTGGAAGGTCATCGGCGCGTTGGTCGGCCCGGAATTGCCCATGCCGAGCGGGTCGGCAAGACCCGGGCCGCGGCAGCAAAGGCCGAGGACGCAAGCGAGCGCCAGCCGGATGACGGTCGCGGTGCGGCGCGTGCGTCGAGCTCGCAGGAGAGCATCCATCGAGGCGTCTACCGGTCTCCGCAATCCCTGTCCCGGACTCTCGCGATCGGCACGTTCCCAGCAGGAATATCGCCTCAGGCGCGCGGCGTCACCCGTCTTCGAGATGGAGCAGCATCGAGACGCCGAAAATCAGGCTGATTCCGGTCGGCGTCCAGGCGGCGAGCAGGACCGGCAGCTTGGCCGAAAGGCCGAGCGCGAAGACGACGTTGGAGACGAAGTAGAGCAGGAAGCCGGCGCCGACGCCGCCGACGATCATCAGTGTCGCCCCACCGCGGCGCTGCATCCGCAGGCTGAACGTCGCCGCCACCAGCACCATGGCGCAGAACAAAAAGGGCCGCGCCAGCAGGATGTTGAACTGCAGCCGGTGGCGCTGCGCCGAGAAGCCGGACTGCTCGAGCAGCGAGATGAACCCGGGCAGCGCCCAGAACGACATCGTATCGGGCGAGGCCAGGCTTTCCTCGATGCGATGCGTGGTGAACTTCGTCGGCAGGTGCATTTCGGGGACCGGCTGCGGCTGATCGCTGGTCTGCCAGCGATTGCCGTTCTTGATGTCCCAGAAGCCGTCGTCGAGTTGCGCCGTCTTCGCCTCGATCCGCGAGTTGAACTTGTGCGCCGCATCGAAGAAGAACAGCGAGACCTCGCCGAGCAGCAGTTGCGGGGCGACGAGCTTGTCGCCGTGGATCACCACCTGTCCGCCGCCGGGCTCGGCCTGGCGCAGCCACAGCCCGGAATTCGACAGTTCGAGCTGGTCGGAGCTCTGCTTCAGATAGCGCGCGTCGAGCTGCTCGTAGGTCGCCTCCATCTGCGAGGCGACCGGGTTGAACACGGTGACGGCGACGATGCCGACGGTCAGCGCGACCAGCACCGCCGGGGTGAGAAACTGCCAGACCGACACTCCGGCGGCGCGCGCCACCACCAGCTCGTTGCTGCGGGTCAGCCGCCAGAACGCGAGCATGGTGCCGAAGAGGATCGCGAACGGCATCACCTCCTGCGCGGTGTGCGGCAGCTTGAGCGCCGCCATTTCGAGCAAGACGCCGAGCGTGACGCCGCTGCGCGTCGCGCCGCGCCGCAGCAGCTCGATGTAGTCGATCAGGAAGCTGATGCTGAGCATCGCGCCGTAGACGCCGCAGAACCAGACGAAGAACTGGCGGGCGATGTAGGCCGAGAGGGTCTTGGCGATGACCACTGAACGCGATGCTCCTGCGCCGTGCGCTCAGCGGCCGATGGCAAAGGCAAGGCGCGAGCGCCTGAAATTGAACCTTATGCCGCGGTGCAGCAGGATGCCAAGCCCGACCAGGAAGGGCAGCAGGTCGACCGCATAGCTGAGCGCGATCGCCGCGAGATAGCGTCCCTCGAGGTTTTTGACCGCGAGGTCGAGCGCCTGGAACCCCATCGCGCAGACGATCGCGACGAGCACCCGCTTGAGCTGGCCGCGGCGGTTGAACTCGCCGGGCAGCAGGCAGGCGAGCGGCAGCATCGCGAAGCTGAAGGCGGTAAGCGGCACCGTCAGGCGCTCGTTGAATTCGACGAAGAACGCCTCGCGCGTCGCCGGATCGAGATCGGCCGGCGGAAACAGCAAGTCGCCGAGGAACCGTTCCTGCGCCTCGCGCGAGCGCGATTCGGGCGCGTCGCGCATCATGTCGAGGTCGAGCACGTAGCGATCGAAGGTCAAGACCGACAGCTTGCCGGTCGCCCGCTCGTATTGCTCGCGGTTGCCGTTGACCATGATGATGCGCGAGGCGCCGCCGGTATCGGCGAACGCGCCGCGCTCGGCCAGGATGGTGACCGGGCGGGCCGGGTCGCGGGAATCGTTGATGAGGAGGCCGACGACCTCGCCGCGGTCGTTGCGGCTGCCGATATAGATCGTCAGCTTGTCCGAGATCGTCGTGAAGGCGCCCTCCTGCAGCAGGCTCGAGACGAAGCGGTTGCGAATCTCGAACTGCAGGTCCTTGAATTCGCGATTGGCCGCCGGCAGGAAGTAGACCGATAGCAGCATCAGTATCAGGAAGGCGATCCCGGCCAGTTCGAGCACCGGCTTGGCGAGGCCGAACGGGCTCAGCCCGGCGGCGCGCATCACCACCAGCTCGCTCTCGGTCGTCAGCCGGTTGAACACGAAGAGCACGGCGATGAACGCGCCGATCGGCAGCACGATGTCGAGAAAGCGCGGGATGATCAGCATCGCCAGATAGAGGAACATCTCGGCCGAGAGGCCGCGGTTGACGATGAGATCGACCAGGCGCAGCGACTGCGCGAACCACACCGCCGCGGTCAGCGCCCCGGTCACGAACAGCATGACGCCGAGGCATTGCCGCAGGATGTAGCGGTTCAGCCCCGACAGATAATTGTCCAGCCCCACCATGGCGGCCGGATCATAGGGGCGGCGCCGCGCCGCGGCCACAGGGTTTGCATGGCGCCGGGCAAGCCGGGGCATGTCGGCCGTTGACTTGCGGCGGCCGCCGCTCTATCGCCGGCTGGTCAGCAAATGCCAGGGCGCGCCATGAAAATCAGCTTTGCCGAGTTCGTGCCGCCGACCCCGGGAAGCCAGGGCGGCGCCATCGTCGTCGGGGTCTGGGAGGAGGCTGCGCTGACCGCCCCGGCGAGGCAGCTCGACGAGGCGAGCGGCGGCGCGCTGAGCCGTGCGCTGGCGGCCTCGCCGCGCTTTCGCGGCAAGCGCAACGAGCTCGTCCCGGTGGTCGCCCCGGCCAATCTGGCGGTCAGCCGTATCGTGCTCGCGGGTCTTGGCAAGCCGGGCACGCTCGATGCGCGCGCGCTCGAAGACCTGGGCGGCACGCTGGTGGCCCATTTGAACGGCGCCGGCGAGAGCGCGGCGACCCTCGCGATCGATGCCGGCGAGGGCGAGGCGGGCGACGCGGCCGCGCATCTGGCGCTCGGCGCGGCGCTGCGCGCGTACCGCTTCGACAAGTACCGCACCACCGAGCGCGCCGAGCGCAAGCCGACGCTCGCCAGCGTGACGGTCGCCGGCCCGGCCCCCGCGGCGGCGCGGCGGGCGTACAAGCCGCTCGCCGCGACGGCCGAGGCGGTCGCCTTCACCCGCGACCTCGTCTCCGAGCCGGCCAACGTCATCTATCCCGAGACGCTCGCCGAGCAGGCCGCGGGTCTCGCCGCCTTCGGTCTCGATGTCGAGGTGCTCGACGAGGCGCGCATGGCCGCGCTCGGCATGCACGCGCTGCTCGGCGTCGCGCAAGGCAGCGTGCGCCCGCCGCGGCTCGTGGTGATGCGCTGGAACGGGGGCGCCGAGGGGGCGCCGCCGCTCGGCTTTGTCGGCAAGGGCGTGACCTTCGACACCGGCGGCATCTCGATCAAGCCCGCCGCCGGCATGGGCGAGATGAAGTGGGACATGGCGGGGGCCGGGGTCGTCATCGGGCTGATGCGGCTGCTCGCGGCGCGCGCCGCCAAGGTCAACGCGATCGGCATCGTCGGGCTGGTCGAGAACATGCCATCCGGCAGCGCGCAGCGGCCGGGCGACATCGTCACCTCGATGTCGGGGCAGACGATCGAGGTGCTCAACACCGACGCCGAGGGCCGGCTCGTCCTCGCCGATGCGCTGTGGTACTGCCAGGACCGCTTCAAGCCGGCGCTGATGGTCGACCTGGCGACGCTGACCGGCGCCGTGGTCATCGCGCTCGGCCACGAGCATGCCGGACTGTTCGCCAACGACGACGCGCTCGCCGAGCGGCTTCTCGCGGCCGGCAAGGCGGTCGGCGAGAAATTGTGGCGCCTGCCGCTCGACGATTCCTACAACCGGCAGATCGACAGCGACGCCGCCGATGTCAGGAACATCACCGGCGAACGCGCCGCCGGCAGCATCATCGGCGCGCAATTCATCGAGCGCTTCGTCAACAAGGTGCCGTGGGCGCATCTCGACATCGCCGGCGTCGCCTGGTCGAAAAAGGACGCGGCGACCGTGCCGAAAGGCGCGACCGGGTTCGGCGTCCGCCTGCTCGACCGCTTCGTCGCCGAGAATTACGAAAAGCCCTGATGGCCGAGATCGGCTTCTATCACCTGCTGGCGACCCCGCTGGAGCGCGCCTTGCCGCGGCTCTTGGAGCGCGCGGTCGGGCAGGGGCACCGCGTCGTCGTCCAGGCCGGCTCGCCCGAGCGGGTCGCGCATCTCGACGCGCTGTTGTGGACCTACGACGAGGCCGGGTTCCTGCCGCACGGCTCGGCGCGCGACGGCGACCCCGCGGCGCAGCCGATCTGGCTGACGCACCGCGCCGAGAACCCGAACGGCGCCTCCATCCTCTTTCTCGTCGACGGCGTCGCCGCCGAGGATCTCGCCGGCTATGCGCGCTGCATCGACCTGTTCGACGGCAACAGCCCGGATGCCGTGGCCGCCGCGCGCGACCGCTGGCGCAGCGCCGGCGCGGCGGGGCATACGCTCACCTACTGGCAGCAGACCGACAAGGGCTGGGAGAAGAAGGCCTAGCGACTGCCGATGTCGCGCCGTCAGCCTCTGACCGGCGGCACCGCCGGGGGAGGCGCGACCGGGGCCGGCGGGACGCCGGGCGGCGTGCAGCGGCCGGCATACAGGATGTCGCCGCCGTTGCTGAACTGCGGCCCGGCCGCGGTCGGCCCCGCGGGGATGAAGCGCCGCGTGTCGATGACGTAGCCGGTCTGGCACATGTCGTGCGCCTGCAACGCCGCGACCAGCCAGCCCTGGCGGATGCGCTCGGCTTCGCCGTCGTCGTTCTCGGTCATCACCGTGCTGGTCTGCGCGCTGTAGAGGAACGACGCGGGACCGGTCGCGGTGAAGCCTTCATGGCGATCGCTGCCGACGCAGGCGGCCAGCGGGATCACACACAAGAGGGCAAGCACGCGCATCGGCCGGTCTCCGTCTCGACCCGCTTCTAATCCCCGATTCTGCGCCGTCGGGCAAGTCTCGCCGATGGCGGCAACCCCCGCGCGGCGCTATAAGGCGCCGCCGAGACCGAGCGGGGTCATCCGATGAGGGCATCTGGGCGCAGCGCCGCAGGCGTCGCCGTGCTGGCGGCGGCGCTGCTGGCGGTGGCGACGGCGGGCATCGCACAGGACGCGGCAAAGCCGGCGCCCGACGCGGCCGCGACAAAGCCGGCCGACGAGCTCCCGGCCCGCGTCGAGACCCGGCACACGATCCAGCTCGGCGGGCGCGCGCTCGACTACCGGGCGATCGCCGAGACGATCGCGCTGCACGACGCCAAGGGCGGACACACCGCGTCGATCTTCGTCATCTCCTATCTCGTCGAGCCGAAGCCGGGCCAGAGCCGGCCGGTCGCGTTCGTGTTCAACGGCGGCCCCGGCGCCGCCGCGGTGTTCCTGCATCTCGGTGCGCTCGGTCCGCGGGCGATCCCCGCCACCGCCGACGGCAGCGTCCCCGGTCCGCCGGTGCCGGTCGTCGACAACCCCTCGACCTGGCTCGACTTCACCGATCTCGTCTTCGTCGATCCGGTCGGCACCGGGTTCAGCCGCGCCGAGGGCAAGGACGACGAATCGGGCAAGGCGTTCTGGAACGTCCGCGCCGACATCCGCTCGCTCGATTCGACGGTGCGGCTATGGCTCACCCGGCACCAGCGCTGGGCCAGCCAAGTCTATCTGGTGGGCGAAAGCTACGGCGGCTTCCGCGTCGCGGCGATGGCCAAGAGCCTGGCGCATGACGAGGGCGTGATCCCGAACGGGGTGGTGATGATCTCCCCCGCGCTCGATTACGAGCTGCTCGAGCCGGACATCGCCGCGCCGCTCGCCGGTGCGGTCAACCTGCCGACCTTCGCCGCCACTGCAGCGGCTTTTGCCGGAACCGCCGGCTTCGATGCGGCGCCGGTCGAGCGCTTCGCGCTCTCCGATTATCTCGTCGGCCTGGCGGCGATGCGCGGCGTGCCGCGGCCGGGCGACCCGTTCATCGCCAAGGTCGCGCGGCTCATGGGGCTGCCCGAGGACATCGTGCGCCGCGAGCGCGGCTGGGTCGGCCGGCAGGTATTCGCGCACGAGCTGCGCCGCGACCACGACGAGGTGCTGAGCCTTTACGATGCGACCGTCACCCGGAAGGCGCTCGTCAATCCGTGGGATCAGAATGCCGGCGACCCGGTGCTCGACAACTCGATCGCCGCTTTCACCCAGGCCTTTGACGCCTATGCGCCGGACGGCCTTGGCTATCGGACCGAGCTGCCCTATCGGGTGCTGCCGATGAGCATCAACCGCCAGTGGAACCTCGACGGCGTGCATGAGGGGCAGGACGGGCTGGGCATGGCGCTGTCCGGGCTGCAGACGGCGCTGATCGAGCATCCGGCGACCAAGGTGATGATCGCCAACGGGCGGTACGATTTGACGACGCCGTACCTCGCTTCGCGCTGGCTGGTCGACCAGCTGGCGATCCCGGCCGCGGTGCGCGACGCGATCCGCATCAAGGTCTATGACGGCGGCCACATGATGTATCTGCGCGCCGCGTCGCGCGAGGCGCTTGCCGCCGACGCTGCGGCGCTGTTCAAGGCGCCCTAGGGCGCGGCCTGCGGCCGCCGGCCGCGGCGAGCATCCGGCCGAGCGCCGTCGCGAGCGCGTCGGCCGCCTGCGGGCCGGGCTCGAGATGGCGCAGCGCCAGCGCCACCGCCTCCAGCGTCGACAGCGCCTCCGGCCGCGGCTCGCGGCGCAGCCGGCCGAGCCGCGCTGGCCGCGGCGGGTCGAGCACCATGCGGTGCAGCTTGAGCAGCCAGGGGTTGCGCCACCACAGCGTCTTCGCCTCGCGCCAGCTGCCGTCGAGCAGCACGATGCCGTCGAGCGCGCCCAACACCGCGCCCGGCTCGGCGAGCGGCGCGCCGCTGCGGTCGACCAGCGCCAACTCGCGCCGCTGCTCCGCCGCGGCGGGATGCACCGCGCCGAGATAGAGCGCCGCCCAGCGCCGCGGGTCGGCGGGCGCGCCGAGTGCCCGGGCCAGGCTCGGCCACGACAAGCCGGTCGCCAGCCGGGCGCGGCTCAGGGCGCCGACCACCAGCGGCGCGGTCGACAGCGCATGCCGCCGCTCCTGCGGGTGCTGCAGGATCAGCACGAAGACGCGGTTGTCGATCGGCTCGGCCATGCGAGCGCACTATACCCGCGCCGGAGGCCGCCCCCGACACCACGCCGCGCGCGATTGCCTTTTGCCGCCGGCGATGCGGCGATATCGTTGCGCAACCATGCGTCCCGGCACCCGCCAGCTCCTCGTCTCGCTGATCGTCGCCTGCGCGCTGTTCATGCAGAACATGGATTCGACCGTGATCGCGACCGCGCTGCCGGTGATCGCGCGCTCGCTCGACGAAAGCCCGCTGCGCCTCAACGTCGCGATCACCTGCTACCTGCTGAGCCTGGCGGTCTTCGTGCCGATCAGCGGGTGGACGGCGGACCGGTTCGGCGCGCGGCGGGTGTTCAGCGCGGCGATCGTCGTCTTCATGCTGGGCTCGGTCGCCTGCGGCCTGTCGCAATCGCTGCCGATGCTGGTCGTGGCGCGCATCGTCCAGGGCATGGGTGGGGCGATGATGGTGCCGGTGGGACGGCTGGTGCTGCTCAAGACCGTGCCGCGCTCCGAGCTGGTGCGCGCGATGTCCTATGTCAGCATGCCGGCGCTGCTCGGCCCGGTGACCGGCCCGCCGCTCGGCGGCTTCCTCGCGACCTATGCCTCGTGGCGCTGGATCTTCTTCATCAACATCCCGATCGGCCTGATCGGCCTCGTGCTGATCAACCTCTTCATCGAGGATTTCCGCGAGCCGGGCGCGCGCCCGTTCGATCTCCTCGGCTTCGTGCTGACCGGGCTCGGCCTCGCCAGCCTCGCCTTCGGCTTCGAGACGATCGGCCGCGGCGCCGTGCCGGCGGTCGCGACCGCCGCGCTGCTCGTGGTCGGCGCGATCCTGACGACGCTCTATGTCCGCCACGCGCACCGCTTCGAGTTTCCGGTCATCGACCTGTCGCTGCTGCGCATCCCGACCTATGCGGCGGCGACCGTCGGCGGCTTCCTGTTCCGCATGGGGATGGGTGCGCTGCCGTTCCTCCTGCCGCTGATGTTGCAGGTCGGCTTCGGCCTCAGCGCGCTCAATTCCGGGCTTCTCACCTTCGCCAGCGCGATGGGGGCGCTGAGCATGAAGATCGGCGTCGGGCCGATCATCCGCGCCTTCGGGTTTCGCGCGGTGATGTGCGGCAACGCGGTGATCAGCGCCCTGTTCCTGTTCGGCTACGCCTTCTTCAGCCCGGCGACCCCGCATCTCGTGATCTTCCTGTCGCTGCTCGCCGGCGGGTTCTTCCGCTCGCTGCAGATGACGAGCATCAACTCGCTGAGCTACGCCGATGTCCCGCCGGCGATGCTGAGCCGCGCGACCAGCCTCACCAGCATGGGGCAGCAGCTGTCGCAGGCGGTCGGCGTCGGCACCGGAGCGCTGCTCCTCTACGTGTTTCTCGCGCTGCGCCACGAGAGCAACCCGACGCCGCTCGACTTCTCGTTCGCCTTTGCCGCGGTCGGCTGCATCGGCCTGCTGTCGGTTCCGTTCTTCCTGCGGATGTCGCCCGATGCCGGGGCCGAGATGAGCGGCCGCGGCAAGCTCGCACAGTCGTAAGATGCGGCCGTAAGATGCGGCCCTCGGCTTAGATGCGCCTGCTCGCCTGGAACATCCGCCAGGGCGGCGGCACGCGTCTCGCGGCGATCGTCGGCGCGCTGATGCGCCATGACGCCGACGTGCTGGTGCTGTCCGAATATCGCGGCGGCGATTCGGCGCTGCGGCTGCGCGAGGCGCTGGCGCGGCTCGGCTACCCGCACGCCACGGCGCTGATGCCGCCGCCCGGCAAGAGCGGCGTGCTCGTCGCGGCGCGCCGCCGGCTGCGCGCCGCTGCGGCGCTGAGCGAGGCGCTGCCCGAGCCCTACCGGCTGGTCCATGTCGAGATCGGCAAGCTCTCGCTCTGCGGCGTCTACATGCCCAACCTGTTGGCCAAGGTGCCGTATTGGGAAGCGGTCGTCGCCGCGCTGGCGACCCGGGTCGACGGGCACGCCGTGGCGATCGGCGACTTCAACACCTGCCGCGCCTATGTCGACGAGCCGGGCGCGATCGACCGCTGCGCGCATTTCATGGACCGCGTCGCGGGGATCGGCTTCTGCGATCTATGGCGGCACCGCTATCCCGAGGGCCGCGAATATTCGTGGTACAGCCATCGCGGCAACGGCTTCCGGATCGACCACGCCTTCCTGTCGCCGGCCCTGGCACGGCGCGCCGGGGCGGTGCGCTATTCGCACGACGAGCGGCTGGCCGGGCTTTCCGACCACTCGCCGCTGATCCTCGATCTATAGGAAGCGACCCGCGACGCCGACCCCGGCCGCGGCAGGCTCGTCACTCCTCGCGCGGCGCCCGCAGCTCCGGGGGCAGGTCATCGCGCCAGTTGCGGCCGGTGTTCCAGCCCCAGGAGCGGATCGCGTTGCGCCGCGCGATGAGCGCATCGATCTCGCGGTCGATCTCGGCGGGCGCCCGCTCGCCATTGGCCTTCTCCAGGTAGAGCTGGTAGAGCCGGTCCCAGATCACGGTCAGCTGGGCGCTCTGTTCCTCGGTGAGCGGCGGGAAAAACGGCGTGGCCTCGGGCATCCTGGCCCCTCCGTCCGGCTGTCGGCCACCGCAGCTTGCGAAATATTGGTTAGCGGGCGGTTAAGGCTGCGCTGCGTCGCCGCGTCAGTCGCCATCCGCGGCGAGCGCCTCGCGCATGCCGAGCTGCCGGCGGATCAGCCGGGCGTAAAGCCCATTGCGCGCGACCAGTTCGGCATGGCTGCCGGTCTCCGCGACGTGGCCGCGGTCGAGCACCACGAGCATGTCCGCGTCGCGCACGGTCGACAGGCGGTGGGCGATGACGATCGTCGTGCGCTCGCGCATCAGAGCGTCGAGCGCGGCGCGCACCTGCGCTTCGCTGACCGCGTCGAGATGCGAGGTTGCTTCGTCGAGCACCAGGGTCGGCGCGTTCTTGAGAAAGGCGCGGGCGATCGCGACGCGCTGGCGCTGTCCGCCCGACAACTGGACGCCGCGCTCGCCGACCCGGGTCGCCAGCCCTTCGGGCAGCGAGGCGACGAAATCGGCAAGCGCCGCCTGCTGCAGCGCGCGCTCGATCGCCGCGTCGTCGGCCTCGGGCCGCGCCAGCGCGACGTTGGCGCGCAGCGTGTCGTTGAAGAGATAGGTGTCCTGCGAGACCAGCGAGACGCGGGCGCGCAGATGGTCGAGCTCGAAATCGCGCAGGTCGACGCCATCGATCAGGATGCGGCCGGCCTGCGGGTCCCAGAAGCGCAGCAGCAGGCTGGCGAGCGTCGTCTTGCCGGCGCCCGACGGGCCGACCAGCGCCACCGTTGCGCCGGCGGGGATGTCGAGCGTCACCTCGCCGAGCGCCGGCCGGCGGGCCCCGGGATAGGTGAAATCGACTTGACTGAAGCGGATCGCTGACCCGCCCGCCGGCTCCGGCGGCAGCAGAGGGCCGTCGGTCACCGCCGGTTCTTCCTGCTGCACCGCGCGATAACGGCGGGTCGAGGCGATCGTGTCGGCGAGCTGGCGGCTGACCTGGGCGATCTCCGAGATCGGCAGAAACGACGACAGCGCGATCAGGATCAGCAGCGGCAGCATAGTCGGAGCGAGTTGATGCGCGGCGGCGAGCCGCGCACCCAT
>DATJOB010000192.1:0-2470 GCA_035507475.1 Allostellaceae bacterium | reverse complement strand
CATCGCGTAAAACCGGCCCGTGACCGTCGCGATGCCCGCGTTGGAGTCCTCGGCCGCGCCCTTGGTGTCGGCGGCGAATTGCTTCAGATATCCCGTCGCCGATTTCGGCGGGGTGTCGCGACCGTCGAGGACCGCATGCACCGCGACCTTGACCCCGGCTTCGGCGACGATGCGGGTGAGCGCGGCGATCTGGCCCTGATGCGAGTGCACCCCGCCCGGGGACATCAGCCCGACGACATGCGCCGTGCCCCCCGCCTTCCTGACCTTGGCGATGAAGTCGGCGAGCGCCGGCAGCTTCGCCAGCTCGCCCGATTTGATCGCCGTGTCGATCCGCGGCAGGTCCTGCATCACGATGCGGCCGGCGCCGATATTGGTATGACCGACCTCGGAGTTGCCCATCTGCCCGTCGGGCAGGCCGACGAAATGCTCGCTCGCCTCGAGATGCGCGTGCGGCCAGCGCGCCATCAGCCGGTGCCAGACCGGCGTCTTGGCGCGCTCGATGGCGTTGTCGGCGGCGTCCGGGCGCTCTCCCCAGCCATCGAGGATGCACAGGACGACCGGACGGGGGCGATGCGTCATCGGCGGAAAACCTGGCAGTGACGGGCGCGTTTATACGCGAAACAGCCGCCGCCGCCAGACATTCCGCTGAGTTCGCCGGGCCCGGGCCGCGAAAACCTTTGCTCGGGACCCTGCCGGCGCGGGGGGCAGCAGAGCGTCAGTCGCGGTGATAGGGATGCCCGGCGAGGATCTGCTGGGCGCGGTAGAGCTGTTCGAGCAGCAGGCCGCGGACGAGGAAATGCGGCCAGGTCACCGCGCCGAGCGACAGCACCATCTCGGCGCGATCGAGCACGGCGCGGTCGAGCCCTTCGGCGCCGCCGATCGCGAAGGCGAGCGTCGCCGCGCCCTGGTCGCGCCACGCGGCGAGGCGCTCGGCGAAGGCGCGGCTGGCGAGCGGCGTGCCGCGCTCGTCGAGCGCGACGAGCAGCGCGCCGGCGGGCAGGGCGGCGAGGATCAGCTCGGCCTCGCGCGCCTTGAGCTGCGGCGGCGGCAGCGGCCGCTTCTCCTCGAGCTCGACGATCGCCGGCGGCGGGTTGAGCCGCGCCGCGTAATGCGCCTGCAGGTCGGCGAGCGGACCGCGCCGCTGCCGGCCGATCGCGAGAATGGCGACGCGAATGCGCGGCGCTCCCTAGTGGCGCGCGGCTTCGGCCTCGGGAGGCGCCGCGCCCCACATCTTTTCGAGGTTGTAATAGGCGCGGATCTCGGGCCGGAACAGGTGGACGATGACATCGCCGGCGTCGATCAGCACCCAGTCGCCCTGCGCCTTGCCCTCGACCGAGACGCGCTGCCGCTTCGGCAGGGCTTCGACGAGATGCTCGGCCAGCGCCGTCACCTGGCGCGACGAGCGGCCGCTGGCGATCACCATGTAGTCGGCCATCAGCGTTTTGCCGGCGAGGTCGATCGTCACGATGTCGACCGCCTTGCCGTCTTCGAGGCTGGCGAGGATCGCCGGCAGCAGCGGGTTGGGCGCGGCCGCCGGCGGGCGCGGCTTGCGCCGCCGCGCCGTCAGGCTGGCGACCGGCGCCGCCTTGCGCGGCGCGCGCTTGCGGCGGATGTCCGAGGCCGAACGCGGGTCGAGCGGGCTGTGGAAGAAGACCCAGGCGGGCGCCGCCATCTCGGCCAGCCGGCGCGCCGCGGCGGCCGGGACGCGCGCCCGCGCGAAGCGCCGCGCCGCCTTGCCGGCGAGCGCGCGCAGCGAGGTCTGCGGCCGGTCGAACACCGCGACCGGCACGCGCGCCATCAGCGCGTCCCAGCTCTTCCAGTGCGGCAATTGCGCGAGATTGTCGCCGCCCATCAGCCAGACGAACCGGGTGCGCGGAAAGCGCCGTTCGAGCGCGGCGATCGTGTCGGCGGTGTAATGGGTGTGGAGCGCCGCTTCGAGCGGGCTGACCTTGATCCTCGGCTGAGCGCCGGCGAGGGCAACGGCGCTCGCCAGCCGGTTGGCGAAGGGCGCCATGCCCCTTGCCGGCTTCAGCGGGTTCTGCGGCGAGACGAGCCACCACACCTCGTCGAGGTCGAGGCGCTGCAGCGCAACGAGGCTGATGTGCAGGTGCCCGCCATGCGCCGGGTTGAACGAGCCGCCGAGCAGCCCGATGCGGCGATGCCGCAGACCGTAGATGCCTGGCGCTGTCAGCTGGCTCAGGGGCGCACCTGTCCGTCGCCGCGCACCACGTATTTATAGGTGGTGAGCTCGGCGGCGCCGACCGGGCCGCGCGGCGGCAGGCGCTGCGTCGAGATGCCGATCTCGGCCCCCATGCCGAACTCGCCGCCGTCGGCGAACTGGGTCGAGGCGTTGACCAGCACGATCGCGCTGTCGACCTCGTTGAGAAAACGCTCGGCCGCGGCCGCGTTCTCGGTGACGATCGCATCGGTGTGGTGCGAGCCGTAGCGCTCGATATGCTCGATCGCGCCG
>DATJOB010000191.1:0-11101 GCA_035507475.1 Allostellaceae bacterium | reverse complement strand
TAGCCAATTCGCCTCCGGCCCGCGCTCGCGCTGCCATCGCATGATCCGCGCGGAGGACGGCGGCGATCGTGGGTCCTCGCTTGCGGTTGAGGGCGCACCCTGGCTCGCCCGCGCCGGGGTGATGTGCCAGCGCTCCGGTTGCGCCGCGCTGGCACCTGCGCTCCTTTATGCGCTTGTTGACATTAATAACTGGGTGCCGCGATCCATATCGACTTTATATAATCCCCATTCTAGGTGAGCGACCTGTGAAATCCGTAGTCGGTCATGCAAGCAGCGATCGGGAACGCTTTTCGGGCAAGCTTGGTGGTGTTGGGCGTCCTGGCTGGTGGGGCACCGGCGCTGGGTCAGATGGTGACGCCGGTCCCAGCTGGGATGCCGGACAAGTCGGCGTACACGCTGGTCAACCCAATCCCCGCTGACCAACTGGCGAGTTTCTGCACTGATCGGCCGACCAAATCGAACCTGCCGTGTACGGTCGACCCCGGTCACTTCCAATACGAAAGCGACATATTTAACTGGACCCACGTCAGCGCAGGCGGCGTAACGACCGATACGTTCCTCTACACTAACCCGACGCTCAAATGGGGCGTTTCCAGCCAGGCCGATATAGAACTCAACGTCGCTCCCGCGGAACGCGTGACCGTCAAAGCTCCGTCGGGCAGGCAGGACCTGACAGGCGTCGGCGACTTGTTTCTGCGCGCTAAATACAATTTCGCCAACCTCGATGGCGGCGATTTCCAGGCGACGATCCTTCCTTATGTGAAGGTGCCGACGGCAAAACCCGGCATCGGCAACAAGGCCGTCGAAGGCGGCTTGATCCTGCCCGTATCCTTCGCGCTACCGAGCAACTTCACGCTGCTGTTCGATCCCGAGACCGACGTGTTGCGCAACAGCTTGAATCGCGGTCGTCACGCTAATTTCCAAACACTGGCGAACCTTAGCCACGGACTGTCCGACAGTGTGACCGCCTATGTCGAGCTGTGGGGTGAATACGACGACGACCCATCCGGAGCGGCCAAGCAAGCCTCGTTCGACCTAGCGGTTTCCTGGGTTGCATGGGATCAGCTACCCAACCTTCAGTTCGATGTCGGGACCAATATCGGCTTGACCGCGGCGACGCCGAAGCTGCAAGCCTATGCCGGCGTTTCGCAGCGCTTCTGATCGGCCCTGGGCCAGCCTACGGCACGACTTCGCCGTGCAGGTTGAGATCGAGGCCTTCGCGACCGAACGCGCCGGCACCAGCCCGCTCGACAAGAACTACGATGCGGTCGACACCAAGACCGACCGCAGCTTCTTCATGGTGCGCACCGAAGTGCACTGCAAGAAATGCGGCGGGCATCTCGGCCACGTCTTCGACGACGGGCCGAGGCCGACCGGACAGCGCTACTGCATGAACGGCTGCGCGCTCGACTTCAAGCCGGAGAAGGACGAAACGGAGAGCACCTAGAAGCGGTCTCCCAGGCCCGACATTTACACCGCGTCGGTGCCGCGCTCGCCGGTGCGGATGCGCACGGCCTCCTCGATCGTCGAGACGAACACCTTGCCGTCGCCCACCTTGTCGGTGCGGGCGGCGCGCATGATCGCCTCGACCGCGCTTTCGGCCAGCGCGTCGTCGATCACCACCTCGATCTTCACCTTGGGCAGGAAATCGACGACGTATTCGGCGCCGCGATAGAGCTCGGTATGCCCCTTCTGCTGGCCGAAGCCGCGCACCTCCTCGACGGTGAGCCCGGTGACGCCGACCTCGTGCAGCGCGGTTTTCACGTCGTCGAGCTTGAACGGCTTGATGATCGCTTCGATCAGCTTCATGGCACCACCTCGCCGTGCAGGTTGAGGTCGAGGCCCTCGCGTTCGCTGTCCGCGTCGACCCGGAGCCCGAGCGCCAGATCGATCAGCTTCAACAGGATCAACGACACGATCGCGTCGTAGATGACGGTGCAGCCGACCGCGTAGAGCTGGACGATCACCTGGTGCGGGTTGCCGTCGATGAGCCCGCTCTTGCCCTCGCCGCCGACTGCCGAGACCGCGAGCACCCCGGTCAACAGCGCGCCGACCGTTCCGCCGACGCCGTGGACGCCGAATGCGTCGAGGCTGTCGTCGTAGCCGAAGGCGTGCTTGAGGCCGGTCGCGCCCCAGTAGCACAGGACGCCGGCCGCGACGCCGATGATCAGCGCGCCGCGCGGGTCGACGAAGCCCGACGCCGGCGTGATCGCGACGAGCCCGGCAACCGCGCCGGAACAGATCCCCAGCACACTCGGTTTCCCCTTCACCGCCCACTCGACGAACATCCAGGTGAGCGCGGCGGTCGCGGTCGCGATCTGGGTTACCGCCATGGCCATGCCGGCGCTCGTCCCGGCCGAGGTCGCCGAGCCGGCGTTGAAGCCGAACCAGCCGACCCACAGCAGCGATGCGCCGATCATGCTCAGTACGAGGTTGTGCGGCGGCATCGGCTCGTTCGGATAGCCGCGCCGCTTGCCGAGCATCAGCGCGCACATCAGCCCGGCGACGCCCGAGTTGATGTGGACGACGGTGCCGCCGGCGAAGTCGAGCACGCCGGCGTTGTTGAGGAAGCCGTCCGGCCCCCACACCCAGTGCGCGATCGGCGCGTAGACGAAGATCGCCCACAGCCCGATGAACCAGATCAGCGCCGAGAATTTCATGCGATCGGCGACCGCGCCGCAGATCAGCGCCGGCGTAATGATCGCGAACGTCATCTGGAAGCACATGTAGACCGACTCGGGGATCGTCTTCGCCAGGTCGTTGACCGCGTCGGACGTCATCCCGAACAACAGGAAGCGGCTCATCCCGCCGACATAGGGGCTGCCGGCGGTGAACGCCATGCTGTAGGTGCACACGGTCCACAGCACGGTGACGAGGCAGGTCACCATGAAGCTCTGCATCACCGTCGCCAGCACGTTCATCTTGCGGACCATGCCGCCGTAGAAGAGGGCGAGGCCGGGAATCGTCATCATCAGGACGAGCGCGACCGAGGTCAGCATCCAGGCGGTGTCGCCGCTGTCGAGCTTGGGCGCGTCGGCCGGCGGCGCCTGCTGCGCCATGGCCGCGAGCGCGCTCAGCCCCAGCAGCGCGCCGGCGAGCCCCAGGCGGCAACCGAACCGATATGTCGTTCTCATCGATCAACCCCCAACAATGTCGCCGTCTTCGGGCATCCCCGGCCGAGCGGCACCAAGAATCGTGCCAACCGGGGCGGATAGGTCGCCGCACCTGCCGGTGCGGGAGCGCCGGCCAACGAAAAAGGGCCGGGAAAGGCCCCGGCCCCGTTTCGCCCCGTGTGCGCCGCGTCAGACCGAGTAGTACATCTGGAACTCGACCGGGTGCGGCGTGTGCTCGAAGTTGTAGACCTCCTCCCACTTCAGCTCGATATACGATTCGATCTGGTCGCGGGTGAAGACATCGCCCTTGAGCAGGAAAGCGTGATCGGCCTCGAGCTCGCTGATCGCGTCGCGCAGCGAGCCGCAGACGGTCGGCACGTCCTTCAGCTCCTCGGGGGGCAGGTCGTAGAGGTTCTTGTCCATCGGGTCGCCCGGGTGGATCTTGTTCTGGATGCCGTCGAGCCCGGCCATCAGCATCGCCGCGAACCCGAGATAGGGGTTGCAGGCCGGGTCGGGAAAGCGCACCTCGACGCGCTTCGCCTTGGGGCTGGAGACGATCGGGATGCGGCACGAGGCCGAGCGGTTGCGCGCCGAATAGGCGAGCAGCACCGGCGCCTCGAAGCCCGGGATCAGGCGCTTGTAGGAATTCGTCGTCGGGTTGGTGAAGGCGTTGATCGCCTTGGCGTGCTTGATGATGCCGCCGATGTAGTAGAGCGCGGTCTCGCTGAGGTCGGCATACAGGTTGCCGGCGAACAGCGGCCGCTCGTTCTTCCACACCGACTGGTGCGTGTGCATGCCCGAGCCGTTGTCGCCCTTGATCGGCTTCGGCATGAAAGTCGCGGTCTTGCCGTACTGGTGCGCGACGTTGTGCACGACGTATTTGTAGATCTGCATCCCGTCGGCGGTCTTGACGAGCGTGTCGAACTCGTTGCCGAGTTCGGCCTGGCTCGGCGCCACCTCATGGTGGTGCTTCTCGACCTTGAGCCCCATATCGGCCATCACCGAGAGCATCTCGGCGCGGATGTCGGACTGCCCGTCGACCGGCGGCACCGGGAAGTAGCCGCCCTTGATCGGCGGCCGGTGCCCGGTGTTGCCGTCGGGGAATTGCTTGGCGGTGACCCAGGGGCCCTCCTCGCTGTCGATCGTGTAGGAGGCGGTGTTCATCGTCGACTCGTAGCGCACGTCGTCGAAGATGAAGAACTCGGCCTCGGGGCCGAAATAGGCGGTGTCGCCGATCCCGCTCGAGACCAGGTACTGCTCGGCCTTCTTGGCGGTCGAGCGCGGGTCGCGGGCATAGGGTTGGCCGGTCAGCGGCTCGTGCACGTCGCAGAAGACGATCAGCGAAGGCTGCGCGGCGAACGGGTCGAGCACCGCGGTCGAGCAATCCGGCGCCAGCAGCATGTCGCTCTCGTTGATCGCCTTCCAGCCGGCGATCGAGGAGCCGTCGAACATTACCCCGCCGGTCAGGAAATCGGGGTTGATGGTGCGCACGTGATGCGCGAGGTGCTGCCACTTGCCGCGCGGGTCGGTGAAGCGGAAATCGACGTATTTGACGTCGTGTTCCTTGATCAGACCCATCACCTTGTCCGTATCGGCCATCGCATGTTCCTGTCTCGCTAGGGGAAGCCGTTAATAACATGAAACCGGACGGCCGGGGCTAGCCCGCCGCCACGCCTCGCACTGCCGTTCAGATCGCGTCGGCGCCTCGTTCGCCGGTGCGGATGCGGATCGCCTCGTCGATGCTGGAGACGAAGATCTTGCCGTCGCCGATCCGCCCGGTATGCGCCGATTGCTGGATTGCCTCGATCGCCCGCTCGACCATCGAATCTTCCATCACCACCTCGATTTTCACCTTGGGCAGGAAGTCGACGACGTATTCGGCGCCGCGATAGAGCTCGGTGTGGCCCTTCTGACGGCCGAAGCCCTTGGCCTCGACCACCGTGATGCCCTTGATGCCGACCTCGTGAAGGGCTTCCTTCACCTCATCAAGCTTGAAAGGCTTGATGATCGCTTCGACCTTCTTCATGGCAATCGGTCTCCGTCGGCGGACGCCGCGGCCGCCTCGCTGGCGCTGAGCATAACCCATGCCAGCGCGCGGGACGACAGCGACGGCACCGCGTCTGCCGTGCCGCGGGCTCGCCGCCTAAGATCACGACGTATTGCCTATTATTTAGGCAATAGACGCCTGGCGATGCGGCAGGTTGCCGAGAAACCGCCGGATCCGCTCGACCGCCTCGGCCAGCGCTTCCATGCTGTTGGCGTAGGAGATTCGAATGTAGTCCTCGCCGAACGCGCCAAAGCTGGTGCCGGCGATCGTCGCGACCCCAGCCTCCTCGAGCAGCGCCGTCTGCAGGGTCTTGGCGTCGTAGCCGGTGCCGGCGACCTGGGGAAAGGTATAGAAGGCGCCGCCCGGGTTGACGCAGCGCATGCCGGGCAGCGTGTTGAGCGCCTTGACGATGAACTCGCGGCGCTCGGCGAAGGCCCGGACCATCCGCTCGACCGGCTCGCGCGGACCTTGTAGCGCGGCGATCCCGGCGAATTGCGTCGCTGCGTTGACGCAGGAATGGCAGTTGATCGCCAGTTTCTCGGCGAGCGGGAAGAGCGTCTTCGGCCACACGCCGTAGCCGAGCCGCCAGCCGGTCATCGCGTAGGTCTTGCTCCAGCCGTCGAGCAGGATCAGCCGGTCGCGCAGTTCCGGGTAGCGCAGCAGGCTGAAATGCTCGTGGCCGTCATAGAGGATCTCGCCGTAGATCTCGTCGCTCATCACCGCGACCTGCGGGTGGTCGCTCAGGCCCCGGACGAGCTTGTCGAGCTCGGCCCGGGGCACGACGCCGCCGGTCGGGTTGGCCGGGCTGTTGACGATGATGAGCCGGGTGCGCGGGGTGATCTTCGACAGCACTTCCTCGGCGTTGAACGAGAAGCCGGCGGCTTCGTAGAGCGGCATCGGCACCGGCGTCGCGCCGGAGAAGCGGATGACGCTCTCGTAGATCGGAAAGCCCGGGTTGGGATACATGATCTCGGCGCCGGGCTCGCCGAAGATCATGATCGAGAAGAACATCGTAACCTTGCCGCCGGGCACCACCAGCACGTCGGCGGGCGAGACCTCGACGCCGTGGCGCCGGACGAGGTCGGCGGCAACCGCCTCGCGCAGCGGCAGGATGCCGTTGGCCGGCGTGTAGCCGTGATGGCCGTCGGCGAGCGCCTTGCGGCCGGCCTCGACGATGTGCCCGGGGGTCGCGAAATCGGGCTGGCCGATGCCGAGATTGATGATCGATTTGCCTTGCGCGGCGAGCGCGTTGGCGCGGGCCAGGACCTCGAACGCGGTCTCGGTGCCGAGCGTCTTCATCCGGTCGGCGATCTGCAGCATTCGTTGTCTCCGTGCGAACTGCCTGGATTTTAGCCCTATCGCGGCTTCGTCGCGATGAAGAAGAGGCGCGGGTAGGGCAGCAGAATCTTGCCGTCGGCCTGCGGTTTGTATTCCTCGGCGAGCAGCGCCGCATAGCGTTCGAGGAACACCGGCCGTTCGGCCTCGGTCAGCCGCGCGAGGAACGGGCGCAACCCGGTGCCGTGCAGCCAGGCGATGATCGCGCCGACGCCGTCCATGATCTGGATGTAGTTGGTCTCCCACAGCGTGAAGGCTGCGGCGCGCGGCGCCAGCAGGTCGTAGTAGAATTCCGGGCTCTCGACCGGCGACGGCTCGCGCGCGCCGGCGAGCCGGTCGCGCCACGGCGCCTCGGCGGCGACCTGGCGCATCAGCCGGTGCGTCGCGAAATCGTGGTTGCGCGGCATCTGCACCGCGAGGACGCCGCCCGCCGCTACCCGGTCGAAGAGGCGCGGCACCAGGTGCGCGTGGTCGCCGACCCATTGCAGCGAGGCGTTGGCGAACACCACGTCGAACTTCTCGGACGGCGCCCAGCCGGCGATGTCGCCCTGCTCGAACGCGATCGTCGGGTGGTCGCGGCGCGCCGCGTCGAGCAGGTTGGCCGACGAGTCGATCCCGGTGACCGCGGCGGCCGGCCAGCGCTCCTTGAGGATGGCGGTACTGTTCCCCGGCCCGCAGCCGAGATCGACGACCCGGCCGGGCGCCGCGACGGCGGCGATCCGCGACAGGAGGTCGATCGCCGGCAGCGTGCGCGCGTCGAGAAAGCGCGCGTACTGACCGGCATCCCATTCGTGCGCCATCGGCCTCTCCGCTATCCCGCCCGCAGGTATTGTATCGCCTCGTCGCGCTGGAACAGGTAGAGCAGCGTGCGCAGCGCCTGGCCGCGCTCGCCGGCGAGCCGGGGGTCGCGGGCCAGGACGAGCCGCGCGTCGTCATGCGCGACCGCGATCAGCTTCTCGTGCGCCGCCAGATCGGCGAGGCGCAGCGCCGGCAGCCCGCTCTGCCGGGTGCCGAGCACCTCGCCGCCGCCGCGCAGCCGCAGGTCCTCCTCGGCGATGCGGAACCCGTCCTCGCTCTCGCGCAGGATCGAGAGGCGCTCGCGCGCCGTCGCGCCGAGCGGCGCCTGGTAGAGCAGGAGGCAGGTCGAGGCCGCGCTGCCGCGGCCGATGCGGCCGCGCAGCTGGTGGAGCTGGGCGAGGCCGAAGCGCTCGGCGTGCTCGACAACCATGACCGTCGCTTCGGGCACGTCGATGCCGACCTCGATCACCGTGGTCGCGACGAGGAGATCGGCGCCGTCGCCGGCAAAGGCGGCCATCGCGCGGTCCTTGTCGGCGCTCTTCAGCCGGCCATGCACCAGCGCGACGCGGTCGCGAAAGGCGGGCAGCGCGGCGAGCGCGCGGTAGCGCTCCTCGGCTGCCGCGGTGTCGCTCTCCGCGCTTTCCTCGACCACCGGGCAGATCCAATACGCCTTGGCGCCGCGCCCGACCGCGCGCGCCACCGCGGCGACGACCTCGTCGCCGCGCTCGAGCGGCAGCGCGCGCGTGTCGATCTTCTGCCGGCCGGGCGGCTTCTCGATCAGCCGCGACGTGTCGAGATCGCCGTAGACCGTCATCATCAGCGTGCGCGGGATCGGCGTCGCGCTCATCAGCAGCGTGTCGCAGTTGCCGCCCTTCTCGCTCAGGGCGAGGCGCTGCTCGACGCCGAAACGATGCTGCTCGTCGATCGCCGCGAGGGCGAGGTCGCGGAACGCGACGTCGGCGGTGAGCAGCGCATGCGTGCCGACGACGATCGGGGTCGAGCCGGCGGCGAGCCCGGCGAGCAGCGCCTCGCGGGGCTTGCCGCGCTCGCGCCCGGTGAGCAGCGCGACCTCGATCCCGGCCGGCGCGGCGAGGCGGGCGAGCGTCGCATGGTGCTGGCGGGCGAGCACCTCGGTCGGCGCCATCAGCGCCGCCTGGGCGCCGCTCTCCACCGCGATCAGCATCGCCAGCAGCGCCACCACGGTCTTGCCGCTGCCGACGTCGCCCTGCAGCAGCCGCATCATTTGCTGCGGCGCCTGCAGGTCGCCGGCGATCTCGGCGAGCGCCAGGCGCTGCGAGGCGGTCAGCGCGAAGCCGAGCCCGGCCTCGACCTTGCCGGCGAGCGCGCCAGTGCCGCGCAGCGCCCGCCCGCGCCGGCGCTGGCGCCGCGCGCGGACCAGCGCGACCGCGAGCTGGCTGGCGAAGATCTCGTCATAGGCGAGCCGCTCGCGCGCCGGCGCCGCCGGCGCGAGATCGGCGGCGCCCTGCGGGGCGTGGACCGCGCCGACCGCCTCGCTCCAGCCGGGCCAGCCGCGCTGGCTGCGCAGCGCCGGATCGATCCATTCGGGAAGCGCCGGGACCCGCTCGACCGCCGCGGCGACCGCCCGCTGCAGCACGCGTGGCGGCAGGCCGGCGGTGAGCGGGTAGCTCGGCTCGAGCGCCCTGATCCGGTTCGCCTCGGCGGGCGGCACGACGTGGTCTGGGTGCGGCATCTGCGCCATGCCGCCATAGAACTCGACCCGGCCGCTGACGACCCGCTCGGCGCCCACCGGCAGCAGGCGCTGCAGGTAGTCGCCCTTGACGTTGAAGTAGACGAGCGTGATGAAGCCGGTGCCGTCAGAGCAGACGACGCGGTAGGGCCGGCGGCCCATGCCGGGCTCATGCCGCTCGACTTTGAGGCGCAGCGTGACCACCGCGCCGTCCTTGAGCTCGGCGACCGGCGGCGCATCGCGACGGTCGACGATGCCGCTCGGCAGGTGCCACAAGAGGTCGACGATGCGCGGCCCGGCGACGCGCTCGATCAGCCGGCCGAGCTGCGGGCCGATGCCGGACAGCGAGGTCACCGGCGCGAACAGCCGGTCGAGCAGGGCGGGACGCACGTTTGCTGGTGTCCGGTATTCGCCGTCGCCGGCTGACGCGGCGCGCGCAACCGACTATATCGATGGCAAATCATGACACAGATGCCCGACCCGCGCCGCAAGCGCCTGCTGTTCCGCTCGTGGCACCGCGGCACGCGCGAGGCCGATTTGATCCTCGGTTCGTTCGCCGATGCGCATCTGCCGCGGTTCGACGCGGCCCAGCTCGACCGCTACGAGGCGCTGCTCGACCTGCCCGACCCCGACATTTTCGACTGGCTGACGGGGCGCTGCGCGCCGCCGCCCGAGCACGATCACGACGTGACCCGCATGCTGCTCGCCTTCAAATACACGCCGCGGCCGACGTGACGGCGCTCGACGATCTGGCGAAGGCCGTCGCCAAGCCGCGCCGGGTGACGCTGTTCGGCGCGCCCGAGGGGCATGACGCGGCAGTGCTCGGACGTGTGCTGCGCGATGGCGCGCGGCCCGCCTGGCTGCATGTCTGCCGCGACGACGTGCGGATGGGGCGGTTCGCCGCGGCGCTGGCGTTTTTCCATCCGGGGCTCGAGGTGCTGACCTTCCCGGCTTGGGACTGCCTGCCCTACGACCGCGTGTCGCCGAACGGCGAGATCACCAGCCGGCGCATCGACACGCTGACGCGGCTGGCGGCTGGCGGCCGGCCGCGGCCGCTCTTCGTGCTGACCACGGTCAATGCGCTGGTGCAGCGCGTGCCGCCGCGCAGGCTGTTCGACGGGCGCGTGCTGACCCTCGGCGCCGGCGGGCGCATCCCGCTCGACCGGTTGCAGAGCTTCTTTCGCAACAACGGCTACACCCGCACCGACACGGTGCGCGAACCGGGCGAGTTCGCGATCCGCGGCGGCATCGTCGACCTCTATCCCGCCGGCGCGGCGCAGCCGGTGCGGCTCGATTTCTTCGGCGACCAGGTCGAGAGCCTGCGCAGCTTCGATGCGCTGACCCAGCGCTCCTCGGGCGCGCTCGACCGCGTCGAGCTGAAGCCGGTGAGCGAGGTGCTGCTCGACGAGCCGGCGATCCACCGCTTCCGCACCCGCTACCGCGAGCTGTTCGGCAATGTCGGCGGCGACGATGCGCTCTACGAATCGGTCAGCGCCGGCCGGCGCTACGCCGGGATGGAGCACTGGCTGCCGCTCTACTACGAGCGGCTGGAGACGCTGTTCGACTACCTGCCGGACGCGGCGCTGTCGTTCGATTGGCAGAGCGAGGAGGTGCGCGCCCATCGTCTCGAGTCGATCGCCGATTTCTATGCCGCGCGCCAAAGCATCGCCGCGTCGACTTCCCGTGGCGGCGCGAGCGGCGCCGCGGCGCCGCTCTACCGTCCGGTCAAGCCCGAGCAGTTGTTCATCGCCGACGACGAGTGGCGCTCGCTGCTCGACGCGCGCGCCGTGGTGCAGTTGTCGCCGTTCGCCGCGCCCGAAGGCGACGCGGGTGCCGTCGACGCCGGCGCCCGGCCGGCGAAAAGCTTTGCGGCCGAGCGCGCCGACCCCAAGGTGCAGCTGTTCGAGGCGGTACGCGATTACCTCGACGGCGAGCGCAAATCCGGCAAGCGCGCCGCGATCGCGGCCTACAGCGCGGGCAGCGCCGACCGGCTCGCCACGGTGCTGCGCGAGCGTGGCCTGAGCGATCTGCGCGGCGTTGCCGACGGCGCGGCGCTCGCCCGGCTGCCCAAATCGGCGGTCGGCCTCGCGAGCCTGCCGC
>DATJOB010000190.1:0-2929 GCA_035507475.1 Allostellaceae bacterium | reverse complement strand
CGGTGCTGCAGGGCCAGCACGACAATTACGACATCGATCTGTTCCGCGCCCTGATTCAGGCCTCGGCCGATGCCTCCGGCGTCGCCGCCGACGGCCCGCATGCGGTGTCGCACCGCGTCATCGCCGATCACCTGCGCGCCTCGTCCTTCCTCATCGCCGATGGCGTGCTGCCGTCCAAGGAGGGACGCGGTTACGTGCTGCGGCGGATCATGCGCCGCGCGATGCGCCATGCGCATATGCTCGGCTGCAAGGACCCGCTGATGTGGCGGCTGGTACCGGCGCTGACGACGCAGATGGGCGCCGCCTTCCCCGAGCTGATCCGCGCCCAGGCACTGATTACCGAGACGCTGCGGTTTGAGGAAACCAACTTCAAGCAGACCTTGGAGCGCGGCCTGCGGCTCCTCGACGAGGAGGAAGACCGCCTCGCGCCCGGCCAGGCGTTCCCCGGCGAGGTCGCGTTCCGGCTTTACGACACCTACGGCTTCCCGCTCGACCTCACCGAGGATGTGCTGCGCGGGCGCGGCCGCAAGGTGGCGATCGCCGGGTTCGACGCGGCGATGGAGCGGCAGCGCGCGGAGGCGCGCAAGAGCTGGGTCGGCTCGGGCGAGGCGGCGACCGGTGCGCAATGGTTCGCGTTGCGCGAGGAGCTGGGGGCGACGGAGTTCCTCGGCTACGAAACCGAGAACGCCGAGGGCGTGGTGCTGGCGATCCTCAAGGGCGGCGAGCGCGTGACCGCCGCGGAGGCCGGCGACGAGATCGCGGTCGTCGTCAACCAGACGCCGTTTTACGGCGAGTCGGGCGGCCAGGTCGGCGACGAGGGCGTCATGTTCTCGGCCGCCGGCGGCGAGGTCGCGGTGCGCGACACGGTGAAGGAGGCGGGCGACCTGGTCGTTCATCTCGGCACGCTGGCGCATGGCGCGCTCAAGGTGGGCGACGCGGTGGAGCTGCGCGTCGATCACGCGCGGCGCCGTCGGCTGCGCGCCAACCACTCGGTGACGCATCTGCTGCATCAGGCGCTGCGCCACCGGCTCGGCGAGCATGTCACGCAAAAGGGCTCGCTGGTCGCGCCCGACCGGCTGCGCTTCGATTTCAGCCACCCGCGCCCGGTCACCCAGGACGACATCGCGGCGATCGAGGCCGAGGTCAACGACCGCATCCGTGCCAACAGCGAGGTGACGACCCGCCTTCTCAGCCCGGAAAAGGCGATCGAGGAAGGTGCGATGGCGCTGTTCGGCGAGAAATACGGTGACGAGGTGCGCGTCGTCGCGATGGGCGCGGGCGACGGCGAGGCCGAGCCCTATTCGGTCGAGCTGTGCGGCGGCACGCATGTCATGCGGACCGGCGATATCGGCTTGTTCAAGACGACCGGCGAAAGCTCGGTGGCCTCGGGGGTGCGGCGCATCGAGGCGCTGACCGGCGCCGCGGCCGAGGGCTACCTCGCCGCGGAGGAGGATTTGCTGCGTCAGGCGGCTGCTGCGCTGCGCACCAGCCCGGCCGATCTGCCCGCACGGGTCGGGCGGCTCGTTGAGGAGCAGCGCCGGCTTGAACGCGAGCTCGCCGAGGCGCGGCGCGCGCTGGCCGGCGCCGGGCCGGGTCAGGCGGCGGCGCCGAGTGCGGCGAAGATCGGCGATGTTGCCTTCGACGGTCGCGTCGTCGACGATGTCCCGGGCCGCGAGCTGCGGTCGCTGGCCGACGACCTCAAGCGCCGCATCGGCTCGGGGATCGTCGCCGTGGTGTCGCGCGACGACGGCAAGGCGGCGATCGTCGTCGGCGTCACCGAGGACCTGACCGCCCGCTTCGATGCCGTTGGTCTCGTGCGCGCCGGCGCCGAGATCCTCGGCGGCAAGGGCGGCGGGGGCCGCGCCGACATGGCGCAGGCCGGCGGCCCCGACGCCGCGCGCGCCGAAGAGGCGCTGGAGGCGGTGCGCCGCGCGCTGGCGCAGCGCGCCGGCGCTTAGCGCGCGACTCCGATTCGCCGCCGCGGCCGCCGCGCGGCCGGGCGCGGCACCGGCGATATCGCTGCAACTCCTTGCGTCGCCTAGCCGATTCGGCGAGGCCATCGACGCCGCTGCGAGGGCGGCGGATAGTCCGGCGGGGACGATCCGGTTACCGCCGATGGAGCCGATGCGAGGACGAGCAGGCGCGGGATGACGCGGTTTCACGGCGCAACCGCCCTGGCCTTGGTGTTGAGTTTGCTTGGGCTCGCCGGCTGCGAAAACACGTCATCGACGCGTATCGACCCGCTGGTGACGAACGGGCGCACCGGCAGCATGCCGGACATCGGTTACGACGGCGTCATGCACATCGCCGCGGCGTCGCGCGCGGCGGGCGATTACAGCAATGCGGTCAACCTCTATCGTCACGCCGCGACGCTCGAACCGAAAAACACCGAGCCGCTGGTCGCGCTGGGCGACACGCTGCTGCTCATGGGCCGCCCGGACGAGGCGATCGTCAATTACAACGCGGCGTTGAAGCTCAACCCGAAGGAGCCCGCTGCGTTGCGCGGGCTGGCCAAATCCTATCTCAAGACCGGCCGCCCGGATCTCGCCGCGAGCCCGCTCGCGGTCGCCTATCAGCAGACGCCGAGCGATCCCAAATTGCTGCTGCTGATCGGTGTCGCCGACGATTTCATCGGCCAGCACGCCAATGCCCAGGCGCGTTACCGGCAGGGCCTCAAATACGCGCCGATGGACCGCTCGCTGATCCTCAATCTGTCGCTGTCGCTGGCGCTGAGCGAGAAATACGACCTGGCGATCGCGACGCTGCGGCCTTATGCGCTCGCCCCCAACGCCTCGCCGCAGGAACGGCAGACGCTGGCGCTGATCTTCGGCCTCAAGGGCGATGACAAGAGTGCGCGCGAGCTTGCCCGGCGCGATCTCGACGCCGCCTCGGCCGACCACAACATCGCCTTCTACGACACGCTGCGGCG
>DATJOB010000189.1:0-5881 GCA_035507475.1 Allostellaceae bacterium | reverse complement strand
CCGCGGCCCGCTCGAATACGGCGCCGTCTGGCAGGTGGCGCAGCGGCTCACCGACAAGCCGGTCAAGTTCGGCGCGATCTGCGCACCCGGCATCGCCTCGATGCTGTGGGACGAGCACTACCGCGACGACAAGGCGCTGGTGCTCGACCTCTGCGACATCATGAACGCCGAGTTCCGCGAGCTGGCCGCGGCCGGCTGCCCGGTCATCCAGGTCGAGGAGCCGCGCCATCACGGCATGACGACGCGGCCCGACACGACCGACAAGGACCTCGAATTCCAGACGCAAGCGTTCAACCGCCAGCTCGTCGGCGTCGACGCCGAGATCTGGGTCCATACCTGCTGGGGCAACCCCAACCAGCAGCGCGTCTACTGGGAGGTGCCGAGCTACGAGCGGGCGCTGCCGCATTTGCTGCAGCTCGATTGCGACGTGCTGACCTTCGAGGCGTGCAGCAGCAACGGCAAGGAGCTCGCGCTCTTCGGCAAGTACAAGACCGACAAGAAGATCGGCATCGGCGTCATCAACCACTGCAACACCGTGGTCGAGCCGCCCGAACACGTCGCCGGCCTGATCCGCAAGGCGTTGGAGCACATCCCGCCCGAGCGGCTGGTGATCACCACCGATTGCGGCTTCGGGCGCGAGGGGCTGTCGCGGCGCATCGCCTATTACAAATGCGTCAGCCTCGTCGAGGGGACCAACATCGTGCGCCGCGAATTGGGGCTGCCCGAGGCGCGGGTGCGCGCCGCCGACGCCTCGCTCTATTTCGCCAGCCTCGACGAAGCCGCCGACGCCAGGCGCGGCAACCCGCAGTGATCAGCTACGACGGCACATTAAAGCTGGCTTCGGCACCGCGGGGGCGCCGTTCAAAGGCTTGATGATACAAAACCGGAATCAGCAGAGGGCCCGTTCCTTAAATCCCCCTGGATCTTGTGGTGCTCGCGGATAGCGCAAGTCGACTACTCCGCATGAGGAAAGCTCATTACGCAGCGCCGCGGTCGCGCCGCTCCGGAAACAGGCCGAGCAGCCCCTCGCGCGAGGCCGGGCAGACGCCGCGCTCGGTGACGAGCCCCGTCACCAGCCGCGCCGGGGTCACGTCGAAGGCGTAGTTCGCCGCCGGGCTGCCCTCGGGCGTGAGGCGCACCTCGACCCGCTCGCCGGTTTCGCTCCAGCCGGCGATGTGCGTCACCTCGCGCGCGTCGCGTTCCTCGATCGGTATCGCGGCGCCGTCGTCGAGCGTCCAGTCGATCGTCGTCGAGGGCAGCGCAACGTAGAACGGCACGCCGTTGTCGCGCGCGGCCAGCGCCTTCAGATAGGTGCCGATCTTGTTGGCGACATCGCCGCAGGCGGTGGTGCGGTCGGTGCCGGTGACGACGAGGTCGACGCGGCCCTGGCGCATCAGATGGCCGCCGGCATTGTCGGCGATCACCGTATGCGGCACGCCGTGCTGCAACAGCTCCCAGGCGGTGAGGCTGGCGCCCTGGTTGCGCGGCCGGGTCTCGTCGACCCAGACATGCAGCTTCACCCCCTCGTCATGCGCGCGGTAGATCGGCGCGAGCGCGGTGCCCCAATCGACCGCGGCGAGCCAGCCGGCATTGCAATGCGTCAGGATCTCCACCGGCGCGCCGCCCGGGTGCCGCGCCGCGGCGATCAGCTTCCCGCCATGCTCGCCGAGCGCGCGGCTGATCGCGACATCGGCCTCGGCGATCTCGCCGGCCTGCGCCAGCGCCGCCGCGTGCCGCCGGCGCGGCGGCAGGTCGGCCAGCGCCTGCCGCATCGCCTCGAGACCCCAGCGCAGATTGACCGCGGTCGGCCGGGTCGCCGCCAGCACCTCGACGGCGCGCGCGAGGCCCGCATCGGACGGGTCGGCGGCCGCCGCCAGCGCCACCCCGTAAGCGGCGGCGACGCCGATCAGCGGCGCGCCGCGCACCGCCATGTCGCGGATCGCCGCCGCCGCGTCGTCGAGCGTCGCGAGGCGGGCGACGACCAGCTCGTGCGGCAGCAGGCGCTGGTCGATGATCTCGACCGAGCGCCCGTCCTCGGCGAGCCAGATCGTGCGCATCGGCCGCCCGGCGACGTTCATCGCCCGGCCTCCGCCGCCAGGGCGCGCCCGGCGACCGCGTCGAGGCGGGCGAGGAGCGCCGGGTCGCGGGAGGCCGGCGCGGTGATCAGCGCCTGGTCGAGCGCGCGCTGGCAGCCTTCGGCGCAAGGGCCGGCATGCCCGGCGAGCCGCGGCACCGCGCTCTTGACGAGGGCGCGCGCCCGGTTGGCGTTGGCCAGCAGCACGCCGACGATCATGTCGACGGTGACCGCGTCGTGGCCCGGGTGCCAGCAATCGTAATCGGTCACCATGGCGACGGTCGCGTAGCAGATCTCCGCCTCGCGGGCGAGCTTGGCCTCGGGCATGTTGGTCATCCCGATCACGTCGCAGCCCCAGCCCCGGTAAAGCCGGCTCTCGGCCAGCGTCGAGAATTGCGGACCCTCCATCACCAGATAGGTGCCGCCGCGCTTCAATGCGATGCCGGCCTCCGCACCGGCGGCGAAGAGCGCGTCGCCGAGCCGCCGGCACACCGGATGCGCCATCGAGACATGGGCGACGCAGCCGGCGCCGAAAAAGCTCTTCTCGCGCGCGAAGGTGCGGTCGACGAACTGGTCGACCAGCACGAAATCGCCCGGCGCCAGGTCCTCGCGCAGGCTGCCCACCGCCGAGAGCGAGACGATGTCGGTGACGCCGCAGCGCTTCAGCGCATCGATATTGGCGCGGAAATTTATCGCCGATGGCGGCAACGGATGGCCGCGGCCGTGCCGCGGCAGGAACACCGCACGCTGGCCGCCCAGCCGGCCGAAGCAGAATTCGTCCGAGGTCTCGCCGAACGGGCTCGCCACCCGCCGCCACTCGACCTCGGCGAGCCCGTCGATCTCGTAAAGCCCGCTGCCGCCGATGATGCCGATGACGGGATCGGTCACAGGGCTCCTTGCGGCTCAGTCGCCGGCGCCGGGTTCGCTCGAGGGCGGGGCGTGCAGGTCGGCCCAGATCTTGCGCTTCGCCGCGTAGAAGAGACCGGCGGCGACGACCAGGAAGAGGATCACCTTGGCGCCCATCCGGTGCCGCTCGTTGAGGTTCGGCTCCGAGGCCCAGGCGAGGAAGGTGACGACGTCATGCGCCATCTGCGGCACCGTCGCCTTGGTGCCGTCGGCGTAGTTGACCTGGCCGTCGCTGGTCAGCGGCGGCGGCATCGCGATCTGGTGCCCGGCGAAATACTCGTTGTAGTACATGTTGGGCTGCATCTTGAGCCCGGCCGGCGCGTCCTTGAACCCGTTGAGGATCGCGTAGACGTAGTCCGGCCCGCCTTCGCGCGCCTTGACGATCAGCGACAGGTCGGGCGGCAGAGCCCCGTTGTTGGCGGCGCGCGCCGCCTGGTCGTTGGGGAACGGGCCGACGATCGGGTCGGAGGGCCGCGCCGGGCGCTGGTACATCTCGCCCTGGTCGTTCGGCCCGTCGGTCACCTGGGCCTGGGCGGCGAACCCCTTGATCTGGTCCTCGCTGTAGCCGAGGTCGACGAGGTCCCGGTAATAGAGGTGCTTGACCGGGTGGCAGGCCGAGCAGACCTCCTTGTAGACCTGGAAGCCGCGCTGCAGTGCCGCCTCGTCATAGGTGCCGAAGACGCCCTCGAAGGACCACTGCTGGTGCGGCGGGCTCGGCGCCTCCTCCTGGGCGCGGGCGCCGGGGGCGAAACCGGCGGCAAGCGCCAGGGCGGCGCAGAGGGCAAGGACCAGTCGCACCATGTCAGTCGTCCGCCGTCGCGCCTGCGGCATGCGGTCCGAGCACCGCGGCGCCGATGCTGCTCGGCAGTGGCCGCGGCCGCTCGATCTTGCCGACCAGCGGGAACAGGATGAGGAAGTGGAAGAAATAGTAGAACGTCGCGATCTGGCCGATGACGACGATCATGCCCTGCGGCGGATGCGCGCCGACATAGCCGAGCGTGAGCACGTCGATCACCAGCAGCCAGTAGATCTTCTTGTAGATCGGGCGGAACGTGGCGCTGCGCACGCGCGAGGTGTCGAGCCACGGCAGGAAGAAGAGCAGCAGGATCGACGAGAACATCAGCGTCACGCCGATCAGCTTGCTCGGGATGCCGAGCACGTTGAACGTCATCGACCGCAGGATCGCGTAATAGGGCAGGAAGTACCACTCGGGCACGATATCGGGCGGCGTCTGCAGTGGGTTGGCCGGGATGTAGTTCTGCGGGTCGCCGAGAAAGTTCGGCAGGAAGAAGACGAAGATCGAGAAGAAGATGAGGAACACCATCAACCCGAACATGTCCTTGATGGTGTAGTAGGGATGGAACGGGATCGAGTCCTGCGGGCCGGTGCTGTCGATGCCGAGCGGGTTGCCGGAGCCGTGCCGGTGCAGCGCGACGAGGTGCAGCCCGACCACCGCGACGATCACGAACGGCAACAGATAGTGCAGCGAGAAGAAGCGGTTGAGCGTCGGGTTGCCGACCGTGAAGCCGCCCCACAGCAGCGTGACGATCTTCTGCCCGACGAGCGGGAAAGCCGAGAACAGGTTGGTGATGACGGTCGCGCCCCAATAGCTCATCTGGCCCCAGGGCAGCACGTAGCCCATGAACGCCGTCGCCATCATCAGCAGCAGGATCACCACGCCGAGCATCCACAGCAGCTCGCGCGGGTATTTGTAGGAGCCGTAATAGAGGCCGCGGAACAGGTGGATGTAGACGATCAGGAAGAACATCGACGCGCCGTTCATATGGATGTAGCGCAGCAGCCACCCATAGTTGACGTCGCGCATGATGCGCTCGACCGAATCGAAGGCCATGGCCGCGTTCGGCGTGTAGTACATCGCCAGCACGATGCCGCTGACGATCATGATCACCAGGACGATCCCGGCGAGCGAGCCGAAATTCCACCAGTAGTTGAGGTTGCGCGGCGTCGGGTATTCGTGCAGCTCGTGCTCGAGCATCGCGACGAACGGCAGACGATAGTCGATCCAGCGAATGATCCGGCTGGTCCGGCCGGTTCCGGTCACGGGCATGCTGCGCTCCTAACCGATCGTGATCGCGGTGTCGGAGGTAAACTTGTACGGCGGCACCAGCAGGTTGAGCGGCGCCGGACCCTGGCGGATGCGCGCCGAGGTGTCGTAGACCGAGCCGTGACACGGGCAGAACCAGCCGCCGAAGGGACCACGATCGTCGCCCTGCTTCTGGCCGAGCGGGATACAGCCGAGATGCGTGCAGACGCCGACGACGATCAGCCATTCCGGCTTCTTGACGCGCGCCGAATCGGGCTGCGGGTCGCGCAGCGAATGCCAGTCGACATCCTCGGCGGCCTTGATCTCGGCCGCCGGGCGGTGGTCGATGAACACCGGCTTGCCCTGCCAGGCGACGGTCAGCCGCTGGCCGACCTGGACCGGCGACAGGTCGACATCGGTGGTCGACAGCGCCAGCGTGTCCTTGGCGGGGTTGAGGCTGTCGATGAACGGCCACAGCGCCGTGGCGACCCCGACGACACCGAGGGCGGAAGCGGTCAGGGTCAGGAAATCGCGGCGCGAGTCGCCGTCATGCCCAAGGCCATGGCTATGGGAAACCTGCGATTGCACCACATCCGACATGCAAAACCCCTCGGCTCGGCCGTCCTTCGCCCCGCGGCCGGGACGCGGCAAGCTATACCGTTGAAGAAGCCGAACTATGCGACAGACTGCCGCATAAATCGCCAGCGGATGCAACACTATACGCGGTTGCCCGGCACGGCTCACCATTTCTCGCTCGCGGGCGGCTGAGCCGATGCGCCTGGCGCTCTACGAGCCCGACATCCCGCAGAACACGGGCGCTCTGCTACGCCTCGCCGCGTGCTTTGGCGTCGCGCTCG
>DATJOB010000188.1:0-5608 GCA_035507475.1 Allostellaceae bacterium | reverse complement strand
CGGCGATAGCGCGGGCTGCGGCGATAGCGCGGGCGCCCGCGGCTTACCGGCCGAGCCGCGCCGCTGCGGCGCGCAGCCCCTGCGCCGCCGCCTTCTCGTACCAGGCGCGGGCCGCGGCGTGGTCGGGGTCGCCGCCGGTGCCGGTGCCGGCGGCGAGAAGGTCGCCGAGCATCAGCTGCGCCTCGGGCATGCCCCGCTCGGCGGCCTTCTGGCACCAGGCGAGCGCCTCGCTCTCCGATTTCGCGACACCCTCGCCGCGATAGAGCAGCACCGCGAGGTTGAACTGCGCGGCGCGCTCACCCTGCTCGGCGGCGCGGCGATACCACCGCGCACCCTCGGCGATGTCGGCGGCGACGCCGCGGCCGGTGCAGTGCATCACGCCGAGCTGGAACTGGGCGGTGGCGTTGCCCTGCTCGGCGGCGAGGCGGAACCAGACGGCGGCCATTTCGTCGCTGCGCGCCACGCTTTCGCCGGCCAAATAGAGCCGCGCCAGGAACAGCTGCGCCTCGACGTTCCCGGATTCGCCGGCGGTCTGATAGTAGCGCAGCGCTTCGTCGGTGCGGCCCTGCCGCAGCCGCAGATGGCCAAGCTGCAGGTAGGCCGGCGCGTGGCTGCGCTCGCCCGCCTGCCGCAGCAGCGCCTCGCCGCGCGCCTCGTCGAGCGGCACGCCGTGGCCGAGCAGATAGAGCTGGGCGAGCGTCGTCATCGCGTCGAGATCGTCGGCGGCGAGCGCGCGCTGCAGCCAGGCGGCGGCCGCCGCCGGGTCCTTCGCCACCCCGTCGCCGGCGAGATGGAGCTGGGCCAGCCGCACCTGGGCTCGCGTCATCCCCTGCTCGGCGGCCCGCCGGAACCAGTCGGCGCCGCGCTCCGGGTCGCGCGCCACGCCGGTGCCGCTCACGCAGAAGGCGCCGATGTTGAACTGGGCAAGCGCGTGTCCCTGCTCGGCGGCGAGCGTGAACCACTTCGCCGCCTCGCCGAGCCGCTGCGGCACCCCTTCGCCGCGTGCGTGGAAGGTGCCGACGACGAACTGCGCCTCGGCGATCCCAGCCTCGGCCGCGGCGCGATACCAGTTCGCCGCCTCGAGCGCGTTGGCCGCCGAGCCCTGGCCGGCGCTGTACATCTGCGCCAGCGTCATCATCGCCGGCGTGTGGCCGTCGCGCGCCGCGCGCCGGAAGCAGCTCTCGGCAGCGACCAGGTTCTGCGGGATCCCGTCGCCGCGCCAGTGCAGCAGGCCGAGGTTGAAGCGGGCGCGGGCGTTGCCGCGCTCGGCGGCGCGCTCGAACAGCCCGGCCGCCTTCGCCGGGTCGCGCGCCACGCCGCTGCCGGCGATGTACATCAGGCCGAGCGCCAGATGCGCGCCGTCGTGGTTCTTCTCGGCGGCGCGGCGATAATGCGCGGCGGCGGCGGCGAGATCGGCGGGCACGCCGAAGCCGTTGGCATGGATGACCCCGAGGCCGAACTCGCCCTCGGCGCTGCCCTGCGCGGCGGCGCGCTCGTACCACTGGCGGGCCGCGGCGTAATCGATTTCGCAGGCGAGGCCGTGCGAGAAGAAAGCGGCGGCGTTGGCCTGCGCCGCGGCGTGTCCCTGCTCGGCGGCGGCGAGCGTCCAGGCGAGCGCCTCGGCCTCGTCGCGCGCGATCGTCGAGCCGTGCGGAAACAGCAGCGCCCGGTTGCGCTCGGCGGCGTCCGGGTCGCGCGCCGTGGCAGCGCGATACCAATCGTCCATCGACGAATAGGGGCGGCCGTACTGGTAGAGCAGGCCCAGCTGGTATTGCGCCTCCGGATGCCCCTGCTCGGCGGCGCGGCGGTACCACAGGAGCGCGTCTGCGGGGTTGGCGACGACGCCGCGCCCGGTCGCGTAGAGCTCGCCGATCCGGTACAGCGCGTCGCGGTTGCCGGCCGCGGCCGCTGCCGACCAGGCCGCGAAGGCCGTGGCGAAATCCTTGCGCTCATAGGCAGCGAGCGCTTCCGGCACCGGCGCGTCGTCGGCCCGGCCGCGACGCCAGGCGGCGGCGCAGGGCGCCGGCTTGCGCTCCGCTGGGGCTGCCGGTTCGGCCGCGGGTGCGGCTGGCGCGGCTTCGGCCGCGGGCGGCTCGGGTTCAGTTGCAGCGGCGGGCGGCGCGGGCTCCGCCGCGATCGCCGGCGGCGCGGCGGCGGAGTCCGCTTCGGCCGTGGCGGGCTCGAGTTCGGTTGCGGCCGCGGGCGGCTCTGGTTCGGCGGGCGCCGCGGCCGGCTCAAGCTCGGCGGCCGCCGGTTGCACGACCGGCGCGGCCGCTTCCGGCGCGTCGACCAAGTCCGCCTCGGCCGCGGACGGCGGCGGCGCGCTTTCCGCCGCTTCGGCGGCGCGCGCCTCCGCCGGTTCCGGCTCGGCGAAACCGATCAGTGCGGCGTCGTCATTGACCGGCTGAGGCAATCCGGCCGCGTGCGGGCTCGCGAGGCGGGCGATGCGCGGCAGGCTGGCCGCGATCGCGGTCTCGGTGGGCTCGGCTGCCGACGGCGCGGCGGCCGGCACAGGCTCCGCGCCCGGCGTGACGGCGACCGGCTGCCCCGCTGCCGGGTCGCCGAACGCCGCCTCGGCGAGCTCGGCGACCGCCGGGTCGGTCTCGGCCGCGCCGGCTTCGTCCGGGGCGGCGTCGGCAGGCGCCGTGTCGAACCCGATCTCGCGCAGATGTACCACCGCGCGCAGCGCCCGCCGCTCGCGCTGCAGGGCCAGGAACCGCCTGGCGAGGCGCTCGACCTCGTCGACCTGGCCGTCGGAGCGGTTCATCAGGGCTCGCGCATGGCTTCGTCGAAGCCGCGGATCACCCCGCTCATCAGGTACATGAAGAGCGAGCGCGTGCCGATATGGATGTCGCCGGTGAGGGTGATGCCGGGCACCAGGCGGAAGCTCGGCGGCACGTTGCGCAGCGTGATCGGGTGCAGCGTGACCCGGACCTTGTAGTAGGGATCGGTCGGCTGGTTGTTGTCGTCGAGGGTGAACGCGCCCTCGCTGATCGAGCGCACCGTGCCCTCGACCGTGCCGTGTTCGATGAAGTTGTAGGCGTCGAGCTTGATCGTGGTGTCGTCGCCGACCCGAATAAAGCCGACATCGCGCGCCGGGATGCGGATTTCCGCCTCGAACGGCGACTTGAGCGGCGCCAAATAGAGCAGCGGGTCGCCGGCATTGAGCACCGAGAGCGGCGACAGCTTGGCGATCTTCAGCACCATGCTTTCCTCGGGCGCCTCGAGCCGCACGAGGTCCTCGTGCTTGGTCGCCTTGGTAAGCTGCTCGGCCGCCGTGTCGCGGTTGCCCTGGGCGGTCACCAGCTCCTGGCTGACCTGGGCGAACCATTGCTGGACATAGGCGTCGCGCGTCGCGGCGGTCGAATCGAGCTGGTGCTGCGTCTCGAGGATCGCGTTGCGGTCGAATTCGAGGGCGCGCTCGATCTCCAGCTTCTGGTCGGTCGCGGTCAGCAGGTTGAGCCGGCTGCCGACCTGGGCGGCGGCCAGCGTCGCCCGCATGTCCTCGATCTCCTTCGAGATTTTCGCGCGGTCGCCGTAGCGGGCGGCGTCGGTCTGATACTTGACGATCGTCGCCTTCTGCTGGCCGATCTGCTCGTTGTAGCTGCGCACCTGCGCGTCGTACTGGGCCTTGCGCTGCAGGTAGTAGGCGCGCTGCATCGAGATGTAGGAGTTCGCGACCTGGTCGGTCGACGGCGGCATGTCGAACGGTTTTTGCGCCAGTTCGGCCTGGCAGCGCGCGATCTCCGCGGTGTAGTTCGCGACCTGCGCCTTCAACTGGCCGACATCGGCGCTGGTGAAGGTCGGGTCGAGCGTCGCGAGCAGGTCGCCCCGGTTGACGTGCTGGCCCTCCTGCACGTTGATCGACTTGATGATCGACTGGTCGAGCGCGCCGAGCACCACGGTCGGCTCGACCGTGACGATCTGCCCATAGGTCGAGCTCACCACGCGGTCGACGCGCATGCAGGCCGCGATCACCACCATGCTGAGGAACATCGCGGTCAGCACGACGAGGGTCAGATGCGTCCGGACGGGCGCCGGGCCCTCGAGGATCTCGGCGGTCTCGGACTGGAAGACGCGGACCTGGCGGTCCGGCTCCAGCACGGGATCAGACCGAGCCGGCAGGGCGGAACGAAATGACTTCATGCGACGGCCGGGGCAGGAGGTGCTGGTGCTGTTGGTGCCAGAGATTGCTGTAGATGTCGCAGCGCTCGACGAGCTCGGTATGGGTGCCGATGTCGTAGACCCTGCCGCGCTCGAGCACGAGGATCGCATCGGCCGCGACCAGCGAGGACAGGCGGTGCGAGACGATGATCAGCGTGCGCCCTTCGGCGATGCGCGCCAGGTTGGCGTTGACGATCGCCTCGCTCTCGGCGTCGAGCGCGCTCGTCGCCTCGTCGAGAATGAGGATGCGCGGGTTGGTGATGAGCGCGCGCGCGATCGCCAGGCGCTGGCGCTGGCCGCCCGACAGGTTGGGCGAACCCTCGTAGATGAAGGTGTCGTAGCCGCGCTGCAGCCGCTCGATGAACTCCTCGGCGCCGGCGAGGCGCGCCGCCATGACGACCTCGTCGAAGGTGGCGTCGGGCTTGCCGGAAGCGATCGTCTCGCGGATCGAGCCGCTGAACAGGAAGTTCTCCTGCATCACCACGCCGAAGCTGCCGCGCAGATGGTCGACGTCGTATTGCCGCAGATCGGTGCCGTCGATCTTGATGAGCCCCTCGTAATTGCTGTGGAACAGCTGCAAGAGCCGAGTGACCGTGGTCTTGCCGGAGCCGCTGCGCCCCATGATGCCGAAGACCGAGCCCTCGCGGATCGTGAACGTGACGTCGTCGAGCGCGGGGCTGCTCGTGCCGATATAGCGGAACCTGACGCCGGAGAACTCGACCCGCCCGACGATCGGCGTGCGGATGCCGCTCTTGCCGTGGCCCTCTTCGGGCGGCTGGTTGACGAGCTTGGCGATCATCGCGACCGCGAGGCGTACCTCGTCGTACTGGATGATCATCTGCGACAGCTGGACGAGCGGTTGCGCGACACGCTGCGACAGCATCATGAAGGCGAAGAGCGCGCCGACATAAACCTGTTCGTGCGTGCTGATCGCCAGATAGACGGCGAGCGCAAACACGCCGCTCGTCATCAGCCGCTCGAGCGGGAGGACGACGGTCTGCACCCGGTTCGCGGCGTTGCCCTCGTCGAAGCGCAGGCGCGCCGCCTTTGCCACCTTGACGTCCCAGTCGTGGCGCCGCCGCGCGTCGAGCGCCAGCGCCTTGACCGTGCGCACGCCGTGCAGCGTCTCGACGAGGAACGCGCCCTTCTCGCCCTCGATGGCGAAGACCTTGGCGGTCTTCTCGCGCAGCGCGGGCAGCTGGGTGATGATCCAGCCGCAGATGATCGCCGCGAAGCCGAGCACGAAGAAGGTCAGCAGCGGGCTGAAAAAGAACATGATCGGCAGGAACACGAACAAGACGAAGCTGTCGAGCACGGTGCCGAACAGCGCGCCCGTCAGGAAGTTGCGGACGCGGTAGATCTCGTTCATGTCGCGCGCCACTTCGCCGACCGCGGTGCGCTCGAAGAAGTCGACCGGGAGCTGCACGACCCGGTCGAAGATGTA
>DATJOB010000187.1:0-8523 GCA_035507475.1 Allostellaceae bacterium | reverse complement strand
CCGATCGGCGAGATCGCCGCCAGGCTCGGCATTCCCGACGAGGTGCTCTCGCCCTACGGCCGCTACAAGGCGAAAATCGGGCTCGACTACGTCGCCTCGCTCAAGGACCGGCCGAACGGCAAGCTGATCCTCGTCACCGCGATCACCCCGACGCCGGCCGGCGAGGGCAAGACGACGACGACAGTCGGGCTCGGCGACGCGCTCAACCATATCGGCAAAAAGGCCATTCTCTGCCTGCGCGAGCCGAGCCTCGGACCGAGCTTCGGGATGAAGGGCGGCGCGGCCGGCGGCGGCTACGCCCAGGTCGTGCCGATGGAGGACATCAACCTCCACTTCACCGGCGATTTCCATGCGATCGGCGCCGCCAACAACCTGCTCGCGGCGATGGTCGACAACCATGTCTATTGGGGCAACGAGCTCGGCATCGATTCGCGGCGCGTCACCTGGCGGCGCGGCCTCGACATGAACGACCGCGCGCTCAGGCAAATCACCTCGTCGCTGGGCGGGGTCGCCAACGGCTTCCCGCGCGAGGACGGGTTCGACATCGTCGTCGCTTCCGAGGTCATGGCGATCTTCTGCCTGGCGAGCGACCTCAGCGACCTGAAGCGGCGCCTCGCCAATATCATTGTCGCGCAGACGCGGGCGCGCGAACCGGTGCGCGCCGGGCAGCTCAATGCCGCCGGCGCGATGGCCGTGCTGCTGCGTGACGCGGTGGCGCCCAACCTGGTGCAGACGCTGGAGAACAACCCGGCCTTCATCCATGGCGGGCCGTTCGCCAATATCGCGCATGGCTGCAACTCGGTGATCGCCACCACGACCGCGCTCAAGCTCGCCGACTACGTCGTCACCGAAGCCGGGTTCGGGGCCGATCTCGGCGCCGAGAAATTCATGGACATCAAGTGCCGCAAGGCCGGGCTGAAGCCCGACGCCGCGGTCGTTGTCGCGACGGTGCGCGCGCTCAAGATGCATGGCGGCGTCGCCCGCGACCAGCTGCGCCAGGAGAATGTCGCGGCGCTCGAGGCCGGCTTCGCCAACCTGGCTCGGCACCTCGAAAACCTGCGCGGGTTCGGCGTGCCGGCGGTGGTCTCGGTCAACCGCTTTAGCGCCGACACCGAGGCCGAGCATGCCAAGCTCAAGCAGTTGTGCGCGGCGCAGGGTGTCGAGGCGGTTATCGCCGACCATTGGGCCTATGGCGGCGAGGGCGCCGCGCCGCTCGCCAAGGCGGTGGTCAAGACGATCGACAAGGGACAGGCGGACTTCAGGTTTCTCTATCCCGACGAGATGCCGCTGCGCGACAAGATCAAGACGATCGCGCAGAAAATCTACCGCGCCAGGGACATCGCCTGCGAGGCGGGGGTCGAGACCCGGCTCGCCGAACTCCAGAAGGGCGGGTTCGGCCATTTTCCGGTCTGCATGGCGAAGACCCAGTACAGCTTTTCGGCCGACGCCAACGCCAAGGGCGCGCCGAGCGACCACATCCTGCCGATCCGCGAAATCCGGCTCTCGGCCGGCGCCGAGTTCGTCGTCGCGATCTGCGGCGAGGTCATGACGATGCCCGGGCTGCCGCGCGTGCCGGCCGCCAACAGCATCGACCTGACCGAGGACGGCCGGATCACCGGGCTGTTCTAGGCGGCGCCGTGGAGGCGGCCGCGGTCAAGGCCTGGCGCAGGGCCGAGCGCGAGCGGCTGATCGCGCTGCGCATGGCGCTGCCGCCGGCTTCGCGCCGGGCGGCGGGCGAGCGGATGGCGATGGCGCTGCGCGAGCTGCTCGCCGGACGCGCCGGCGTGCTCGGCATCTATTGGCCGTTCCGCGCCGAGTTCGATCCGCGACCGCTGGTCGACGAGCTTGCCGCGGAGGGCCGCGAGGTCGCGCTCCCGGTTGTCGTCGACAAGCGCGGACCGCTCGAATACCGCGCCTGGCGACCCGGCGAGCCGCTCGTTTCCGGCGTCTGGGACATCCCGATCCCCGAGAAGCGCGACGTCGTCGTGCCGGCGGTGGTGCTGGCCCCGCTGGTCGGCTTCGATCGCGGCTGTTATCGGCTCGGCTATGGCGGCGGCTATTTCGATCGTACGCTCGCCGCGCTCTCGCCGCGGCCGCTGGCGATCGGTGTCGGCTTTGCCTGCCAGGAGATCGCGACGATCCATCCGCAGCCTTTCGATGTGCCGATGGATCTGGTCGTCACCGAGAGCGAGGCGATCCGGCGCGCCCCGGGGCCAGTGGCGGACCGGTAGTCGCAGACCGGTAGTTCGCAGACCGTCAGAAGCGGGCCGGTCGTCGTGTCAATCGCGCGACAACCCGGTGATGTCGTAGCCCGCGCCGGTGGTGTAGGTGCCGCTCTGCAGGCAGCTGCTCAGGCGCTGCCGGCAAACCTCGCCGCAGCGGTCGCCGCGGCCGCCGCGCGCGGCGCAGCCGGAAAGGCACAGTTCGGCATGGTGGCTGCAGCTGTCGGCGGCCGGTGCTGCCGCCTGCTGCGCCGTGGCGGGCATCGCCGCAGCGGCAAGGAGCGCGATCGCGACCGTGCAGTCGGCCGCCGCGAGCCGCATCCGGCGGAGCGGTCGCGCCGCTAGCCGCCGCGCGGCCGGCGGCGGCGTCCGCCGTTGGCGCTGCGGCCGCCGCGGCCAAGCCCGAGTTCCTTTGCCAGGGTGGAGCGCTGCACCGAGTAATCGGGCGCGGTCAACGGGTGGTCGGCCGCCAATCCCCAGCGCTTCAAGTAATCGTCGCCGGAGAGCCCGTGCCGGGTCGTCAGATGGCGGCGCAGCATCTTGCCCTTCCAGCCGCAGTCGAGACAGATCACGACGTCACGCTGCACCGAGCGGCGCACCGGCACCGCCGGCGTCGGCGCCGCCGGGGTCTCGGCCGGTTGGCCGAGGCCGGCGATGGTGCGGTGGACCGAGGCGATGAGCTCGGGAATCTGGTCGGGCGACAGGCTGTGATGCGCGACGTAGCTGGCGATGATCTTCGCTACAAGGCGCGGCGTCGCGCCTTGACTGGTCGTTTCCCCGGCCATCCTCGCCTCCCTGTTCGCCGCGACTATACAAGGGGCAGGGGGTGCTGCAAAGGCGCAGTATTACCGTCGGTTGAAACGCCGATGATTTAATTATGACGTGTATTCAGGCGGCGAGGCGCTGCTTCTGGATCAGCGACAGGATCTCCGCGGCGGCCTTCGGGATGTTGGTGCCGGGCCCGTAGATGGCGGCGACCCCCGCGTCCTTGAGGAAGGCGTAATCGGCCGGCGGGATGACGCCGCCGCACACCACCAGGATGTCGCCGGCGCCCTCGCGCCGCAGCGCCGCGACCAGCGCCGGCACCAGGGTCTTGTGCCCTGCAGCCTGGCTCGACACGCCGACGATGTGGACGTCGTTCTCGACCGCCTGCCGCGCCGCCTCCTCCGGCGTCTGGAACAGCGGGCCGATATCGACGTCGAAGCCGATATCGGCGAAGGCGGTGGCGATGACCTTGGCGCCGCGGTCGTGCCCGTCCTGGCCGAGCTTGACCACCAGCATGCGCGGCCGGCGGCCCTCGTCGCGCGCAAAGGCGTCGATCTCGCGCTGGATGCGCCGGAAGTTCTCGTCGTCGCCGTATTGCCCGCCATAGACGCCGGCGACCGATTGCGTGGCTGCATGGTGCCGGGTGAAGGCGAGTTCGAGCGCGTCCGAGATTTCGCCGACCGTCGCGCGCGCCCGGCTCGCGGCGATCGACAATTCGAGCAGGTTGCCGTTGCCGCCCTTCGCCGCCGCGGTCAGCGCCGCCAACGCCGCGGCCACCTTGTCGGCGTCGCGGATCTTCTTGATCCGGTTGAGCCGGGCGATCTGCGCGCGGCGCACCTTGTCGTTGTCGACGTCGAGCAGCTGGACCTCGGCCTTGTCGTCGGCGCGGTACTTGTTGACCCCGACGATGACCTCCTCGCCGCGGTCGACCGCCGCCTGGCGGCGCGCCGCCGCGGCCTCGATGCGCAGCTTGGGCATGCCGCTCTCGACCGCCTTCGTCATGCCGCCGAGCGCCTCGACCTCGTCGATCAGCTTCATCGCCTCGGTGGCGATCGCATGGGTCAGGCTCTCGACGTAATAGCTGCCGCCCAGCGGGTCGATGACGTGCGGGATGCCGGTTTCCTCGGCGAGGATGAGCTGGGTGTTGCGGGCGATCCCCATCGAGAACGGCGTTGGCAGCGCGAGCGCCTCGTCGAACGAGTTGGTGTGCAGCGACTGCGTCCCGCCGAGCACGGCGGCGAGCGCCTCGATCGTGGTGCGGACGATGTTGTTGTGCGGGCTCTGCTCGGTGAGGCTGACGCCCGAAGTCTGACAATGCGTGCGCAGCGCCAGGCTGGCCGGGTTCTTGGGCGCGAACGGCGCGATGAGCCGCGCCCAGAGCAGCCGCGCGGCGCGCAGCTTGGCGATCTCCATGAAGAAGTTCATGCCGATGCCGAAGAAAAACGACAGGCGCGGCGCGAACGCGTCGATGTCGAGCCCGCGCGACAGCGCCGCGCGCACGTATTCGAGCCCGTCTGCCAGCGTAAAAGCCAGCTCTTGCACCGACGTCGCGCCGGCTTCCTCCATGTGGTAGCCGGAGATCGAGATCGAGTTGAACTTCGGCATGTGTTGCGCGGTGTATTCGATGATGTCGGCGACGATCCGCATCGAGGGCGCGGGCGGGTAGATATAGGTGTTGCGGACCATGAACTCCTTGAGGATGTCGTTCTGGATGGTCCCCTGGAGCTGCTCCTGTTCGACCCCCTGCTCCTCGGCGGCGACGATGAACCCGGCGAGCACCGGCAGCACCGCGCCGTTCATCGTCATCGACACGCTCATCTTGTCGAGCGGGATGCCGTCGAACAGGATCTTCATGTCCTCGACCGAGTCGATCGCGACGCCGGCCTTGCCGACATCGCCGACGACGCGCGGGTGGTCGCTGTCGTAGCCGCGATGGGTCGCGAGGTCGAAGGCGATCGACAGCCCCATCTGCCCCGCCTTCAGGTTGTCGCGATAGAAGCGGTTCGATTCCTCGGCGGTCGAAAAGCCCGAATATTGCCGGATGGTCCACGGCCGATTGGCGTACATCGTCGCGCGCGGCCCGCGCAGATAGGGCGGCGCGCCCGGCACCGCCTCGCGGAACGGAAACCCCGCCGCTTCGATCGCTTCGAGGTCGGCTTCGGTATAGAGCGGCTTGACCGCGATGCCCTCGGGCGTCCGCCAATCGAGGCTGTCGAGCGGCTTGCCGCGCAGCTCCGCCGCGGCGAGCTTCTGCCAGTCCTTCAGGAGTTTTCCGCCCTTCGCCATCGCGCATTCTCCTCGGCGCCGCGGATTATATGGCGTTGCCGCGCGATGCGTCCAATTCGCGCAAGACCCCGCGCGATCCCGGTTGAGCGTTCTTCACCCGTCGCGTGAGAAACTCTCGTTTGCGGCTCTCCCGGCGGCCGACCAAATCAAGGCCGCCCGCAACGTCGGGCACGGAGAACCCAGATGAAAACGTTGCTCACCACGCTTGGCGTCGTTGCCTTGGCCGCGATCCTCAACACCTCTCCGGCCGCCGCGGGGCAGTACGGGCAGCCCTCGACCGGGACCTGGCACTACGAGTGGCAGTATCACTATGTCGGCCATCACGCGCATTACCAGGGCGACTGGGTCCTGGTGAAGTAACCGGCCGGAACCGGCGGTCGCGGGCGCCGGGCCCGCGGCCGCGGTTGCCCCCGTCACCGTCACGCGCGTGGCGCCGCGCCGCGCAGGCGATGGCGGAAGACGAGAGCCGCGGTCAGCAGCAGCACCGCCCCCGCCTGGTGTGCGGCGGCGAGCGGGATCGGGACGACGAGCAACAGCGTCGAAATCCCCAGGCCAAGCTGAAGCAACGCCGCGGCGAGCAGCGCATGCAGCGCATGGCGCGCGGCCGCGGGCAGGGCGCTTCGCCATCCCGCGAGCCACAGCGCGATCACCGAGCCAATGGTGGTCATCGCCAGGATGCGGTGGTCGAACTGCACCGCGGCGACGTTCTCGAACCAGTTGCGGACGAACGGCGAGAGCTGCGCATAGCCGGTCGGTACGAACCGCCCGTCCATCAGCGGAAAGCTGTTGTAGGTGAGGCCGGCATTGAGCCCCGCGACAAAACCGCCGGCGACAATGGTCAGCCCGATCAGGCCAAGCAGCAGTTCCGCCGCCCGGCGCAGCCAGCTCCGCGCTAGGGGCGGAGAGCGATCGAGCAACCCCAGCGCGGTCCATAGCGTCGCGGCATAGATCAGCAGCGCCAGCGCGAGATGCGCGGTGAGGCGGTACTGGCTGACTTCGATGCGGTCGGCGAGCCCGCTTTCGACCATGTACCAGCCGAGCGCGCCCTGCGCCGCGCCGAGCGCGAAGATCGCGCTCAGCGGCCAGGCGAGGCGCCGCGGGATGCGGCCGCGCGCGAGAAAATAGAGGAACGGCAGCAGGTAGACGAAGCCGATCAGCCGGCCCCAAAGTCGGTGCAGGTATTCCCAGAGATAGATCGTCTTGAAGTCGGCGAGGCTCATGCCGGCATTGACCTGCCGGTATTGCGTCGTCTGCTGGTACTTGGCGAACTCGGCCTGCCAGTCGGCGGCGGAGAGCGGCGGGACGGCGCCGGTCACCGGCTGCCATTCGGTGATCGACAGGCCGGACCAAGTGAGCCGGGTGATCCCGCCGATCACCACCATCGCGAAGATCATCGCGCAACAGACGAGCAGCCAGATCGCCACCGGCCTTGTGTCACGCCGCGCCGCGCCGTCTCGCGCCGCTATGAAGCCCGCCATTGCCATCCGCGATCTATGGCGCGCTCGCCGCCATTTCGGCAACGGCGATCATGCCGCAGCATCTAGCTCGCCTCGGGCATGGCATCGAGGCAGCCCTGCAGGATGTAGGCCGCGGCGACCTTGTCGACGATCGCAGCGCGGCGCGCCCGGCTCAGATCGGCGTCGATCATCGCTCGGGTCACCGCGGCGGTCGACAGCCGCTCGTCCCAGAGCAGCGTCGGCAGGTCGCGCAGCGCCAGCAGGTTGCGGGCGAATGCGCGCACCGACTGGCTGCGCGGCGTCTCGCCGCCGGCCAGACTCAGCGGCAGGCCGATGACGAGCCCGCCGACGCCGTGCCGCTCGACCAGCGCCAGCAGCGCCGCCGCGTCGTCGCGAAACCGCCGCCGGCGGATCGTCTCCAGCGGGCTGCCGACGACGAGCCGGGTGTCGCTCAGCGCCAGCCCGATCGTCTTGCTGCCGACGTCGAGACCGAGCAGCCGCTCGCCCTGCGGCACCGCCGCCTTCAGCGCCCCAGGGTCGCCGAAAATCATCACCGGTTGCCGAGGATCATGCCCGATGATAGCGTGCGTCGGCCGCTTTTGCCGCGAAAGACATCAAAATCATGGCGTTGGACAAAGCCACCGTGGCGCGCATCGCCACCCTGGCGCGGATACGGCTATCCGAGGACGAGCTCGAACCGCTCGCCGCGGAGCTGAGCGGCATCCTCGATTGGGTCGAGCAGCTGATGGCGGTCGATACCGACGGCGTGCCGCCGATGACCAGCGTTGCCCAAGTGGCATTTGGGATGACGCTGCCGATGCGCGACGACATCGTTACCGACGGCGATTGCCGCGACGCGATCCTCGGCAACGCGCCGCGGCGCGCGCGCGGCTTTTTCGCGGTGCCCAAGGTGGTCGAGTGACCGCGCTTACCGATCTCACCATCGCCGAGGTGCGCGACGGGCTGCGCGGCAAGGCGTTTTCCGCGCGCGAGCTGGCCGCCGCATACAACGCCGCGGTCGAGCGGATCCGCCCGCTCAACGCGTTCATCACCGCAACGCCCGAACGCGCGCTCGAGATGGCCGCGGACTGCGACGCGCGGCTCGCCGCCGGCGAGGCACGGCCGCTCGAAGGGGTGCCGATCGCGGTCAAGGACCTGTTCTGCACCACCGGCGTCCTGACCACCGCCGCCTCGCACATCCTCGACGGTTTCGTCCCGCCCTACGAATCGACGGTGACCGAGAAGCTGTGGTCGGCGGGCGCGGTGATGCTCGGCAAGACCAATCTCGACGAGTTCGCGATGGGCTCGTCGACCACCACCAGCCATTACGGGCCGAGCGAGAACCCGTGGCGCCGCGAGGGCGACAACCGGCCGCTGGTCGCCGGCGGCTCGTCGGGCGGCTCGGCGGCGGCGGTCGCGGCGCGGGCGGCGCTCGCCGCGATCGGTACCGATACCGGCGGCTCGATCCGCCAGCCCGCGAGCTTTTGCGGCATGGTCGGACTCAAGCCGACCTATGGCCGCTGCTCGCGTTGGGGTGTGGTGGCGTTCGCCTCCTCGCTCGACCATCCGGGGCCGCTGGCGCGCACCGTGCGCGACGCGGCGATCGTGCTCGGCGCGATGGCCGGTCACGACCCGCGCGATTCGACCTCGGCGCCGGCGGCGGTGCCCGATTACGAGGCGGCGCTGACCGGCGACATCCGCGGTCTCAAGATCGGCATTCCGCGCGAATACCGGATCGACGGGATGCCGGGCGAGATCGAGGCGCTGTGGCAGACGGCGAGCGGCTGGCTGCG
>DATJOB010000186.1:0-6111 GCA_035507475.1 Allostellaceae bacterium | reverse complement strand
GAGGTCGGGGCTGCCGCCAAACGGCGAGCGGACAAACGCCGCGTCGATCTGGTTGGACCGCAGCGCCGCGACCAGCTCGGTCGTGCCGCTTTCCTCAAGCGCCAGCGCGACCAGCGGGTGGCGCTCGCGAAACCGACGGATCGTGCGCGGCACGAACGGATGGAACGAGGCCGAGCTGGTGAAGCCGATGCCGATCCGCCCGCTTTCGCCGCGCGCGGCGCGGCGCGCCCCGGCGACGGCGGCCTCGGCGCGGGCGAGGATCGCCTTCGCATCGTCGAGGAAGGCGCGTCCGGCGGCGGTCAGCTCGACGCCGCGCGGCTTGCGGTGGAAGAGCTGCGCCTCGAGTTCCCGTTCGAGCGCGCGGATCTGCTGCGACAACGGCGGCTGCTGGATGCCGAGCCGCTCGGCGGCGCGGGTGACGTGGCCCTCCTCGGCGACCGCGACGAAATAGCGGAGGTGGCGCAACTCCATATGTTTTACATATCACAAAAGCCATTCCAATATATTGGACAATCGACCGCGCCGCCTTCAGATTGCATTGCGGCCAAGCCGGGGACCCAGCTTTCCACCCGCGACGGTCGACATGGGCGCGGCCGGCCAGCGGGGTGGTCCGCTCGGTTCCGGGAGATCGGCGGATGGCGAGCGAAGCGAAGCTGCTGATGGTGCAGTTTCTCGAATGGATCGCGGCGCGGCCGCGCAGCATCGGCGAGGTGCGCGCGGCGTGGAGCAGCACCTGTCCGCTCAATTGCGCCTGGGAAGACGCGTTGTGCGACGATCTGGTGGCGTGCAGCCGGGATGGGCGTATAAGCCTCACCGCCCGCGGCCGGGAGCGTTTGACGAGGGTGCTGCAGCCATGACCGACACGACGACCGCGCACGACGCGCTGATCCGCGACCAGTTCACGCGGCAGGCGACGGTGTTCAACGCCGCCGCGCCGGTCGCCAATGCCGATGCGCTGGCGGTCATCGTCGCCGCCGGCGAGCCGGGCCCCGCCGACCGCGTGCTCGACGTCGCGTGCGGCGGCGGGCTGGTCGCGCGCGCCTTCGCGCCGCAGGTGCGCGAGGTGACCGGCATCGACGTGACCCCGGCGATGCTTGACGAGGCGCGCGGCGCGGCGGCGGCGCAGGGCCTCGCCAACACGCGCTGGGACCGCGGCGACGTGACGACGCTGCCCTATGCCGACGCGAGCTTCACCATCGTCGCGACGCGCTTCTCGTTCCACCATTTCCTCGACCCGCTCGCGGTGCTCAAGGAGATGGCGCGGGTCTGCGCGCCGGGCGGCCGCATCGTCGTCGCCGATAGCTGTCCGTCCGAGGATCCGGCCAAGGCGGCCGCGTTCAACCGGCTCGAAAAGCTGCGCGACCCATCGCACACGCGGGCGCTGCGGCTCTCCGAGCTGAAGCAGCTGTTTGTCGCCGCCGGTCTCGGCGAGCCGCGCGTCCGCTTCACCGAGTTGCGCGACGAGGCGAAGAACCTGCTGGCGCGCTCCTTCCCCAACCCCGGCGACGAGGAGACGATCCTCGCGATGTTCCGTGCCTCGGCGGCGGACGACAGCCTCGGCATCCCGGTGCGCCTCGACGGGGCGGCGATCCATTACGCCTATCCGGTCGCGGTCGCCGCCGCCACCCGCGCTTGATCGGGCGCCGTGGCGGGCTATCGTAGCCGCAATCGTTTGGACCAGCGCCCGGCGTCATGGGCGGAGTCGATCCGGCCACCCAGCTCCCCGGGGCGCGCCCGGGGATGACGACGAGCGCAAGAGACACAGGAGACCGCCCGTGAGCGTCACCGGCAGCGACAGCCTCAAAGCCCGCCGCACCCTCAGCGTCGACGGCAGGAGCTACGATTATTTCAGCCTCGAGGCGGCGGAAAAGGCCGCCGGGCTCGGCGACCTGTCGCGCCTGCCGTTCTCGTTGAAGGTGCTGCTCGAAAACCTGGTGCGGCTCGAAAACGGGCGCACCGTCACGGTCGACGACATCAAGGCACTCGGCGCCTGGCTGCAGAGCCGCACCTCCGACCGCGAGATCGCGTTCCGTCCGGCGCGCGTGCTGATGCAGGACCTGACCGGCGTGCCCGCCGTCGTCGATCTCGCGGCGATGCGCCAGGCGATGGTCGATCTCGGCGGCGACCCGAAGAAGATCAACCCGCTGTCGCCGGTCGACCTGGTCATCGACCACTCGGTGATGATCGACCGGTTCGGCGATCCCGCCGCCTTCGCCGAGAACGTCAAGATCGAGTTCGAGCGCAACGGCGAGCGCTACCGCTTTCTCAAATGGGGCCAGGATTCGTTCGACAATTTCCGCGTCGTTCCGCCCGGCACCGGCATCTGCCATCAGGTCAATCTCGAATATTTGGCGCAGGTGGTCTGGACCACCGACGAGGGCGGCAGGACGATCGCCTATCCCGACACGCTGGTCGGCACCGACAGCCATACGACGATGGTCAACGGGCTCGCGGTGCTCGGTTGGGGCGTCGGCGGCATCGAGGCCGAGGCGGCGATGCTCGGCCAGCCGATCTCGATGCTGATCCCCGAGGTCGTCGGGATGAAGCTGACCGGCAAGCTGCGCGAGGGCGCGACCGCGACCGATCTCGTGCTGACCGTGACGCAGATGCTGCGCCGGCGCGGCGTGGTCGGGCGCTTTGTCGAGTTCTACGGTCCGGGCATCGCCGAGCTGGCGCTCGCCGACCGCGCGACGATCGGCAACATGGCGCCCGAATACGGCGCGACCTGCGGCTTCTTCCCGATCGACGCCGAGACGATCCGCTACCTCACCCTCAGCGGCCGCGACCCGGCGCGCGTCAAGCTGGTCGAAGCCTATGCCAAGGCGCCAGGCCTGTGGCGCGACGAGGCGACGCCCGATCCGGTGTTCACCGACGCGCTCGAACTGGACCTGGCGAGCGTCGAGCCCTCGCTCGCCGGGCCGCGCCGGCCGCAGGACCGGGTGGCGCTCCCCGCGACCGGCAAGGCGTTCGACGCGGAGCTGCCGCGGCTCGCCCCCGGGGTCGCCGCGCCGCGCACGCAGCCGGTGCCCGGCGCCGATTACCCGCTGCATGACGGCGATGTGGTGATCGCCGCGATCACCTCCTGCACCAACACCTCGAACCCGAGCGTGATGCTGGCGGCGGGCCTCGTCGCGAAAAAGGCGGTCGAGAAGGGGCTCAAGGTCAAGCCGTGGGTCAAGACCAGCCTGGCGCCGGGGAGCCAGGTGGTCAGCGACTACTACGCCGCGGCCGGGCTGCAGGACTATCTCGACAAGCTCGGCTTCAACCTCGTCGGCTATGGCTGCACGACCTGCATCGGCAATTCCGGGCCGCTGCCCGAGCCGGTCGCCGAGGCGATCGAGGAAGGCGATCTCGCGGTGGCGGCGGTGCTCTCCGGCAACCGCAATTTCGAGGGCCGCATCCACGCCCTGGTGCGCGCCAACTACCTCGCCTCGCCGCCGCTCGTCGTCGCCTATGCGCTGGCCGGGACGGTGCGCATCGACCTCGTCGCCGATCCGCTCGGCGAGGACAGCGACGGCAAGCCCGTCTATCTGCGCGACATCTGGCCGTCGAACCGCGAGGTCGCCGACACCGTGCGCCAGGCGGTCCACCGCGAAAGCTTCCAGCGCCGCTACGGCAATGTCTTCGAGGGCCCGCCGCAATGGCGCGCGGTGACCGGCGGCGGCGGCATGACCTACGGGTTCGACGACCACTCGACCTATCTCGCGCGGCCGCCCTATTTCGACAACATGCCGCAGGAGCCGGGGCCGCTCAGCGACGTCGCCTGCGCGCGCGAGCTGGCGATCTTCGGCGACAGCATCACCACCGACCACATCTCGCCCGCGGGCAGCATCAAGGTCGAGAGCCCGGCCGGCGACTACCTGATCAGCTACCAGGTGCGGCCGACCGACTTCAATTCCTACGGCGCGCGGCGCGGCAACCACAACGTGATGATGCGCGGCACCTTCGCCAACATCCGCATCAAGAACGAGATGGTGCCGGGGGTCGAGGGCGGCATGACCAAGCTGATGCCCGACGGCACCGTGATGCCGATTTACGACGCGGCGATGGAATACAAGAAACGCGGCGTGCCGCTCGTCATCTTCGGCGGCAAGGAATACGGCACCGGGTCGTCGCGCGACTGGGCGGCGAAGGGCACGCTGCTCCTCGGCGTCAAGGCGGTGATCGTCGAAAGCTTCGAGCGCATCCACCGCTCGAACCTGGTCGGCATGGGCGTCCTGCCGCTGCAGTTCAAGGAAGGCACCAGCCGGCAGTCGCTCGGGCTCAAGGGCGACGAGGTGCTCGACGTGACCGGCATCAAGGACGGGATCAGGCCGCGCATGGAGGTGACGCTGACGATCCATGGCGCCGACGGCAAGACAAGCAGCGTGCCGCTGATCTGCCGCATCGATACGCTCGACGAGGTCGAATATTTCCGCCACGGCGGCATCCTGCAATACGTGCTGCGCGGCCTCCTCAAAGCGGCGTAGGGTCGCTCGCACCGCTTTTGTCGCAGGCGGAGCAGGCGTGGGGCCGTCGACGCACAACCGCAGCCCGCGCGTCGTCATCGCCTGCGCCAATGCGCGCGCCGCGGCCGGCGTCGTTTTGGGGCTAGCCGCGTGCGCGCACGCCAATTCCGGTCTGGCGCTGCTGCAATAGCGCTGCGCGCTTCGCGCCGGGTTTGCGCGACAGCCCGTAGCCGAGGATGCCGGCGAGGATCAGCACGCCGCCGGCGGCGCGATCCGGCGTCATCGCCTCGCCGAGCGCGAGGACGCCGACCGTGACCACGGTGACCAGCTCGCAATTGGCGATGATCGCATAGCTCGACGGGCCGAGCCGCGGCACGCTGAACGCGAACAGGGTGATCACCAGCGCCCCCGGGCCGAGCGCCGCGACGATCATCCAGATCCAGGCATCGGCGCTCGGCGGCAGCGTGAACCCGGCCCACAGATTGATTGCCGCCAGGCTGACCGCCATGCCGAGATAGAGGCACAGCGCCCCGGTCAGCGGCTTCTGCCCGCGCAGCAGCACCGAGTTGGCGGCGAGGTAGAAGACGTAGATCAGCGGCGAGGGGATCGCCCAGGCGAGGCCGCGCAGGTCGATCGTGCCCTGGCGCAGGCCGGGCAGCGTCACGAACCCGGCGCCCACCAGGATGATCGCGACGCAGAACGCCGCGCGCACCCGGATCGGCCGGTCGAACAGCACCCGGTCGAGCACCAGGGTCAGCGCCGGATAGGTATAGAAGAGCAGCACCGCGAGACCGGTGTCGAGCAGCCGGATGCTCTCCCAGAAGCAGTAGGTCTGGCCGACGCCGAGCGTCGCGCCGACCAGCGCGATGCGCCAGGCGCCGCGCCGCCATGCGCCGGCAAGGTCGAGCCGCGTCGCCAGCGCCGCGGCGAGCAGCGCGGGCAGCGCGATCAGGTAGCGCCACAACAGCATCGAGGCGGCGTCGAGGCCGTCGCCGTAGAGGTGGCGGGCCATCAGCGGCATGAAGCCGACCAGCACGCTGCCCGCGATCGCCGCCAGCGCCGCCGGCCACAGGCGCGGCGGCGGCGCGAGGGACGAAGCCGCGGCGGGCGCGCCGGGCGTGAGGCTGCCGCCGGGAACCGAACCCGATTCCGCCTGTTTAGGATTAACGATTGTTAAGAGCGGAGTTGCGTCGATGTTGTCGGGCACGATCCTGCAGGTTCTCGGCGTGCTTGTGGTGGTCGGTCTGGTCATCACATTGCTGGTTCGGCCGGGGAGCTTTGTCGCGTTGCTGCTTGCGGTCGGTGTGGTGATCGCCGCCGTCGTCGTCAGCTGGCACGATGTCGAACAGTACCGCGCCCAGCGGGCGGCGAATGCGGCAATTCAACAGCAGAATGCGGCGGCAGCGGCAAGCGCGCCGGCACCGCAGCCCAATCCCGCGCCAACCGGCTCGTAGCGCAGCCTCGCCGATCGCCGGCTGAACCAGCGGCCGGGGCCGCCGCTGCGGCGCTGAGCGCTGGCCGATTCGCCGCCCGGCAAGCGGGAATCGGCGCAACGCAGCCTCCCGCCCGGCGCGCGGGTTGCGCGATTGTTCGCCTCGGCCGATATCCCTACTCTCGCCGCCCTGCCTAAATCGCAGGCAGGGAGACATTGTTTGGACCAGAC
>DATJOB010000185.1:0-2123 GCA_035507475.1 Allostellaceae bacterium | reverse complement strand
GTCTCGTTGGCGCTGGTCGTCATGGCGCTGCCATCATTCGGCAGCCGCGACAGTGGGCGCAAGCCAGTTGTCGAGATCGGCCAGCGCGCGGCGGGTCAGCGCGTGCTTGCGGTCGCGCCCGCGCACGGGGGCCTCGAGCGGCGGGAACAGGCCGAAATTCACGTTCATGGGCTGGAACGTCGCCGCATCGGCGCCGCCGGTGATGTGGCCGAGCAGCGCGCCCAGGGCGGTCGTCGCCGGCGGCGGCGCGACTGCCGCGCCGTGCCGCTCGCCGGCCGCGAAGCGACCCGCCAAAAGCCCGATCGCGGCGCTCTCGACATAGCCCTCGACGCCGGTGATCTGGCCGGCGAAGCGCAGCCGCGGCTCGCGCTTCAGGCGCAGCGCCGGGTCGAGCAGCCGGGGCGAGTTGATGAACGTGTTGCGGTGCAGTCCGCCCAGCCGCGCGAACTCGGCGCGCGCGAGCGCCGGGATCATGCGGAAGACGCGCGTCTGCTCGGCGTGCTTCAGCTTGGTCTGGAAGCCGACGAGGTTGTAGAGCGTGCCGAGCGCGTTGTCCTGGCGCAGCTGCACGACCGCGTAGGGCCGCCGGCCGGTGCGCGGATCGGTCAGGCCGACCGGCTTCATCGGGCCGTAGCGCAAGGTGTCGCGGCCGCGCGCCGCCATCACCTCGATCGGCAGGCAGCCCTCGAAATAGGGCGTCGAGCGCTCCCACTCCTTGAAGTCGATCTTGTCGCCGTCGAGCAGCGCCTGGACGAAGGCGTCGTAGCCGTCGCGGTCGAGCGGACAGTTGATGTAGTCGGCGCCGTCGCCACCCGGCCCGGCCTTGTCGTAGCGCGACTGGAACCACGCCAACTCGAGATCGACCGAGTCGCGATGGACGATCGGCGCGATCGCGTCGAAGAAGGCGAGGCTGTCCTCGCCGGTCAGCGCGCGCAGCGCTTCGGCGAGCGCCGGCGAGGTGAGGGGGCCGGTCGCGACGATCACGCTCGGCCAGTCGGCCGGCAGGCCGGCGACCTCGCCGCGCGCCAGCGCGACGCGCGGATGTGCCGACAGCGCCGCGGTGACGCGGCCCGCGAAGGCGTCGCGGTCGACCGCGAGCGCGCCGCCGGCCGGCAGCTTGGCGGCGTCGGCCGCGGCGAGGATCAGCGAGCCGCAGCGCCGCATCTCCTCGTGCAGCAGGCCGACCGCGTTGTGCGCGGCGTCGTCGGAGCGGAACGAGTTCGAGCACACGAGCTCGGCCAGCGCATCGGTCTGATGCGCGTCGGTGGCGACCAGCGGGCGCATCTCGTGCAGGACGACCGACAGCCCCGCCTCGGCGATCTGCCACGCGGCCTCGCTGCCCGCGAGGCCGCCGCCGACGACATGGATCGGGTCCGCGCTGGGGTCCGCGCTCATGGCGACCGCCAGACTACCGCCGCGCCCGCGCCCTGCACCAGCAGGGCCGATGCAGGGCCTCCCCCCGCGACCGAAGCGGGCATGCGTCCGCCGTCCATGCGTGCGTGGTCGATCGCTCGCTGATCCATGGACAGAGCTATCGCACACCCGATGTGACATGAGCAGGGGCTGCTCATGTCGCTGGACCGCGCTCGGTGCGCCCCGCGATTGACAGCGACCGGACGGCAGCGGAGGATCGCACCATGCGCCGTAACGTCCTCCTGAAGTCGCGAAAGCCTGGCGTCGCCGGGCTCGGGGGACTGCGTCTGCGCTGACCACGCACCGTCACGATCACCCAGGGCCCCGCCGATTCGGACGGGGTATTTTTTTTGTCAACGCCTGCTCCGCATCGGCCACCCGCATCCGAGGAGCAGGACATGGACCAACCATCATCGACCCCGACCACGTTCGCCGGCATCTGGCTGCCGCTGATCACGCCGTTCGCCGACGGCGCGCTCGACGAGCGCTCGCTGGCGCGGCTGGCCGCGCACTACGCCGCACAGCCGATCGACGGCGTCATCCTCGCTGCCACCACCGGCGAGGGGCTGGTGCTCGATGACGACGAGACCGCGCGCGTCGTTGAGATCGTGGCGGGCGCGCCGGCGCGCCGCCGGCCGGTGCTGCTCGGCCTGTGCGGCAGCGACACGCGCCGACTCGCGAAGCGCCTCGCGGCGACCGCGTCCTGGCCG
>DATJOB010000184.1:0-2102 GCA_035507475.1 Allostellaceae bacterium | reverse complement strand
CAGACCGTTGCCGGATAACGCCCCGGTGATCCGTCTGAAAGCGCCGCAGACCGGCGCCACGACAATCGACGACCTCGTGCTTGGTGAAGTCACGGTCGGCAACGAGGAACTCGACGATCTGATCATCCTGCGCTCCGACGGCACCCCGACCTACAATTTCTCGGTCGTCGTCGACGATCACGACATGGGCATCACCCATGTGATCCGGGGCAACGAGCATTTCCGCAACGCCTTCCGCCAGGTGCAGATCTACCGCGCGCTCGGCTGGCCGATCCCCGAATTCGCGCATATCCCGCTGATCCACGGGGCGGACGGCGCCAAGATGTCGAAGCGGCACGGCGCGCTCGGCATCGAGGAATACCGCAACATGGGCTACCTGCCCGAGGCGCTGCGCAACTACCTGTTGCGCCTCGGCTGGAGCCACGGCGACGACGAGATCATCTCGACCGAGCAGGCGACCGCCTGGTTCGACCTCGCCGGCATCCAGCGCTCGCCGGCGCAGTTCGACTTCCACAAGCTCGACAGCGTCAACGCGCACTACATCCGCGAGGCGGATGACGCCCGCCTCGTCGACCTCGCGGCCGAGCGGTTGGCGGCCGAGTTCGGCCACGCTCTCTCGGACGGGGACCGCGACCGCCTGCTGCGGGCGATGCCGGCGCTCAAGCCGCGCGCCAGGACGATCGTCGAACTCGCCGAGAAGGCCCGCTTCTACGTCGCGGCGCGGCCGATCCGCGCCGACGCCGACGCCGCCAAGCTGCTGACGCCCGACGCGCGCGCGCTGCTCGGCGCGCTGTCGCGCGAGATCGGCGGCGCCGCGTGGCAGGCGAGCGCACTCGAAGCCGCCTTGCGCGATTTCGCGGCCGAAAACGGCGTCAAGCTCGGCGCGGTCGCGCAACCGCTGCGCGCCGCGCTGACCGGCTCGACCGCCTCGCCGGGCATCTTCGAGGTAATGGACGTGCTCGGCCGCGAGGAGACCCTGGCCCGCCTCGCGGACGCCGCCGAATCGAGATGATCTCGCAGATGCGATATTGCGTTGCAATAATGTGGCGCCATTTGATAATGGCCTGCTAGCGGCCTATTCTTCGGCGACGGTCCGGCAATCCGCCTGCGGGCGCAGCGAGCGAGGGTCATCGATGGACGGCAACACTCCAAAGGCAGGCGCCCAAGGCGGCACGGTGACCCTGACCGACAACGCCACCGGCAACGCCATCGACCTGCCCGTGCTCAACGGCTCGGTCGGCCCCAAGGTGATCGACGTCCGCAGCCTCTACGCGAAGACCGGGATGTTCACCTACGACCCCGGCTTCATGGCGACCGCGGCGTGTCGGTCGAGCATCACCTATATCGACGGCGATCAGGGTATCCTCATGTATCGGGGTTACCCGATCCAGGAGCTGGCGGCCAAAAGCGACTTCCTTGAAGTCGCTTATTTGCTGCTCAACGGCGAGTTGCCGACCGCCGACCAGAAGAAGCAGTTCGTCAACGACATCACGCACCACACGATGGTGCACGAACAGATCGCCACGTTCTTCCGCGGGTTCCGGCGCGACGCGCACCCGATGGCGGTGCTGTGCGGGGTGGTCGGCGCGCTCTCGGCCTTCTATCACGACTCGACCGACATCAACGATCCGTACCAGCGGATCGTCGCCTCGCACCGCCTGATCGCCAAGCTGCCGACGATCGGCGCCATGGCCTACAAATACGCGCACGGCCAGCCCTTCATGTATCCGAAGAACTCGCTGAGCTACGCCGAGAACTTCCTCTACATGACGTTCGCCGTGCCGTGCGAGGAGTACAAGGTCAACCCGATCCTCGCCAAGGCGATGGACCTGATCTTCATCCTCCATGCCGACCACGAGCAGAACGCCTCGACCGCGACCGTGCGCAACGCCGGCTCGTCGGGCGCCAACCCGTTCGCCTGCATCGCCGCCGGCATCGCCTCGCTGTGGGGCCCGGCGCATGGCGGCGCCAACGAGGCGGTGCTGAAGATGCTCGCCCGGATCGGCGACAAGTCGAAGATCCCGGACTTTATCAAACACGTCAAAGACAAGAACGAGCACGAAATCCAGTACGGCTTCGGCCACCGCGTCTACAAGAACTAC